>JBOGIQ010000049.1:0-25003 GCA_050742535.1 Vicinamibacterales bacterium | reverse complement strand
ACCGCCCCCGCCAGTACCGCCACCTCCAGTACCACCACCGGGGTCACCGCCGCTTCCGCCGGCTCCGCCCACACCACCGCCGGCGATGACCTCCTGCGCGACGTCGTTGTAGATGTCAGCGACTTTCTGGCCAATCTGATTGAGGAGTAGCACGCCGACGGCCGTGGCGATGCTGGTGAGGATTGCGTACTCGATGAGGTCCTGAGCGTGCGTGCGATGAATCAGAATGCGGACGAGGGTTGCCAATCGATCTCTGTATGAGTGTCGTTTCATTCTTTGATGACCTGAGGCCGCGCCGGCAGGACGAGGTCCCCCTGCTTCGCCTGGCGGCGCATTTCCTCCGCGCGCTCGGCCGCCGCCACGGGGGTCCGATGGGTTTCGTGGATGACGATCGTCTTTCCTACTTTCAGCGAGAGGCGATATTCCATGTCGCGCCGCATCAGGTGGCATTCAACCCGGTCGGCGCCATCAGGCATCATGGCTTTCAGCCGCCACAAGAGCATTGGGTCCCTTCTGTACAGGAGGCACTTAAGTGCCAGCGATTCGCACAGGAGGCAAAGGTACTGCCACGGCTGAAGGAATTGCACACGAGCAAATAAGGTGTGTCCTGACTGCTATTTACGCTGGAGAAACGGTGTCAGGCGGACCGCAGGGCAGATGCTGAAGTCGATGCCTGGGGCGCCTTTCTGGACTTCCGGACCCGAACTCTTACGGGATCAGCGCACGGCGCTCGTTTGCGGTTCGGGTAGTGCTGGCTGTACCGCAGCCTCCGTCTCCGCGGCCGGCAACGTAACCCGGAAGCGGGCACCGCGGCCGATGCCCTCGCTGTGCGCGTCGATGTCGCCGCCATGCAGTTCGACGAGATGGCGCACGATGGCGAGGCCCAGGCCGAGGCCGCGGTTCGGATCGACGCCGGATGGGGTGCCCTGGCGGAATGGCTCGAAGACGTGCGGCAGGAAGCCGGGATCGATGCCCATCCCGGTATCCGCGATGACCAGCTCCACGCCATCGTCCGTCGCATGGAGCTCGACGTCGATCCGTCCTCCGGCCGGCGTGAACTTCAGCGCGTTCCACATCAGGTTCCAGACCACCTGCTGCAGGCGTACTTCGTCTCCGCGCACTTCGGGTACGTCCTGATCGACCGAGCAGTTCAACGCCACGCGTTTGGCACGCGCCGATGGCCGGAGCGTGTCGATGCTGGCGCGTGCCGCCGCTCCGAGATCGACGGGGCTCATACGCAACTGCACCCGGCCGCTGGTGATTCGTGACACGTCAATCAGGTCCTCGACGAGCTGCCAGAGGACCCGTGCGTTGCGCTCCAGGATTGACACCGTCTCCTTGGTTCGCTCCGGATCCGCGGTGCGGCGATTGAGGGTCGCCATCCATCCGAGGATCACGTTCAGCGGCGTGCGCAGCTCGTGTGACACCGAGGCAATCAGCTCGTCGCGCGTTTGCAGTGCACGCTGCAGCGCCCCCATCAGATCCCGATTCTCGTACTGACGGCGGCGGGCGCGTAGTGCCGACTGAAGCGCGCTGACGAGCGCAGCGATCCGCACGGGCCTGTCCAGCATGGTGACGTTGCGCAGCACCTCGAGATATCGCACCGCCTGGGTGCGTACGTCCCGCATCGACACCGCCAGCAGCACCACGATGGGAAGTTCGGACCAGCTCGGCTCGTCGTCGAGCGCGCCGGTCAGGCGAGATGCGATGGGGAGGGATGGCTTCCTCGGCGATCAGAATCGCGCCGGCGCCCGCGGCCAATTCGCCGATCAGATTGTCGAGGTCGGGGCAGATGTGGGCGGTCAGGCCGGCGGCGTTGAGCGCCTCGCTGGCCAGCGGCGCATCCTTGCCGCGGGGCGCGAGCACCAGGATGCGTTCGTCGCGTCCGTTCTCACGCGGGGGCGTCACGGTGGGCTCCGAAGAGGGCCTCGGCCGTACCCGTGAACTCGGGCACTCCCGTCAGAACGCCGCGGAATGCGGCAAGCGGTGCGCCGACCTCCAGGCGATCGCCGCGAATCTTGAACTCGCGAATGGCGCTTTCGTGCGCGCCGGTGCGCTTCTTGAGGACGGAAATCGCCTTGTGGACGGCGCCGCCGGCTTCAAAGTAGCGGAGCAGGATGACCGTATCCGCCAGGTAGCTGATGTCGAGCGGCGCGGTCATCGAGTCGCCGACAAGTCCGTGCTGCGCGACGGTGATCACCGTGAGGACGTCCCTGTGATTCAGGTACGACAACAGCTCGTGCAGCTGCAGCAGCACGGCCTGGTGGTCCTGCATCGCGTTCATATAGCCGTTGAGGCTGTCGATGAGTATCAGTTTCACGCCTTCGTGCTCGACCTGGCGGCAAATGTCCGCCGCCAGCTCGCCGGCAGACAGCTGGCCCGGATCGAGTTTGTGTTGACGCGTTCGATAACGGCGCGGATCGTGTCGGAGAGCTCGACTTCCGATGGATCGAAGATCGTGTACTGCTCGTCCTGCCCGGTGCCCTGGAGGGCGGTTTGATCGGCGAGCGCCATTCGTAGCGGCATATGCGTGAGATATGCCGAGTCCAGCTCTGCCGGGCAAGCGCTGTGCTCGCCGCGGCATCCTTCCGTCCGAAATAGCGACGGCCTCAACAGGCCTACGGGCCGGGAATTTGCTCTGCCGCGAGCACCTCTGCCCGTGGATAGCACCGAACCTGTCGTCGACCGACCGCTCGAAGAAAGCGATCCGCTCGGTTCGTTTCCTTCCGAGGACTGTACGGCCGAAGTTGTTTCAGCCGACCTTATGATCCGCGTCGTTCCAACCGTCGCAGAAGTGCCGGTAATTCACACGAACCCGGTACCGCGCGTCAGCACGAATCGCAGGCGACTCCATCGCCGTCCGCCGACTCGCTTGAAGCGTTTCAGCGCGTTCGTCCGCTGGCAATGGACGACATCACAGATTTGGAATTCAATCCGCCGTCTGAAAACCGTACGCGAACGTCGCGAAGTGTCGCGCTGGGCTATGCCCTTTCCCATATTCGCAGCCGGCGTTGTCCTCGGTGTGCTCATCGCGTCGCCCGGCAACCGGTCGAACGGCGGCTTGGAAGATCGTGGCGCGGACCCTGTCGGGTCCGCGAGGGCAACCTTGGAAGATGGTGGCGTGAAAGAACGTGGCGCGGACCCTGTTGGGTCCGCGAGGGCAACCTTGGAAGATGGTGGCGTGAAAGAACGTGGCGCGGACCCTGTCGGGTCCGCGAGCGCAACGTTGCCAGGGGCCGTTGGAACAGCGTTGGTAGCTCCCCCGCTCACGGCTCGATCACCGGGGCACCGCGGAACGCTCATCGTCAGGTCGCAGCCAGTTGGCGCGAGCGTTTACGTGAACAACCGCCTCGCTGGGCGGACGCCGCTGGTGATGAACGCAGTCCCGGCGGGTTCCCGCGCCGTCCGGCTCAGCCTTGACGGCTACGCCGCCTGGTCGCGCGGCGTGAGCGTCGTCGCCAACCAGTCCACGGCGATTACGGCGAAGCTGGAGACTATTAGGTAGCCTGGGTAGCTGGGTAGCCTGGGTTGCCTGCGTCAAAACCCAGGCCACCTAGGCCACCCAGGCCACCCAGGCCACCCAGGCCACCCAGGCCACCTAGGCCACCCAGGCCACCCAGGCCACCTAGGCCACCCAGGCCACCCAGGCCACCCAGGCCACCCAGGCCACCCAGGCCACCCAGGCCACCTAGTTCGCCGTCGGGCGCGCTGCTCGGTCGACGACCAGGACTTCCACCATTCCGTTGCTGGCCTCGAGCTTGAACCCAAGCTGTTCCTGCAGGGCGGTGAAGATCGACGGTCCATTCGGATCGACCGGCGGGAGTCCAGGGATATTGACGGGCGGAATGTTGTCCGGCGTGAACTTCAGGGTCACGTTATAGGCGCCCTCGAGGCCGGTGCGATCGAGGATCAGCCGGTTGAGGGATGAACCGGTGATGGTCAGCGTCGACAGCGATTCCGCGAACTGCGCCATCGTCCGCCCGCGCAAGCGGATGAAACCCGGGGCGACGGTGCTGCCGCACGCGTCCGGTCCCTTCGCAGTGGCGCAGTCTGTCGTTGATTTCTGCAGTTCCGGTCCCAACCGCTTGTCGGCGCGGGCAACGGTCAGGGCAAAGATCGGCCGTTCCCTCTTTTCGTTGTGAACGGCCAGATTGAAGCGCTCCGTCAGCAGCGCACGGAGCATCAGATTGACCTGCGGCGCATCGGCTTCGGAGAAGGTCGCCTCGACATCGAAGCGCTCGGTGTTGATCCACTCGGGCCCACCGATGATCTGAAACTCCTGGACCCGATAGGCATTGCGGATCAGCGCCGCCAGCGTGAACCCGCGCACCATGTACCGGCCCTTCTGGGTCTGGATCGAGACGATGCCGTCGTTGGTCTTGTTCTCCTTGATCGAGGCCACTTCGAAGCGCGGCTGGGGAGGCTGCCGCGCGTGCGCGTGGAGCGCGGGAAGGAGGACAGCCGTTGTGGCGAGTGCGATCCATTTCGTCATCGTTGCTCCCGGGATGGACGACAAATTGTCCCACCTGGACATCCGGAATCGGTGTCATATTCTTCGGCGAGAGGAGGGCGATATGAACACAGCTTGGCTGGTCGCCGGAAGTCTTCTGGCCGTGGTCATGATCGCTGCGGCCGACGCTCAGCAGAGCCAGACATTCGACGTCGTCTCGGTCAAACGCAGCACGTCCGGCGAGGTCGGAGGGCGCATGGGCATCCAGCCGGGGGGCCGCTTCGTCATGGTCAATATGGAGATCCGTTCCCTCATCGGTAGTGCGTACCCGACCGACACGTCGGAGTTCGTGAATGCACCTTCATGGATCTTCACGGAGAAGTACGACATCACAGCGACCGCGCCGCCCAATACGTCACGGGCCGACATGGAACCGATGTTTCGGGCTCTGCTTGCGGAACGTTTCAAGTTCAAGGGGCACTACGAGACGCGAGAGGAGCCTGTCTACGATCTGGTCCTCGCGCGCGCGGATCGCGCCCTGCCTGCCGCCGTGAAGACGCTCGACGTCGATTGCGACGCACGGCGAACTGCAAGCCTCCGCGGGGAAAAGCTCCCCGAACTGGCGCCGCTGCAAAATGGGATGCCGCCGTGCAGCATGAGCATGAGCGGCACTCAGCTCATCTCCAATGGCATGACGATGGCGAACTTCGCGCGATCGATTCAGGGTTCGACCGGTCGCGTCATCGTGGACAGGACCGGACTGACCGGTCACTACGCGTTCACCTTGAATTACACGTCGGCTCCGCGGCCCGACAGTGACGTGCGGTCCGTTTTCACGGCACTCGAGGAGCAGCTTGGGCTCAAGCTCCAATCGAGCCGGGGTCCCGTGCGGGTGCTCGTCATCGACGCGATCGAACGGCCGACAGAAAACTGAGCTGCGCCGCGCCTACTGCTTCATTGCGGTGAAGCTGGCCTCATTCACCTTGGCGCCCGGACCCGCAGACAGCTTCACGATGCCTTTCATTGCGTTGCCGTTCGGGTCGACCGTGTCTGTGAACGCAAAGGTCCACGTCACACCATCCGGGACCAGGATCTTCCACGTCCAACTCACCTCATGGCCTTCGATTTTGCCGTCGGCCAGATCGACTTTGTCGTTGGACTGCGCCCCTTCGCCCCTGCACGTGCCCTCGAGGCGCTGATCTTTCTGTGAGATCGTGCAGGCCAGGTTGGGAATACTCGTCCAGTCGGCCTTGAAGGTCATTCTCCAGTTGCCCGACACATCGGCGGCCGAGACGGGCAGTACCAGAGCGGCGAGGAGCAGCACGGCGACGTGGCGCGTGGTCATCGAATCCCTCCGTTCGGGAGTTGGACACCGCTTCGCGAGCGTAGGGTCAGCGTTCTGGCAGCGTTTCAGATAGACTCGTGACTCGACGACCCATGTAAAATGAGTGGTTTGGAAGTGCGCCCGTAGCTCAGTTGGATAGAGCGCCGGACTTCGAATCCGTAGGTCGCAGGTTCGAGTCCTGCCGGGCGCGCCAAAGCCATTGTCCGATTAGTGATTTGGGGATTGGTGATTGGCGCCTGGGCACAGAGCTCGATTCGCCCAGTGCTTCAATCACTAATCACAGATCCAAGATCATTCATTGATAACGCGCCCGTAGCTCAGCTGGATAGAGCGTTGGCCTCCGGAGCCAAAGGCCGCAGGTTCGAATCCTGCCGGGCGCACCACTTTTCCGGTCCCGTGGTGACAGATTGGGGACAATCGTGCGGAACATTCGCGCGCTTCTGGACGAGCCGTAAGGCTCGCGCCCGCCGCCAACTCACCTCCAACCCTCTCCGCAATTCCTCATCGGTGACGTTCAGGTAGCGCTGCGTCTGCTGAACGCTGGCGTGGCCGAGCATCAGTTGGATGATGCGGATGTCCACGCCGTCGGCAAGAAGGCGCGAGGCGCCCTCGTGCCGCAGGTCGTGCCAATGCAGGTCGCGTACTCGGAGTCCAGCTTGAAGCGATTGATGTCCTCCGGCTGTTCGAGCCGCTTGATCGGCGGCTCACCGAGGTACTGCTTCAGTACTCCGATGCGGCTGCGGATGGACGCGTTGCTTCGAAGTCCTGCCGGTCGAACGTGTCGCTCGAAGTAGGCGTCCAGGAATCCAGCCACGTGCTGCAGGTCTGCTGCCGCCTTCGCGGGTGGTTGTGGTGCGGCGCGTGGGTCTCGGCCGGCCTTGATCTCGCCAATGAACAGCCGCTCCCAATCGCGCGCCTCTTGAATCGACTCCACGGGACGACGGCGTCCCTCCGCCATCCGCGGGATGGCGAAGTCGTTCACCATCATCCGATACCGTTCGCCCTGATACGTCAGGTCAAACTGCAGGTGCGCCAGACAGCGGCGGCCGTTCGCGCACTTGCGCCCTTCGCACTTTCGTCTGATTGCCATGTCTTGCCTGCCTCTTCTCCTCCCTCCAGATTTCATGCCGCCGAGCGCGTGGGTGCGCCGCGGCGAAGCCAGTCCACGACGTCTCTCGGGTGAAACCTCCTTCCTCTGACGCCGAATCGCTGCGACACGAGCACGCCGCGGAGGTATGCGCGCCGAACAGTTTCCTCGTGGCAGCCGACAAACCGGGCCACCTCATTGACGGTCATCAAACGGTTTGGCAGTGCGGCATACGTTGCGGTCGCCCGCTCAGCGAGCGCGGCGGCGTCCGACGAAGTATGCGACGAATCCATCGCTCCATCGCGCTTCATACGAAACCTCCCGAACATCCGAGCCAACGTTGTGTGATTAGGTGGCGAGATGCACTCGGCGGCCCTGAGGAGGCTGAGGCCATCTCGCCTGTGTGCTGGCCGTATGTGCAGGAGGATCGCACTCGTGGACCTGCACGAAGTGCGACGTCCATCCCACGACCAGAGGGCCGTCGCGCCGTCTGGAGCCCAGGCGACACTCAACGTGCCCTTGCGGGTGGTTCGTCCGCCCTCGATGGCTGTCGACCGAACCGGAGGGCGGTCTGGCGCTCCGTTCCGTCGAACCTCGTCGTCGCCGTACCGGAGCGACCCGCTCCTTCGTGGCTGACGCCGAGCATCACCGACCGGACCTTGGGGTGCTTACGACCGTTGGCCCCTGGGCGATACGGCGTAAGCGCCTCCACTGCTTGCGGAGTGGAGGGAGTGGCGACCCATCGCCACACGAGATGCACTGAACTTACGCCTGCGCCGAAACCGTCGTCAAGCTCAGCGCGTCGGCGTGTCGCGTCGGCGTGTCAAGACTCCATTAGTTCTCGGAGGGCGGACTCGCCTCGTTGATGACGACGACATCGAGAAACGCTGTGTCGCTCTCAAGCTTCAATCGGGAGTTCTTGTCAGCCCACACAGGCTTTTCAGTTCCCCGGCAGGATCGGGATTGCCGGGTCTTGCCGTCAGCGCGTATCGATCGAGTCGCATCTTCACGTACTCGGGGTCGCTACAGACGGCCTTGCTGACTTCGGTCATCGAGAGGGCGGATGGACCACCGAGGTGCAGCACGGCATCGAAATCCAGTGCGAGCGGCGTACCCGCCGCGCTCGGAACGCCGCCGACAGTGGTCCCCTTGACCATCACAAGACCGGGAACCGGCCAGGATGCGCCGTTCTGGAACCGTGCCAGATCGGGATATCCGTTGGAGATCGTGAAGATGCGCGCTTTCGATTCGCGTTGGAGAATATCTACGAGCGTGTCAGCGCCTACGCGTCCGCTCGTCAGCAGGTGCCCCTCGCCGTACACGACGAGCGCACGACGATTCCGATTCAGCACTTCCTGCTGAATCACCGTTGCAGGATGCCGATCGCGCTGAGTGTAGTTGGCGTCGATCTCGTCGGCGCTGCGGATGGACGTCCAATCGACTGGGGGATCGCCGAGCAGGACTCGAACGCGCGAGCCGGTTGCGCGGTTGACTTCCCGAATCGCCGCGAAGAACTCGTAATAGATCGGCGAATCCCAGATCGTCCCGGGGATCGTCGTGTTCTCCCACACCTGCCGGAGTTCCCGGTACGGGACATACGCGCCAGCGGTAAATCGGTCCATCACCGCCTGATATCTGGCGTTACCGAATTCGACGACGACATCGTTGACCAGTGACCCGAATCGCGGATCCCGCACCAGCGCCAGGCGGAATTCATGTCCCTTCTGGTTGTTGTGCGGCCCTTCAGACAAGGCCACGATCGGGTACTGCTCGAACAGATCGAGCACGGCGGGAACGGCGTCGCGAACCGCAGGGGCGGCGTCCGTCATGAGGTCGATTGTTTGCCCGTGGGCAACGACCGAGAGCAGGAACGCGGCGATGCACGTCACGGCACGATGAACCCGGAGACTTGCCGTCACGATCAGTTCTCGGTCGGCATCGAGACACTGTCGACGACGAGCACCTCCACCGACGCCGTCGCGGCTTCGAGCTTCAGCCCAAGCTGCTCCCGCACCGCGGTGAAGACGGAGGGTCGATCGTCTGACGGCGCCGGTGCACCGCCCGGCGCCGAGGGCGCGTAGGTGAGATGGAAATCGAACGGCCCCTCGAGCTCGGTGCGATCCAGGACAATCCGGCGGGCGTACCCGGTAAGCGCGTGCGCCAGGAATCTCATTGTCAACCCTCCGCCGCGTATGCTCGCGGGGCTCAGCATCATCCCGCACAGTGGTTTGCCGTCGTCCGTGACGCGGGTCACAGGGGCACGAAGGGGACCACCATCGATTTCCGTCTGACACTCGTGCGTAGACCTGGTCAACCGGGGGCCGAGCCTCTTGTCGTCGCGGGCATGCGTCAAGAGATAGACGGGCATGTCACGCATTTCGGTGTGGACGACGAGATTGAACCGCTGTGCCAGCAGCCGCCGCAGCATCAATGGCACCTGGGCGGGCGGTGCGTTCTGCGGGATACTCGCGATGACGTCAAACGTGACGTTACCGGACCTCGGCGACGCCGGAGCCGCCCGGCTCGGTCCCGGAGCCGGTTGCCACCACTCTGGACCGCCGACGACCTGGAACGATTGCGTCCGGTAGGCAGTGAGTATCAGTTCACGGAGCGAGCTGTTCGAAGCGACGAAGCGGCCTCCCTCCACCCGCATCCTCGGCACCCCGCCCACGACGTTTCGACGAACCGACGCGACATCGAAGGCCGGCAGCGCGGCGCCCCTAGCATCCTGTGCCGCGATTGCAAGGACAGAGACGCCGGCAAGGCCTACCACCATGACGCCGATCACCACGGCAACTTTCACACGTCCTCCGGAGCCGCAGGGAGATTACCTCTACTCCTGTCGATGTGCAAGGGATATGATGTCGAAGAACAACGGGAGGACAGCGATGCGAGTGTGTGTGGCGATTGTTGTGAGTGTGCTCTCCATCATCGGCGCGGGCGCTTCGCAAAACCCGCAAACCGCTGAATTCAAGGCCGAGTACGACACCAGCGAGGTGATGACACTGACGGGCAACATCGCGCAAGTCGATGCGCTGGGCCCTGATGCCACGCTTCTCTTGATGACTCGCATTCCCGGCCTAGGCGCGTGGGCAGTCGAGGGTGACTCACGCGCCGCGCTCGAACGGGCGGGATGGAGATTCGGCGCAGACAATCCGACGGTGCCGGCGAACACCGCAGCCACCGTGTCCGTCTATCTGCCCTCCGACGCGTCTCCTGCGCAAGCACGCCTTATGCAGCTCATCGAAGCCTATCCACCGGCGGGACGTGCCCGAGGGACTCACACGAGTCTGCTGAAGAATCGCCGCTTCGCGTACGGCCTGGAACTGACGCTCGCTGATGGGCGCCAGCTCCCGTTCGGCAGTCGCCGGTAGGTATCCCCCGAATGGGCCTGTGGACTGCGCTCACACACTGGCTGCGAACCTTGCTGCGGCGCGACGCACTCGAGGCCGAGCTCGATGACGAACTGAACTTCCATCTGGAAGAGCAGATCCGCCGCCACATGGCGAAGGGCCTGTCAGCGGAAGAGGCAGAAGCCGCAGCGCGCCGCATGATCGGCAGCGTCGCAGCGCTCAAAGACGATGTGCGGGACACGTGG
The DNA here is from genome assembly GCA_050742535.1 of Vicinamibacterales bacterium. Classification (GTDB taxonomy): domain Bacteria; phylum Acidobacteriota; class Vicinamibacteria; order Vicinamibacterales; family UBA2999; genus Gp6-AA40. Next base: position 14,523 of record JBOGIQ010000049.1, on the reverse strand, counting down.
CACCCCGCAACCGCGGTTGATGACGTGCGTCGAGACCTGGTGTCGGCATGGCGCTCGTTTACGCGGTTGCCGGCGTTTACGCTCGTGCTCGTAACGACGCTGGCCCTTGGAATCGGCGCCACGACCGCGATGTTCAGCCAGGTTAACGCCGTCTTTCTCACACCACTGCCAGTCGCAGCTCCCGAACAGTTGAGAACACTGTACTGGGCGACACCCGGTTCTGCGCCACGTCGCTACGCCGGCGGCCGCTTCTCATATCCCGCGTACCGCGCGCTCGTCGATCAGTCGCGCGTCTTCTCCGACGTGGCGTGCTGGAGCGGGGCCTTCGTCCATCTCGCGGAGCACGGACGCGTCGAGGCGCAAATCGTCTCGGGCAATTACTTCCGGACCGTGGGTGCGACGCCGGCGCTCGGGCGCGCCATCACCGCGCAGGACGACCAACACGGTGCCGCCGTCGCCGTGCTCAGTCACCGCCTGTGGCAACGATCGTTTGGGGAAGATCCGTCGATCATCGGTACCCCTCTGCGCGTGAACGGACAGACGGCCACAATCGTCGGCGTCATGCCCAAAGCGTTCTTTGGGCTGAATCCAGCCCGCGCCGCAGACGTGTATGTGTCCCTGCCGATGTATTCGGGGGTCCGCTTCGACACGACCTTCAAGGGACGACGTCTGAACGATCCAGGTGACTGGTCCGCCTGCGAGGTGGTGGCGACACTCCGCGACAACGTCAGCGATGCCGCGGCCCGCTCCGAGGTCCTCGCCCGGCTACAGGGAGCAGGGCTGGCGCCGCCCGCGTCGAGGCGGGGACAGCCAGAGCTTCAGATCGCGTCCGCAGCCGCCGGGATGGACGACCTGCGTCTGGAAACCCGCGACACCTTTCCCGTGCTGATGGTGGCCACCGCGCTGCTTCTGCTGGTGGCCTGCGCGAACGTCGCGGCAATGCTGCTCGCCCGGGCACCGACGCGGATGAACGAAGTGGCCACACGGCTGGCGCTCGGGGCGTCACGCGCGCGGGTGGTCCGTCAACTCGCGACGGAAGGCATATTCGTGTCGGTCGCCGGAGGCGCGCTCGGGCTGGTGGTCGCGTACTACCTGAATCGCGCGATCCCGGTTCTTCTCGGATCCTTTCTCGGCGGAGGCGCCGAAATCGGGAGAATCGAGGCCACGCTTGATGCGCGAGTGCTGGTGTTTACGGCTCTCGTCTCGATGGCGACGGGCATGGTCTGCTCGATAGCCCCGGCGATGAGCGTAACGCGGAGCGCCGCTGATCCCGCGGCCGTGCGCCGCCGCTCGCAGGCACGTGTCTTTCCACGAGTCTCTCCCATTACCGCGCTGGTTGCCGTCCAGCCCATGGCGGCCGTGATCCTGCTCGTGGTCGCCGGCCTCTCGTTGCGCACGGTCAACAATCTGCGGACGGTGACGATGGAGCCAGAGCCCGACCACCTCCTGCACTTCACCGCCGATCTGCGGCTCAGCGGCTATGGGGCTGAGGACACACGACGCTTCGTCGGGCAAGTCCTTGCACGGGTGCGTGAGGTGCCTGGGGTCACGGCCGTGTCGGCGTCGGAGGGCGCCGGCCAGTGTGCGGGCGCGTCGGGGCAGGGCGGTTCCATGAGGATTCTTGCCGTCACCCCTGACTACTTTCGGATCGCAGCACTGCCGACGAGGGCGGGCAGACCGGTTGACCGCACCGACGAAGTCGCGGGAGCGCCGCCCGTCGCCGTGGTGTCATCAGCGATCGCCACGCGCCTGAATTCGCACGCCACGATCGGCGAACTGCTGGCCATGTGTGGCAGCGCCACACCGACCCATCGAGTGATTGGCGTCATCGGCGAGCGGCCCACCGAGGCGGCCGGGCGGCGTCGTCCACTCGATCGGGCACCGCGAGGGCCTCTCGTGCCGCCGGTCTACGTTCCGCTGCTGCATCCATCGACCGCGGTGACCGGCGCGTATATCGCCTTTTCGGTGCGAACGGCTGGACCAGCCGCACAGGTTGTTCCCGACGTCCAGCGGGTCGTCTCTGACATCGCTCCGGATGCGGCCGTATTCGAGGTCGAAACCGGAACGGCGCGGTACGCTCGCCTCGTGGCGCCGGAGCGAGCGCTGACGACGTTGCTGATTGTGTTGAGTGCCGCCTCGGTGTTTCTCGCCTGCTTAGGGATGTACGGGGTGGTCGCGAGCGCGGTGCGTCGGCGGACACGCGAGATGGCAATCCGTGCGGCGGCAGGAGGCGCGCCGTTCGAGATCGTGGCCCTCGTCGTGCGGCAGGCGTTCGCACCCGCTCTCATCGGCATCCTCGCGGGATTCGTTGTCACGGTTCTTGTCGTCGGCCCGGCCGTGCGCGACTTCCTGTACGGAGTCTCCGCGCAGGATCCGCTGGTCTTGACCGTAGCCGTCGGCTCGCTCGCCGGCACATCTCTCCTGGCTGCTCTCGTGCCCGGCTTGCGAGCCGCACGACTGAACCTGCGCGCCGTCTTACATGCTGAATGAACGCCACGAAGGATTGAGGATTCGACGATGACCGAGGAGCGAATTGACCTTCCACAGGGCACGCTCGACCTGCTCATTCTGAAAGCGGTGGCCCTGGAACCGCAGCACGGGTGGGGGATTTCCGACCGCATCCAGCAGTTCTCGCGCGACGTCCTGCAGGTGAAGCAAGGCTCCATTTATCCGGCGCTTCATCGGCTGGAACGCAAGGGATGGATCAAAGCGCAGTGGCGGGCGTCCGAAAACAACCGCCGCGCGAAATACTACGAGCTGACGCGCGTCGGCAGAAAGCGGCTCGAGGCCGAGACCGTCGCGTGGCGAAAGCTCACAACCGCCATGCGCCACATCCTCGATGCCGTTTAGCGACTTCTCCCGGCGATGGGCCCTTTGAACACGCTCAAGCACTGGCTGCGCGCCTTGCTCAAACGCGACGCACTGGAGACAGAGCTCGACGACGAACTGGTGACGGCCGGTCTCGGATCGGCCTGTTCCTAAGCGTTGTGCTCAACTCCGTCCTCGCACAATGGTCGATCCGTAACATGGATGACCCATTCGTGCTGGTTGCCGTGGTCGGCACGCTGCTGATCTCGACGCTGGCTGCGACGCTGATTCCGGCGCGCCGGGCGACGACGATTCAACCGACCGTTGCGCTCAGGGCCGTGTAACGTTCGGACTGTTCGTTAGGTTCGGAACGTGTCGTGGCCGCACCGCGATATTCCGATCGCGCGAGCATGGCCGCCAGCAGATTGCCAATAGGATTTGCTCGTGATTTGGCAGAGCAGAAGATCGCCCCGACCGACATCCGCAAGTACGACAGCTGACCGTAGCTTCGATCGCGACAAATCGAAGAACGGAGACTGGACGAGAACTACCGCACCTGCTGAAGGTGCGCCCACGCCTCCTGCTCTTCCGGTCGATTCCAATCCTCCAGAGCTGCATCACTGGCACCGGTTTCCGATGCCGCGCTGCCCGGTGTCCGTCCAGTGGACGCTGTCAGACGCCGGCTGCTGTCAACTCCTGACTCTCTCCGACACGGGTGGCGTCGTCGCTCCGGTAAATGCCTCTTCGACGAGCGCGCGGAGCGCGGGTCAAGACCGCGCCAGCGGCGAGCGGAGCTCGCGGAGTCTTGACCCGCGCGAGCACGGTCGTATCCTCTTGGCGCGGAGCGACCGATCGTAGCCTGAGGTCTGACTTGATCAGCCGCGAGCGGCGGCACTGGGATAGGCTTCCCACACGTCTTGCGTCGACCAATCGACCTGACCGAGCCATCCAAGTTGAGGATCGTGCACCAACTCGCCGCGGACGAGGTCTTCGCCATCCACGAAGATGATCCGCTCCTGCTTCGCCGCGATCGCGTCGAACGGGGTGCGCAGGTGCATGCGGAGATCGCCAAGGCGGAGTCGCCCCTGCGTGTCCATGTGATTGAAATCGGCCTGGAGCATGATCATGCTGGTGTCCACCGAGCCGATTTCGGCACTGGGCTGGGTTCGGGTCGAGCCTGTGTGGCGCTCCGGGACCATCGCCATTGCGTACGTGGCTACTGCGAAAGAGCGACTTCCAGCGGAGCGGATTGCAGCGAGCTGACCTTCAACACGGAGAAGCCGATGACGTGTCCCGCCTCGTCGACTTTCTCCATGACCTGATCGTTCGCAGTCTCACGGAAATACCCGGGCCGGTCCTCGAACATGACTTCGAGGAAATCGCCTTCGCGGTCATACCAGATCTTCAGACGGCGCTCGGCCACAGTACACGCCCTTTCTTTACCTTGTCCGTAAAGTACGCGGTGATCACGAAGGCGTCGGTCGGCAGCACCTTGGCGACCACGCAGAGGTACTTGGACCCGACGAGTGTCTGGACCAAGTATCGGTATTAGAGCCGTGTGTCCGCATCGGTAACCGAAACGACGACGCGCTCCGGGGCCGCCAATGCGCACGAGTTCCTCGTCCAAGCCTACCATCTCCGGGTGCTGCACGATGTGCTTCTGGCGCTCGGATGTCAGCCGGATTGCACGGCCTTCGTAGTCGATTAGGACGCGCACGTAGCAACCCTACCGATACGGATCTACTGCAGGTGCGACCACGCCTGGCGCATCCTCGAGTATCGCTTCCACGGTCCTGATCATTCGACTCCCTCTGTGCGCGGCTCCGAAGCCCGATTCTACGGGAGCGTCGGCGCGCGTCAAGGCTTCCCTCCGGAGCCAAAGGCCGCAGGTTCGAATCCTGCCGGGCGCACCATTCGACTCGCCGGTCGCGAGCACCAGAACGACAGGCTCGCTCATGGCGAGCCACAGACCGGCCCGGAGCCCTGAGCGAGCGGAGCGAGTCGAAGGGCCGGGCGCACCAGCATTGAAGCCGACCGTCTCCCGAATCACCGCCATCGGGTTTGCCGCCGGGTCCATGGCCCACGCTATCGGGTTCGTGCTGCTCTGGTTCGACATTTTCCTCTATGGGCCGGGTTATCCACCTTGGCGGCATGCGGCCATGTCCACGGTTGACCTGTTGGTCGCGTGGATCGCGCTGAATCGCCCGACGTGGCTGTTCGTCGCGTTGCCGGCGTGGACCGCTGAGCAATGGATGGTGAATGGATTTGGTCCTTTCCCGCTCATCGTCCTCGTTGTCGTTATCGCTCTCGCATGGGAGCGTTGGTGCGGATCGCGGAAATCTCGCAATACTTTTCATCGACACGCCGCAAAACCCGTGCGGTGACGACCAGCAAAACACCCGCGTGAGCGGTATCATCTGGCTCGCACCCCTTTCAGGCACGACACGGCCAACCGCACGAAGGAGAGAATCGATGATTGCTCGCCTGCTTGCCGGGATCTTCGTGGTCGCGTGCGCGGGATCCGCGTTCGCGCAAGGGAACCAGCAGTCGCCGCCGGCGCAGCCACCCGCCGAGGAGGAAAAAGCCCCCACGTTCGAAGAGCAAGTCGTGGTGTCCGCGTCGCGGTCGGAACAGGCGCTCATCAACGCCCCGGCCGCCGTCACGCTGATCACGTCGCAGACGCTGCAAAGCTCGCCCGGATCGAACATGGGCGACCTGCTGCGCGCGGTGCCGGGGATCAACGTCACGCAGACCTCGGCGCGCGACGTGAATTTCACCACGCGCGGCGCGACGTCCACGCTGGCCACCTCGCAGCTCGCCCTGGTGGACGGCCGCAGCATCTATCTCGACTTCTTCGGCATGGTGATGTGGGACCTCGTGCCGACGAACCTGAACGAAATCAAGCGCATCGAGGTGGTCCGCGGTCCGGCGTCGGCGGTGTGGGGCGCGAACGCCATGTCGGGTGTCGTCAACGTCATCACGAAAACGCCGCGCGAGCTGGCCGCCACCGCGGGAGGCAACTCGGTCGTCATCGGCGCCGGCGCCTTCAACCGCAACGTCACCGGCCGCGACGAGGACATGGGCTCCCTCTTCTACGTGAACGGATCGCATGCGCGGGCCGTTGACGATCGCTGGTCGTACAAGCTGTCCGCCGGCTACTTCACGCAGGATCCGCTCCCGCGGCCATTCGGCGTCATCCCCAACCAGTTTCAGACGCCCTATCCGGACGTGGGGAATACCGGCACCACGCAGCCGAAGTTCGACGCGCGCGTCGATTACGACTTCGCCGGGGGCAATCGCGGGCGTCTGACGTTTGCCGGCGGTGTCGCCGGAACGGAAGGCATCATCCACAGCGGGGTCGGCCCGTTCGACATCGACAGCGACTCGCGGATGACGTATTTCACCGGCCGCTACGAGAGAGGGGCGCGGCGGATTGCCTTCTTCTCCAACATGCTGGACGGCAATGCCATCAACCTGCTGGCGCGTGGACCGACCGGAGCGTTCCTGCCGCTGCTCTTCGACACCAAGACGTTCGACGTCGAGGCGAGCGACGTCCGCGTCATCGGCACGCGGCACGCCCTGAGCTTCGGCGGCAATTTCCGGCACAACACGTTCGACATCTCGCTCGCGCCGAACGGCGACGACCGCAACGAGGGCGGCGCCTACATCCAGGACGAGATCTTCCTCAGCGACCATTTCCGCTGGGTGGTCGGCGGCCGCGTCGACAAGTTCTCGTCGATAGACGACGCGGTGTTTTCACCGCGGACGACGTTCATGATCAAGCCGGCGGCCTCGCAGACGTTCCGCGTGTCGTTCAACCGCGCGTTCCGGGCGCCCTCGTTCATCAACAACAACATCCAGACGGTGATCCTCAACCAGATCAATCTGGGCGCCGTGAATCCGCTGCTGTCGAATTTCGTGTTTCCGATCAGCGCGGTCGGGAACGAGTCGCTGGAGCAGGAGACGCTGACCGCATTCGAGCTCGGCTACGTCGGCGCGGTCCGCAAGGTGAACGTCAGCGCCGCGGTGTACTGGAACAGGACCGAGGACGGCATCTACTTCACGCCCAACGCGTTCTACAGCGCGGCGCAACCGCCGGTCACCTGGCCGGCCCCGCTGCCGACCAGCATCCTGACGCTGCTGGCCAATTTCAACCCGCCGATCCTGCTGCCATCCCGATACACGTATCTGAACTTCGGCGAGGTCAAAGACAAGGGCATCGAGCTGAGCGTGGACACGGCGCTGAACCGCTACGTCAACGTGTTCGCAAACTACTCGTACCAGTGGAAGCCCGTCGCCCGGGATCTGCCGGCGGGAACGAGCATCAACGACATCAATTGGCCGGCCGAGAACCGGTTCAACGCCGGCTTCGATTTCAGCTACCGGCGGTTCCTCGGCAACCTGTCGGTGAATGTCACCGACGAGGCCTACTGGCAGGACGTCCTCGACGTGCGCTACGCGGGAACGACCGACGCGTACACGCTGGTCAACGGCGCCTTTGGCGTGCGCTGGATGGGCGACCGGCTGACGACGAGCATCAAGGCCGTCAACCTGGGCAACCAGGAGGTCCAGCAGCACATCTTCGGCGACATCCTGAGGCGGCAGATTGTCGGCGAGATACGCGTAGGGTTCTAGGTCCGCCTTCCGCCTTCGCGCGATCCGCGCTGCGGCGGACGAGGAAGGCGGACACTACGACTAGGCCGCGCGCTTGCGTTTTCCGTGCGCGGCCGTCTTCTTCTTGGTGCGCGTGGACGCGGTTTTCCGCGCCCGCGCGCCGGTCCCCTCGAGCGACTGCCGCAACCGCTCCATCAGGTCTACCACCTCGGCTGAGCGCGGTTCCTCGGTCTCGTGCAGTTCGACGGTCTTGCCCTTCATCTTCGCCTTGATGATCTTCATCAGGTTGGCGCGGTACTCGTCGGTGTACTGAGATGGATCCCACGTGTCGGCCAGCTGCTCGACGAGCGTGCGCGCCATCTTCAGCTCGGGCTGCCGGATGTTGCCGGCGGCAGGGAACGAATACTCGTCGGTCTCCACCAGCTCCTCCGCATACCGCATCATCGTCAGCACCATCGCGTCGCCCTTCACTTCCAGCGCCGCAAGGTGCTGAGCCTCGCGCAGGACGATCGTCGCGATGCCGACGAGCTCGGTCTGCCGGATGGCCTCGCGGAGCAATGCATAGGAGCGTTCGCCGCCTTTCTGCGGCGTCAGGTAGTACGACGTTTCGAAGAAGCGGTCGTCAATCTCTTCGCCCTTGACGAAGTTGCGGATGTCGACCGTCCGGTTCTTCTCCAGCGCGGCCTGCTTGAAGTCCTCCTTGCTCAGAACGACGAAGTGGCCTTTCTGATACTCGTAGCCTTTGACCAGATCCTCCCAGGCCACCGGCTTGCCCTCGCGCGCGCACACACGCTCGAACTTCACCGGTGATTTGTCCTTGGCGTGAAGCATGCGGAACCGCGGCCGCGAGTCGCGGACGGCAGTGTGGAGCTCAACGGGAATATTGACCAGCCCGAAGGCGAGCGAGCCTTTCCAGAGTGCACGAGCCATATGCGGAGGCCTCTGCAAGGAAAAGGCCTCAGGCCTCAGGGTGAAGGGCTGGTCTAGGGATCAGGCGGCTTACGCCTGGACCAGCCCTTGGGTCTTGGGCCCGAATCCTGAGGCCTGCTTTTTTAGCGCGAGCGGAGCGAGCGCTCCGCGTCGATCCAGTCGTCGAAATCGCTGCCGTGCTGGCCGCCGCGCTGGAGGTAGCGGTGATAAGCGGCCTCGGCGATTTGTTCGTACGTCGGTGTCGTGGTGACCGGTCCGTCGCCTTGCCCCGGCGTGTCGTCGGCGGTGTGGCGTACGACGGCCGGCGTGCCGTCGGGCTCCGCAATCAGGGCATCAGGCGTTGTTGCTGTGCTGCGCGTCGCGGCGCGGGCCGTCCGGCGCCGCTCGGGCGCCGGCAGGTTGGTCAGGGGCGTGGATTTGTCGGAACGGGAATTCTTCTTCGCCATGGTGCAGCATCAATTGTAGCGGGACCGTGACACGCCGGCGTAACTGACGTCTTTATTTCGTCGCGCGTTCCTCTTCCTCCTCGTCCTCCATCTCTTCGTCGGATTCCTCCGTGACGTCGAATTCCGACGCGATGGCCTTCAGCCGGTTCAGCGTCATCTCCTCCTCCTGCAGGTTCTGCTCGAGGAGGTCCACGACCTCGGCCATCCCCAGTTTTTCGGCCATGTCGATCAGGCCTTCGTAGGCCGTGATCTCGTAACGCTCGACCTTCTGCGCAGCCCCGATGTTGTAGAACTCGAGAAGCTCGTCGGACGGCTTCTCGCGCATCAGCGCCTTCTTTTCTTTGATCAACCCCTCGATGCCGGGGCACGACGCCGATTTGGGCTTCTGGCCGAGCACCTTGTAAACCTTCTCGAGCCGCTTGATCTGTCCCTGCGTTTCGCGCCGGTGCTGTGTAAAGCCCTTCTTGATTTCGCGGTCCGAGCTCTCGTTGGCCATCTGCTCGAGGGCGTCGAGCAGCGACTGTTCGCCCGAGTAGATGTCCCGAAGCTCGTGCTCGAACAGTTCTTCGATCGTCTGCATCGCCATCAAAGTCTCCTCATCGCGGGTGGTTGGGGCTGGGGTTCGCCTGAAGGCGGACACTACGCGTCACTCGTCCGCCTGATAACGGACACTACGAATCGACGCCGTGTCCGGCTTCAGCCGGGCCTGCGTGCAAGACACGAGCCCTCACGCGTGATGCAGCGATCTCAGGTTGAGCAGCCCCATCAGCGGAATGTGCGCCCAGTCCGGACGATTGTTCAGCTCGTACGCGAGTTCATACAGCGCCTTCTCGACAACGAAGCCGCGCAACAGTGTGTCGAAGTCATCAGGATCACGAGGCACCAGCGCCGTGCCGTCGGTCGCCGCGAGATACGCGTGCCGGAACGCCGAGCTGACCCACGATTCCCAGAGCCGCGCCCACGGCGCCAGCCGGGCGAGATCCTCGGACCGCGTATGGGTGGCGACATCGAGACCTGTGAGGGCGGCGTAGCTGAACGAGCGCAGCATGCCCGCGACGTCGCGCAGCGGGGAACACTTCTGGCGCCGTTCGGCGAGCGGGCGTGCCGGTTCACCCTCGAAGTCCAGGATGACGATGTCCGCTTCGGCCACGAGCACCTGTCCGAGGTGATAGTCGCCATGGCACCGGATGCGTGAGCCAGCCGACCGCACGTGTGTCATGGCGTCGATATGCTGCGTCAGCTCGTCGCGCTGCATCAGCAGCTCGCTCGCCAGCAGCCGCCGCCGGTCGTCGAGCTGGGGCAGGGCCGACTCGAGCAGTCGAAGCTGTCCCAGCGCGCCCTCGCGCATCCGGCGCGCGGTTGCGGCGACGTCAGCGGCCGAAAAGGCGTCGGCCGTGAAGGCCGCTTCGTCGCGACCGGCCGACGCCAGCGCCACGTGCAGCTCGCCCGTGCGCCGGCCGAGGAGCTCCGCACGCGCCAGATAGGGACGGATGACCTCCGCTTCCGCGGCCGTCGCGGCCGCGGGCAGCGCCTTCACACGATCGAAGTACCGTCCGAGCTCCTCGATGGTGACGTCCCAGGCGTTTCCCTGGTTCGAGACGAAGCGCTGGAGCATGACGACCGACGTCGCGTCGCCGCTGGTGTGTTCGTAGGTGAGCGCGCCGACCAGTGGTGGAATACGGCTGAAGCCGCGCGACGTCAGGAACGCCCCGATCTCGACGTCCGGATTCACGCCCGGCTCCACGCGCCGGAAGATCTTCATGATCAACTGCCACGCGAAGAGCACCGACGTGTTGCTCTGATCGGCCGTCCGGCGAATCAACGGCGGCGCGCTGGTCTCGAGCGTGACGGCAGCGAGCTCCGGCTGCGCGACTCCCTGAATCCGTCCGTTCCGCATTTTGATCTCGCCGGAACGGCGCATGAGATCGAGCAGTATTCCGCAGACGCCGTCGTCGAACAAGCCGTCATAGAGGAGCCCTTTGCGTGCGCCGGTGATCCGCGACAGCACGGCGTGTCCGTGCTGCTGATCGACGATGTCGGCGTCAGGGCCGCTGACCATGGCCAGCGGCAGCACGTAGTGTTCGCGCCCGCCGTCGCGATACTGCACCTCGACCAGGCTGAGAAACGCCGGATGCGCGCCGCGCCGGAGCGTGGCCCAGTCGACGAACCGCGCCGCCGACACCGGCCGCGCCTTGCCGCCAAACCATCGTTGCCGTTCGAGGAACGGCACCAGCGCCTGCTTTTCGATGATGCCGCGCATGCTGCCGTCGAGCGTCGCGTCCCAGACCACGCCGGCAAACAGCGACGGCACGGCCGGATGCTCGTCCACGACCGGCACGATCCGCGACGTCGTCGGCACGACCACCTCCTGGAGCCGCAGCCAGTAGAAGCCGTACGGCGCGAGTGTCAGGAAATACGCCTGGTCGCCGATCTTTGGCAGCTGCGTCTGTCCGAGGAGCTCCACCGGCGTCAACCCGGCAAACTGGGCGAGGGGAATCTCGACCGGCTGCACGGCACGCGACAGATTGGCCACGCAGAGGATGGTTTCGGTCTCGTCGCGCCGCACGTAGGTCAGGACCTTCCGGTTGCCGGTACGGATGAACTCGATGGAGCCGCGGCCGAAGACCGGGTGTTGGCGGCGGAGCGCGATCATCCGCTTCATCCAGTGGAGCAGCGAGAAGGGGGACCGCTCCTGCGCCTCGACGTTGATGGCTTCGTAGCCGTAGACCGGGTCCATGATCACGGGGAAGTAGAGGCGCGCCGGATCGGCGCGGGAGAAACCGGCGTTGCGATCGCTGCTCCATTGCATCGGCGTGCGGACGCCATTGCGATCGCCGAGATAGACGTTGTCGCCCATGCCGATCTCGTCGCCGTAGTAGACGATCGGCGTGCCCGGCATCGAGAACAGCAGGCTGTTCATCAGCTCGATGCGCGGCCGGCTGTTTTCCATCAGCGGCGCCAGCCGGCGTCGGATCCCGACGTTGAGGCGCATCTCCGGCTCCGCGGCGTACTGCGAGTACATGTAGTCGCGCTCCTCGTCGGTCACCATTTCGAGCGTCAGCTCGTCGTGGTTGCGGAGGAAGAGCGCCCACTGGCATGCCTCGGGAATCTCCGGCGTCTGGTTCATGATTTCGACGATCGGGTGGCGTTCCTCCTGGCGCAGGCCCATGAAGATCCGCGGCATCAGCGGGAAGTGGAACGCCATGTGGCACTCGTCGCCGTCGCCGAAGTAGGCGCGCACGTCGGACGGCCACTGGTTCGCTTCGGCCAGCAGCACCCGTCCGCTGTAGCGCGCGTCGAGGGCGCGGCGGATCTGCTTGAGGATGTCGTGGGTCTCGGGAAGGTTTTCGTTGATCGTGCCTTCCCGCTCGATCAGGTACGGAATCGCGTCGAGCCGCAGGGCGTCGACGCCCATGTCGAGCCAGAACCGCATCACGTCGAGCAGCGCCTCGAGTACCGCCGGGTTGTCGAAGTTCAGGTCCGGCTGATGCGAAAAGAAACGGTGCCAGTAGTACTGACCGGCCACCGGATCGAGCGTCCAGTTCGACTTCTCGGTGTCGACGAAGATGATCCGCGTCCCGCTGTACTTCGTGTCGGTGTCGCTCCACACGTAGTAGTCGCGTTCGGACGAGCCCTTCGGCGCGTGCCGTGCCCGCTGGAACCACGGGTGTTGATCGGAGGTGTGGTTGATGACGAGCTCCGTCAGGACGCGGATGTTCAGCGTGTGCGCGGCGTCGAGGAAGCGCTTGAAGTCGTCGAGCGTGCCGTACATCGGGTTGATCGACGTGTAATCGGCGATGTCGTACCCGTCGTCGCGCAGCGGCGAGGGATAGAACGGCAGCAGCCAGATACAGGTGATACCGAGGTCGTGCAGGTAGGGGAGCTTCTGCGTGAAGCCGGCGAAGTCGCCGATGCCGTCCCCGGTGCTGTCGAAGAAGCCGCGCACGTGCGCCTCGTAGATGATCGCGTCTTTGTACCAGAGTGGGTCGCTCATCGGCTCGTAGGGCATCCCTTCAGGGGTGCCGGATCACAAACACGTGCGCCATGCGCTCCGCCGGATCGAGGCGCACGTAGTTCCGGGCCCCGCGCCAGGTGTAGGTCGCCGAATCGAGCAGGTCCTCGACGACGTACGAAGTGTCCGGCGCGAGACCAAGCTCGCCAATCGGCAACTCCACCCACCCGTGCTGCATGTGGGCCGGCGTCGTGTTCGCCACAACAAAGACAAAGTCGCGGTGCGCCCCGTCCGATTTACTGAAACAGAGCACCGCGTCGGCGCTGCAGGCGTGAAAGCGGAGCGTGGCGTTCTGCTGCAGCGCCGGATGCGCGCGCCGGATCGCGTTGATCTGCGCGATCAGCTCTTTCAGGTGGCCCGGCTGGTTCCAGTCGCGCAGCGTGATCTCGTATTTCTCCGAGTCGAGGTACTCCTCCGAACCAGGTCGCAGCGGCACGTTCTCGCACAACTCGAATCCGCTGTAGATGCCGTAGCTCGCGCCGAGCGTGGCGGCGAGGATCAGCCGTACCTCGAAGGCCGGTTTGCCCCCCTGTTGCAGGAACTCGTGCAGGATGTCGGGAGTGTTCGCAAACAGGTTGGGCCGCAGATATTCCGCCACCTCGGTCCGGGTGAGCTCGGTCAGGTAGTCGCGCAGCTCGGCGGCGCTGTTGCGCCACGTGAAATAGGTGTACGACTGTGTGAATCCGGCCTTCGCCAGGTGGCGCATCACCTTCGGACGCGTGAACGCCTCGGACAGGAAGATTGCGTCGGGATGCGTCCGCTTGATTTCTCCGATGCACCATTCCCAGAACCGGAACGGCTTCGTGTGCGGATTGTCGACCCGGAAAATCTTCACGCCATGGCCGATCCAGAACAGAAAGACATCGCGCAGCGCGAGCCACAGCGATTCACGATCGGCCGTCTCGAAGTCGAACGGATAGATGTCCTGGTATTTCTTCGGCGGATTCTCCGCGTACTTGATCGATCCGTCGGGACGATGTCTGAACCACTCCGGGTGCTCGCGTACCCAGGGATGATCGGGCGACGCCTGGAAGGCGATGTCGAGCGCGACGTCGAGCCCGAGGTGGGACGCGGTGTCGACGAATCGATCGAAGTCGCCGAGCGTGCCGAGTCCGGGTTCGACGGCCGTATGACCGCCTTCGTCCGCGCCGATAGCCCACGGGCTGCCCGGGTCGGCCGGCCCGCTCGTAAGCGAGTTGTTGCGGCCTTTCCGATGCGTACGCCCGATAGGATGAATCGGCGGCAGGTAGACGACGTCGAAGCCCATTGCCGCAATCTCGGGCAGACGCGCCTCGGCTTCCCGGAACGTGCCGCTTCGTGCCGGGTCCGGTGTAGAGGACCGTGGAAACATCTCGTACCACGCTCCGGAGCGCGCGCGAACCGGATCCACGGTGACACGCAGGACGCGTGCGTAGATCGTGGACGCGTGGCGATCGGGCCGGGCGCGCATCCGTGCCCGCAGCTGCTGATCGGCGGCGGCGGAAACGCGGTCGGCTTGAGGCCGGTTGCTGCGGAGGAGATCAGCGACCTCGAGCAGCTGGTCGTCCTGACTCGACGCCATCCGCCTCCGCTCGAGCGCCGGCGGATACGTCTGTTCGATCAATGTCGCCCCCTCCAGCAGCTCGCTGCCGACGTCCTGGCCGGCGCCGCTCTTGGCGAGCAGTCCCCGAACCCACGATTCGAAGCGATCGATCCAGCCCTCGACCGTGTACT
>JBOGIQ010000048.1:0-25315 GCA_050742535.1 Vicinamibacterales bacterium | reverse complement strand
CAGGCCAGTAGAACGGTCGCGGCTGCGAACGTATTCCTCATTCGTTGCTCCGGTTGGTCCGCCTGAAGGCGGACACTACGTCGAACATCCGCCTGAAGGCGGACACTACGTCGAACATCCGCCTGAAGGCGGACACTACGTCGAACATCCGCCTGAAGGGGACACTACGTCGAGCGGACACTACACTAAAATGCGCTCCACGATGCCTGCAATTACTCCTCGCTCACTCGCCACATTTACGGCCGCCCTGCTGGTCGTCTCATTCCTTGTCTGGCCTGCCCCGAGCGAGCCCGCAGGGCGAGTCGAGGGGCCCAGGGCCCAGCAACCGACGCTGCGAGCGCCATCCTTCCAAGTCGATCCGAGCTGGCCGACGATCCCGAACAACTGGGTGCTTGGCGAAGTCTCGTCGATCGCCGTCGATCCGCGCGATCACATCTGGGTGCTGCACCGGCCGGCGTCGATTCCCGCCGACCGTCGCGCGAATGCGGCCCCACCGGTTCTTGAATTCGACACGGCGGGCAAGCTGATCAGCAGCTGGGGCGGCCCGGCCGACGCGTACGACTGGCCCGATCGCGAGCACGGCATCTATGCGGACGACAAAGGCTTCATCTGGATCGGCGGCAACGGCGGCTGGCCGAAGCCGGCCGCCGCTGGCCGTACCGACGACATGATCCTGAAGTTCACCTCTGGCGGAAAGTTCGTCCGACAGATCGGCGCACGCGGCAAGAGCACGGGAAACGCGGACACGGCAAACGTGCACCAGCCGGCCGATCTCTTCGTACACACACCGACCAACGAGCTGTTCGTGGCGGACGGGTACGGCAACCAGCGCATCGCCGTTTTCGATGCGGAGACCGGCCGGTTCAAACGGTCCTGGGGCGCGTTCGGCAATTCCCCGCCGGCAGCGATGACGGCCAACCCGCCACAATCGGCGCCGCCCGGCACCGAGCCGCCGATGCAATTCGGGCTCGTGCACGCGGTGAAGGTCTCGCGCGACAACATCGTCTACGTCGCCGACCGGACCTACAGGAGACTGCAGACCTTCACGCTGGAAGGGAAGTTCATCCGTCAGGCCACATTGCCGAGCGACACCGACGTTGCGCCGGTGCCCGCGGGGTTCGCCTTCTCCGCGGACCCGAAGCAGCAATACCTCTATGTGGTCGACTCGGGGCCGATGCGCGTCGTCATCTTCGATCGGGCGACGCTGACGGCTGTCGGCTCGCTCGGGATGCGGGGGCCGAAGCCGGGAGACTTCGATATCGTTCACCACATGGCGGCCGACTCGAAGGGCAACCTGTATACCGCCGAGATCGTAACCAACCGCCGCGCACAGCGCTTCGTCCTCCGGTAAGGAGGGGATACCGCGGCCGGCGTCCGGCATTTCAGAATGGGCATCATGCGTACTCTGCTTCTTATGACGGCAGTGGCCGTCGCTCCGCTTTGTGCGGCAGACGCGACGGCGCAAGCTCCGGCGGCACCACGTCCGCTGACCGGCACCTGGAGATCGGCGCCGGACGAGATGAAACTGACCAGCGACTTCGACAAGTCGGTATGGGGCGCGAACGCAACCTCCGTCCGCACCGTCGAGCTCGTCGTGAAGTCGAATACCGACGCAACCCTGCGCGTTGTGAAGAAGGTGATCGACGCCAGGAGACGGACTGTCCCGGCATCGACGTGGATCGAAGAGGCACAGCTGCGTATTGGTGGAACCGCGCCGGGCGTCGCCGATCGCGTGGAGCACGAAGTCACGGTGACCAGCGCCGTGCGGCTGTTCCCCGACGACGCGAATTACCGATTCACGATCGATGGCCTCCGCGTGAAGCTGGTGACGTTCACTGCACGCGACGGCAATTCGCTCGAGGTGCGCTACGACACGCCGGAAGGGCGCGGATCGTTCTGGGAAACGCTGACCCGCGCGCGCACGGCGCCGCCGCGCGCCGCGCGCACGCCCGCGAATACCGGTTCCTGATCGCCTTCTAATTTTCCGGCGGCTGCTGAAGGCGATCGATTACGAGCTCTGCGGAGGAGGGCCCGGAGGCGGAGGCTCGAACCGGCCCTCGATATCGAACCGATCCGTGTTCGCCCAGTCAGGCGCGCCGACGATCTGAAAATCCTGCAGCTGATACGCCAGTCGAACGAGCTGGCGCACGGGAACGTTGAACATGGCGATGTTGCCCGGCGTGTTCCGCTGAAGCATCGGGCCACCGGAGGTGTTCCGCTTGACGGAGACGACGTCGAATGCGGGCTCCGGCGGTGCCGACTGCGCGTTCGCGGTGAGGGCAACAATGGACAGAGCTGCCGCAAGACACACGATCAGTTTCATGATGTGGGCTCCCTTTTTCGGGCACCGCTAAAGCGGCGCCCTACGTGAGCGTGTCGTAGGGGCATGACCGCCGGTCGTAGGGCACCCCTTCAGTCGTAGGGCACCCCCTTCATCCCTCGACGATGCTCGGGATGACCCTGAGCGAGGTCGAAGGGTCAGGGGTGCCGGCGGTTCATGGACGGTTGATGCGATCGATAACGAGAACTTCCCGTGACACCGTGGCGTCGACGAGCTTCAATCCAAGCTGCTCGGGCAGCGCGGTGAACACCGACCGGATGCCAAACGGTTGCAGCACCTTGCCGAGCGTTGGATTCGCGTGACCGATTGCCGCGATCGGCAGCAGGCCGAATCGCAGCTCGAAGTCGTAGGCGCCGGTCAGGCCTGTGCGGTCGACGATCGCACGATCAGGCGACAGCGGATAGTGCGCCCGGTGAAATTCGCTGCCCAGCTCCGCCATCGTCACTCGCACACCGCTCAGCCCGAAGAAGTTGTTGTCGATGCCGCAGAAGCGGCGGGTCTGAAGGTTGCTCCGCAACACCGGGCCGACCGTCGCCGCGTCCGCGTTCGGACGCGGATTCGAACCGCCGGCAAAACAGTCGATGGTTGACGGCTCGAGCGACGATCCCAGCCGGCCGTCCGCGTTCGCCCGCACCAGCGCATACGCCGGGAACGTACGCGTTTCGCGATGCGTCGCCAGCCCGAACCGGAGCTCCAACATCTGCCGTAGTGCCGCTTGGACTTCGATCGGATCAGTGAGTCCGTCGACGATGGTCAGATCGGCCGGGACAGTGAGATCGAACGTCTCCTCGTCGATCCATCGAGGCCCTCCGATGACGGGCGTACGGTCCGGGCCATAGCCATCGAGGCCGTAGGCAGTCCGGATCACGCTGCGCCCCGTGTAGCCGATGATCGCGAGCTCGCCCCTGTCGCCGCCAATCGTCAACCGCCATCCGCGAGCGGCGATCGGATCTTCTCCGGGCAGCTGAACGGGCCCCGGGAATAGATTGAACCCGAGAAGTTGGTTGAATCGAGGGGGTCCAGCCGGCTCTCCATCCGCGACCACCGGCTGCGCTCGCAGAATCGCACCAAACGCGCTAATCCCCACCACCGACGTCACGACGATGGCGACGGCAACGGCAGTGCGCCTCGGCTTGCGATCGGCGTCCGGCAAGCGGAGCAGGCGACGCACGCGATCGACGAGCGGTCCCCGTGTCGCGGCCATTGCCAGCGCCGGATGGGAGATGCTCCAGGATGCCAGCTCCGCGAGCGCCGCGGCGTATTCGGCCGGGTCACCGCTCACCGCGACTGCCACATCGTCGCAGCAGTGCTCGCGTTCCGTCCGGATCCGTCTCGATATCCACCACACCGCGGGGTGATAGAAGAGCATCGTCTCGGCGAGCGTCTGCAGGAGATTGATCAGGAAGTCGTGCCGCCGGATGTGTGCGAGCTCGTGCGCCAGGATCGCTTCGACCTGCCGCGGCGACAGGCCGGCCATAGCGGCTATGGGAAGCAGGATCACGGGCCGCAACCAGCCGATCACTGTCGGCGTCGCGACGCGTACGGTTTCGATGACCGTGAAGCGGCGTGTGAGCCCAAGGCGTGCCGCGATCTCCTCTGCGAGCGACTGCCAGCGCGAAGGCTCTTCGAGCCGTGCGGCAGCCTGGAGCTTCCGGATCCGCCAACAACCAGCACTGAGGCGCGTCAGCAGGATGAAGACACCCGCGAGCCACAGTGTGACAAGGACCGACAACAGGGCGCCGGTGTCGATCGCGGCGGGCAGCGTGAGCTCAGTGGGCGCAGCCGCCGCGCTGCCGACTGCGGGAACCGGAGACCAGGGAGGGCTAATGGCGACGCCGATGGCGGCTCCATGCGGCGAGCGAAGGACGTGGATCGTGTCGGCGAACGGGACCCGAGGCGCGCTGGTCATCACGAATGCCGTGACGACGGGAGCTGCCAGCATGGCAGCCAGCGCGCCGCACGCTGTGAGATAACGCAACTGTGGTCGTCGCGAGCGGAGCAGCCGCAACCCCAGAGCGGCCAGCAGGGCGATGCCCGCTCCCTGCCACACGAAATGCACGAGCGTCCATCCGGCGACGTCAACCCAGCTGGTCATGACCGCTCTCCCAGCCGCTTGTTCAGCAGCTTGCGAATCTCCGCGAGCTCACCCGGCGTCACCTTCCCGTCTTCGAGCGCCCGGAGGACCAGCTTTCCGGCCGCTCCGTCGAACACCCGATCGAGCAGGTCGCCCACCAGCTGCCGCTGGGTGGTGTCCTCGGACTCGGCCGCTTCATAAACGTGGGTGCGCGCGGCTTCGTCCCGGCGGACGAGACCTTTATCCGCCATGATCTGCAGGAGCTTGAGCACGGTGGTGTAGGAGCCTTCCCGGCCCATTTCGACGGCGACGTCGCGCACCGTGCTCGGCCCGCGCGCCCAGAGAACGCGGAGGATCGCGAGCTCGGCGTCGGTGGGTTTCCTGCGAGGTGTCACGCGCCGGATTGTCTACGAGAGTCTTCGTAGTTGTCAATACGAGTGTTTTCGTAGTCGTAAGGACACACGATCCTTGTGATCTTTGCGGCCACACTTGGTGTTCTTTGTGGCCGTCTTTGCCCTAAAATGACGCAGCCGGAGGGAAGCTGAATGGGTATGCGGTTGAAGTCTGTGATCGTCGCGCTTGGCGTGTTCGCCACCGCCATGTGGATCCCGGCGATCGCCCAGCGCGGCCAGGGTGAGGGTGCTGCGCCAGCGGCGCAGGGTGGACAGCAGGCGCCAGCCAGGGGCGGCGGCCGCGGCGGACGGGGCAATGCTCCGCAGGTTCCCGCCGGACCAGTCCCGCGCCTCGCAAACGGTCAGCCCGACTTGAGCGGGTTGTGGAACAACCCTTACACGCCGGACATGGCGCGCGGCGCCGTGGATCCGATGACCCGTCAGCAGTTGAAGTTCGAACGGCAGGGCGAGGTGCTGGGCGATGCGAAGGCGCCAGCCTCAGGCCAGAAGCCGCGAACGTACGACCTCCCGTACACCGAGTGGGGACTCAAGGCCTGGAAGGAGTACGACCCGGTCGCAAACGGTGACTACGCAGGAAGCTGCCTGCCGTTCGGGCTGTCACGAAACATCAACTCGCCGCACGGCGTTCAGGTCATCCATCACCCGGATGCGGTGGCGTTCCTGTTCGAGCAGAACACCTGGCATACGTGGGTGCCGCTGCGCGCGGATTTCAAGTGGCCGGCGGATATTCCGGAATCGTGGAACGGCACCTCGAAAGGCCGCTGGGACGGCGACACCCTCATCATCGAGACGAGCAACTTCAACGGCTATACGAAGCTGGATACGTCCGGCCACCCGCACAGCAGGCAGTTGAAGATGACGAACACGTTCCGCCGTCTCGACTCGAACACCATGGAGCACACGGTGACGGTGAGCGACCCGAGGGCGTACACTCGGGATTGGATGAATGTCCGGACCTGGCGGATCAAGCAGGCGCCAGATGTCCTCATGGAATACTCGTGCGAAGAGAACAATCTCGAGAACCTCTTCACCGGCGCGATTACGCCGTGGAAGCGGCCCGAAAACGTGGACTAGTTCATACCCCGTAGTGAGTGTCCGGCTGCGGCCGGACGTGGTCTGGAGGACAGGATGAAACGGACGGTTTGGGCCTTATTCGCCGCCGCCGCGCTTGCGATCGCGGCTCCCGCCGCGGCGCACCACTCGATTTCGGCGGAGTTCGACGTGAACAAGCCGATCAAGTTCAGCGGCACGATCAAGAAGGTCGACTGGGCCAACCCGCACATCTACACGCACGTGGAGACGAAAGAGGGTGGCAAGACGGTCGTCTACAAGGTCGAAGGCGGTCCGCCGAATTCGCTGTATCGCCAGGGCTGGCGCAAGGACACGCTGAAGATCGGCGAGACGGTCAGCGTCACGGGCGTTCGCGCGAAGAACCCCGAGTCACCGAACGTCGGTCAGGCGACGATCACGACGGCCGACGGCCGGCGGGTGTTCGGCGGAGCGGCGAATCGCGACGGCAACGCCGCGAACGCGAACAATCCGAATCCGCAATAAATAGACGTAGGTCAAAAGGCAAGGGTCAAAAGGCAAAGGTCAAAAGAGAAGGTCGCAGGTGACCTTTTCTTTTGCCTTTTGACCTTTGCCTTTTGACTTACATCGACGCCCTGAACTCGACGCCCGGGTTCCGGTCCGCGCAGTAGCGCAGCTCCCAGTCCGACGCGAACAGCACCACGTCCCGTTCGCGCCGGTCCTTCACTTCCTGCACACCCGACAGCGGCAGCGCCAGGTTCGTCGCCGGTTCTCCGTTGGCCTGTACCGGCCACCGCGCGGCGGTAAACGGCAGCTGGTCGACCGTGCAGTGAATCCCGTATTCCGACTGCAGCCGCGCGGCGATGACGTCGAACTGCAGCGCGCCGACGACGCCGACCACCGGGTGGCGGAAACCCGACTTCGGCATGAAGACCTGGAGGAGTCCTTCCTCGGCGAGCTGGTGCACGGCCTCGTCGAACCGCTTGTGCCGTACGTCGCCAGGCCGCAGCGCGGCAAATCGCTCCGCCGGGAACTGCGGAATCGGTGGAAAGCGAACGTGCCGGCCGGCGTACAGCGTGTCGCCGATGGCGAGCTGGCCGGGATTGACGAGCCCCACGACATCGCCGGCGTATGCCTCGGGAACGGTTTCGCGATCGCGGCCGAAGAAGCGGTAGACGCGCGACAGGCGAATCGTCGTATCCATCCGCTCGTGTGAGACCGCCATGTCTTTCGTCAGCCGCCCCGAACAGATCCGGAAGAACGCCACGCGATCGCGATGACGCGGGTTCATGTTCGCCTGGATCTTGAACACGAATCCGGACAGGTCCGGGTCGGTCGGCTCAATCAGGTCCGCCGTTTCACTCAGACGCGGCGCCGGGCTGGGCGCGAGCGAGAGCAGGGCGTTGAGAAACGGCTCGACGCCGAAGTCGTTCAGCGCGCTGCCGAAGAACACCGGCGTCTGCCGCTCGGCACGGTACGCCGCCTCGTCGTAGCGGGTGCCTGCACCGGTAATGATCTCCACCGCCTCGATCAGCTCGCGTTGCCTCCGCTCGCCGACCATCTCGCCGACACGCGCATCGGCAGGATTGGTCACCGCCACGGGCTCGTTGCGGGTTCCGCTCTTCTGCCGCTCGTAGAGAATCAGCGAATGGCTCTCCAGGTCGTAGACACCGCAGAAGTCAACGCCGTCGCCGAGCGGCCAGTTCATCGGCGCCGCGGCGACGCCGAGCACGCGCTCGATCTCGTCCATCAGCTCGAACGGATCCTTTGACGGCTGATCGAGCTTGTTGATGAAGGTCAGCACCGGCAGCCGGCGCGTGCGGCACACCTCGAACAGCTTCAGTGTCTGCGCCTCGATGCCTTTCGCCGCGTCGAGCACCATCACGACACTGTCCACGGCGAGGAGCGTGCGGTAGGTGTCCTCGCTGAAGTCCTGGTGGCCGGGCGTGTCGAGCAGCGTGACGTGATGCCCCTTCAGCTCGAACTCGAGCGCCGCGGCGCTGATCGAGATGCCGCGCTGCTGCTCGATCTCCATCCAGTCGGACGTGGCGTGTCGGCCGGTCTTGCGGCCGCGGACGGCGCCCGCCAGCTCGATGGCGCCGGCGTAGAGCAGCAGCTTTTCCGTGAGCGTCGTTTTTCCCGCGTCCGGGTGGGAGATGATGGCGAACGTCCGCCGCCGCTCGACCTCGCGGGCAAGCGTGTCGCGTTCGAGGCTGCGCTCGTCTGTCGTACCGGGCTGAACCATGGATGATCTGAGGATAAACGATGGCGGCCGATTCACCGTATTGCATTTCTGTGACGCGCATCGACGTCGACACCGTAGACGGACGAATGGACTGCCATGTCTTCACGCCCGAGGGCGCGGACAAATGGCCGCCCATGATCCTGTTCATGGATGCGTTTGGCATTCGGCCGCAGCTGGCGGAGATGGCCGAGCGTCTCGCCTCGAACGGCTACTTTGTCGTGGTGCCCAACCTGTATTACCGGAGCGGCGAGTACGCCCCGTTCGATCCGAAGCTCGTCACCGCGGAAGGCCCTGAGCGCGACCGCTTCAAGGGCATGATTCGATCGATCACCGACACGATGGTGATGCGGGACACGGCGGCCGTGATCGCCATGATCGACACGCATGCATCGGCGCGTCAGGGGGCCATCGGCGTCGTCGGCTACTGCATGGGTGGAGGATTCGCGCTGAGCGCCGCCGGAATGTTTCCCGAGCGTGTCGTCGTGGCGCTGTCGTTCCACGGCGGGTCGCTCGCGACCGACAAGCCGGATAGCGCCCACCTGCTGGCCAACCGGATGCGCGCGCGTGTCTATGTCGGAGTGGCGGAAATCGATCCCAGTTTTTCGCCGGAACAGCAGCACCGGTTGGAAACGGCGCTGGCGCAGGCTGGCGTGAACCACACGATTGAAACCTACAAAGGCGCGAGGCACGGTTTTGCCGTGACGGGACATCTGGTCTACGACCGGGATTCATCGGAGCGCCATTGGCAGCGGCTTCTGCAGTTGCTGCGCGAGACACTTCAGACCAGGCTGAGCTGACTCTACCGGAACGCCTTGGCGGCGTTCCTTGGGCGATCGGCACATCGATTGCCACCGCATCCTTTGACCGGGAGGTTGAGATGAAGTGGTTGATCGTCGCTGGTGCGCTCGTGATTTCGATTCCCGCGGTCGCGCAGGTCAACAGCCGTCCGACGGATCCACCGATTGTTTCGGCCGAAAACGACGCCTGGTACCTTCTCGGCGAGCCGGTCGTCGTATCCGGTGAGTTCTACTATCCGGCCGGGCCGGTCACCTTCTTCAACGGCAACGTCATGGTCCGTGTCGGGCACTACAACGGCGTACCGCTGTACGCCAATACGACACTCGAGCCGCATAGCATGGTGTTCGTTCCCATAGGCCGTGGTCAGATGCAGCCATATGAGCGTCTTCGCACCGGCGACCTGGCAGGAACATCAGGCAGCCGTCTGCCCTCGTTCCCTGGCCGGAGCGACCGGCTTCCACGCGAGATCGCCTCGATACCGGTGCTGCCGCCGGTTCCACAGGCGGTCGGGACAATCAGCGCGGTCACGCCGGAACGGCCCGTCGGGACGACCGGAATCGAGCTCGGCGTGCCGGTCGTGCCGCCGCCGCAGCGCGGAAAACCATTTACCTACGACAGCGTCTCGGTGCAGTTCATGGGCGAGAAGTGGGTGATGGCGGGACCGTCGATGGAGATGCCGTCCGGGCTGGTTCAGATTGCGGAGTACAAGGGATTTCCGGTTTATGCCCGCAAGGGGCAGCAGAACGACCGCATCTATTTGCCGCTGACGGCAGGCCGCGTGGCGCCGTTTGTTCTGAAGCGCTGAGGTCCGCCTGAAGGCGGACACTACGTATCCTCCGGGGTCCGCCTGAAGGCGGACACTACGTACATTACGCGTGGCGGAGCGTGACGGTGGATCGCACCGGCACATCGCGCGCGTCGCCGGCGTAGTACACGCGCTCGAGGAACAGCCCCGACGCTGGCGCAGTCAACCGTGCCGCGTTACCCGAACCGGATGCAAGCAGGGCCTGCGCGTCGGCCGGCACCAGTCCTCCGCGACCAATCTCCACCAGGACGCCCACCATGCGCCGGACCATCTTCCAGATGAAGTGCGAGCCCTCGATGTGAAAGAGGATCAGATCCTCATCCTCATGGATGTCGAACGCGTCCACCAGCACTTCTGTCGATTTCTCGCCCGGCTCGTCGTCCGAGAACGCGCGGAAGTCGTGGAAGCCGACGAAGATCTGCGCGGCGTCGCGCATCGCCGCCACTGACAAATCCTCCTTGACCCACCAGACGAATGGCTTCGCAAACGCCGTGCGCCGGCGCGCCACCTGGTAGAGATAGCTTCGCGCCACCGCATCGTGCCGGGCGTGAAACCGGTGCCGAACGCGCTCGACACGAAGCACGACGATGTCGGCGGGAAGGGCGTCGTTGATACGCCGGCGCAGCGTATCCGGCGGCAGGTTCGAGGACACGTCGAGGTGGGCGACCTGCGCGAGTGCATGGACGCCCGCGTCCGTCCTGCCTGAGCCGTAGAGCTCGAAATCATTCGCGCCCGTTGCACTGCGGACGGCGCGTTCGAGTTCTCCCTGGACGGTTCGAGCGTTGGTTTGAATCTGCCAGCCGCTGTATCGCGTCCCGGCGTATTCGATCGTCAGCTTCAGTCTCATGCGGGTCTCCGGTCCCGGCACCATCCCTGCAGAGCAGGGCCGGGGTCTACGATCGCATCGATGTCCAGCCAAACAGCCGAGTTCAAAACGCCACTGATGAGTTCCGAGGCGAGACGTCTCCCCATTGGAGCGGAACCTCAGCCGGGAGGCGGAGTGCATTTTCGCGTGTGGGCGCCGGCCCCCGAAACCATCTCCCTCGTGATCGACCGGAACGGGCAGCCGCAGGACGTTCCGCTGAATACCGAGCCGGGTGGGTATCGTGCCGCGTTTGTCGACGACGCCGCGCCAGGCACGCGCTACTGGTATCGCGTGGATGGCGACCTGCTGCCGGATCCTGCGTCACGGTATCAACCGGACGGACCGTTCGGCGCATCGGAGGTGGTTGCGCCGGGACGCTATGCCTGGACATCGGTTCCGTCTGACGGCGTGTCGATGCGAGGTCAAGTGATCTCCGAGATACACGTCGGCACGTTCACTCCGGAAGGGACGTGGACGAGCGCGGCGACGAAGCTCCCGTTGCTGGCGCGCACGGGGATCACGATGGTCGAGGTGATGCCCGTCGCCGAGTTTCCCGGCCGCTTTGGTTGGGGATACGACGGCGTGTTCCCGTTTGCGCCGACGCGCCTCTATGGGACGCCGGACGATTTCCGTGCGTTCATCGACACCGCGCACGGGCTCGGCCTGGCAGTCATCCTCGACGTGGTCTACAACCACCTCGGTCCCGACGGCTGCGTCTTTGCCAGGTACTCGCGCGACTATTTCGCACGCTCGAACGAATGGGGAGAGGGACTGAATTTCGACGGACCCGGCGCCGGTCCGGTCCGTGAGTTCTTCAGCAGCAACGCCGCGTACTGGATCGACGAGTATCGGCTCGATGGTCTGCGGATCGACGCCACGCAGGCCATGCACGACGAGTCCGACGAGCACATCCTCGTGCTGATCACCCGGCTCTCGCGCGCCGCCGCGGCGGAGCGGCGGATTGTCCTCATCGCCGAAAACGAGCCGCAGCACGTCCGCCTGGTGCGCCCGGTGGAGCAGGGCGGATACGGCCTCGACGGACTCTGGAACGACGACTTCCACCACAGCGCGGTTGTGGCGATGACCGGACGCAGGGAGGCCTACTTCAGCGACCATCGCGGCGCGCCGCAGGAGTTCGTGTCGGCTGCGAAGCACGGCTATCTCTTTCAGGGCCAGCGCTACGCCTGGCAGAAGCAGGCGCGCGGCACGCGCGCCGACGGCGTCGAGCCGGCGGCCTTCGTCAACTTCATCGAAAACCACGATCAGCTCGCCAATACGGGAGACGGATCGCGGACGCATGCGAGCACCACGCCCGGCCGCTATCGCGCCATGTCGGCGCTGTTCATCCTGATGCCGGGCACGCCGCTGCTGTTCCAGGGGCAGGAGTTCGGGGCTTCGGCGCCGTTTCTGTTTTTCGCGGATCACCGGGCGGAGCTGTCGGCTGCCGTTCAGAAGGGACGGGCCGAGTTCCTGTCTCAGTTCCCGAGCCTGGCGTCCGGCGAGATGCAGCGGCAGCTGCCGGCGCCGCACGATCCGCGTACCTTCGAGCGCGCGATCCTCGATTGGCGCGAATACGACACGCACGCACCTCATCGGCGGCTGTACGAGGATTTGATCGCCATGCGCCGCGGCGATGGTGCGTTTGCCGAACCGCACGCAGGAGGTGTTGACGGCGCGGTGCTCGCGCCGGAGGCGTTCGCGCTGCATTACTACTCCGATCACCCCGCGGACGAGCGGCTGCTGTGCGTCAACTTCGGTCCCGATCTCATTGCCGGGTCGTTTCCGGAGCCGCTCCTGGCGCCGCCGGACGGACATGTGTGGCGGGTGCGCTGGTCGAGCGAAGACCCTGAGTATGGCGGCACGGGCACGCCGGCCGTGTCGGGCGATCACGGCTGGACGATTCGCGGCCATTCCGCCGTCGTGCTGAAACCAGTCCGCGAAGGCGACAACTGAGAACTGGCAACTGAGAACTGGCAACTGACAAGTGACAAGTAGCAACTTGCAAGTGGGTGAAGTGATTCCCCACGTCGGGATAACTGACACCGAGCTGGTGCGCCGCATCCGCTGGGAGCCGACGCCGGAGGGACGAAACGAGCTGGCCTGGAAGGAATGGCTGGTGACGAACGGCCTCGGCGGCTATGCGAGCGGAACGATTGCCGGCGCGGTGACCAGGCGTTATCACGGTCTCCTGATCGCGGCGCTGCCGACGCCGTTCGGACGGACGGTGATGCTCAATTACGTGTGGGAGCAGCTCCGTTTCGCCGACGGCCGTGTCGTTGCCCTGCCCACCGTCTACAGCACGACGGACGGGAAAGGATTCGACTGCTCGCGGTATCTGGCTGCCTTCCGGCTCGAAGCGGGCCTGCCGGTGTGGGAATACGAGGTCGAGGGCGTGCGGTTGGAGAAGCGCGTGCTCATGCCCCACCTGCAGAACACGACGCACATTTCGTATTCACTCCTCTCCTCCGAGCCCGTGCGGCTCGAGCTGAGGCCGCTCATCGCCTTCCGGCTGCACGAAGCCCCGGTCGATCAGTCGTTGGACGTTCCGTATGGCGTCTACGCCCTGGGCGATCGATTCGAGGTCCTGCCGGGCGGCGACCTGCCGGCGCTGCGGCTCTTTCTGCACGGGCACGAGAAAGCGTTCACGGTCATCCCCGAGCTCTTCCCCTCGCTGGTGTACGAGCTGGAACAGCACCGCGGCTACGAATGCTGCGGCGATCTCTGGAGTCCGGGGTATTTCCGCCTGAGCCTGACCCCGGACAGTCCGGGCGCCCTGATCGCGTCAACGGAATCGTGGGAAACGATCGGCGCGCTGACGCCGCGTGACCTGCCGCATGCCGAGCACCGGCGCCGCACGCGGCTCGTCGAAGCCGCGAAGGCGCCGGAGCCGGGAATCGTGGGCGAGCTGGTGCTGGCGGCGGATCAATTCATCATCACGCCGGCCGGACGCGTCGAGGAGGCGGCGCGCGCACGCGCCATGGGTGATGAGGTCCGCACGGTGATCGCCGGCTATCACTGGTTCACGGACTGGGGGCGCGACACGATGATCAGCCTGGAAGGCCTCACGCTGTGCACGGGGCGGCAGCGCGAGGCGGGCTACATCCTGCGCACCTTCGGGCATTACGTGCGCGACGGGCTGCTTCCGAACATGTTCCCCGAGGGAACCAAGGAAGGCCTGTACCACACCGCGGATGCCACGCTGTGGTTCTTCCATGCCGTGCATCGCTACGTGACCGCCACTCACGATCGGTCGACGCTGCGCCAGCTCCTGCCAACGCTCAAGTCGATCGTCGAACGTCACGTCGCTGGAACCCGGTTCGGGATCGCTGTCGACCCCGGTGACGGTCTGCTGCGCCAGGGGGCCGAGGGGTACCAGCTGACGTGGATGGACGCCAAGGTGGACGACTGGGTCGTCACGCCCCGCCGCGGCAAGCCGGTCGAGATCAACGCGCTCTGGTACAACGCGCTGCGGCTGATCACCGAGTGGCTCCGTCAGGAAGGTGATCCGATGGCCATCGAGACGGATGAGCGCGCGGCGCGCGTGCACGAGTCCTTCAATCGACGGTACTGGTACGCGGAGGGCGGCTACCTGTACGACGTGATCGACGGCGAGGGCGGCGACGATCCGGCCTGCCGTCCGAATCAGATCTTCGCGGTGTCGCTCGATCACCCCGTGCTCGACGGCGAGCGCTGGCGGCCGGTCTTCGACGTGGTCCGCGATCGCCTGCTCACGCCCGTTGGACTTCGTTCGCTGGCGCCCGGTCATCGTGACTACAAGGCGCAGTACTACGGTGATCTCCGTTCGCGCGACGCGGCCTATCACCAGGGAACCGTGTGGGGCTGGCTCGTCGGCCCGTTCGTCGATGCCTGGCTGAAGGTGAATCCTGGAGACACGGCGGGTGCGCGCCGCTGCCTCACCGGCTTCGAGGCCCACCTGAACGACGGAGGCGTTGGAACGCTGAGCGAGATCTTCGACGCCGAACCGCCCTATACGCCGCGCGGCTGCGTTGCGCAGGCGTGGACCGTGGCCGAAGTGCTCAGGGCCTGGTTGCTGACGGAGCCTACCGCCTCATCCGCTCGAGCACTTCGCCCAACGCCTTGATCTCTTCACCGTACCTGGCCCAGTCGCCGGCCCGCTGCGCGGCGATGGCGCGATCGTAGTGGGCGCGTGCTTCGGCCGTGAGGGCGCGAACGTCGGCTGAGGGCGTCGCCGGCCCCGCGGGCGCGGCGGGTGGTGCGCCCGGAGACGGCGCCGCGGTGGTGCGCGTCGGGTCAGGTTCCGCCGGGGCCGCCGCTGGCACCGCGCCGCCGAACAGCCGCGCAATCCCCGCTTCGAGCGTCGGCTCCATGACGATGCGGTCCTCGTAGGCGACGATGACCCGCGTGAGCTCGGGGATGCGGCCACCCTGGGCGCGGAGATACAGCGGCCGGACGTAAATCAGCGACTCCTCGATCGGGATGACCATCATCGTTCCCCAGATCACCTGCGACCCCTGCTGATTCCAGAGGGTGATCTGCGGCGCGATTGTCTGATCCTGGCTGATGCGTCCCACGATCTGCTTCGGGCCGAAGATCAGGCTCTGCTTCGGGAACTCGAACACCCGCAGACGTCCATAGTGTTCGCCGTCGCTGCGCGCCACGAGCCACGCGGCGAGGTTGTCCTTGCGCCGCGGCGTGAACGGCAGCATTTGAATGAACTCGGCTTCCGGCTCTCCGGGCAACCGCATGATCGTGTAATACGGCTGCATCGCCGCACCGCTGCCCTGCGCGGTTTCCTCGATGACCGGGATTTCCCACTGGTCCTCTCGCTTGTAGAACGTGCCGGCGTCGGTCATGTGGTACGTCGAGTACACCTGCGACTGGATGGCGAAGATGTCCTCGGGATACCGCACGTGCGCGCGGATCCCGGCGGGCATGTCCGACATCGGCTTGAAGAAGCCGGGGAATATCCGCGCGTATGTCGCGGCCACGGGATCCGTGTCGTCGGCGAGATACGCGGTCGTCGTCCCGTCGTAGGCGTCGATGACGACCTTGACGGAGTTGCGGATGTAATTGATCGCCGATGCGGTGATCGCGGTACGCGACGAATACGGATACCGGCTGCTGGTGGTGTAGGCGTCGTAAATCCAGTGCAGCCGGCCGTCCACCAGCACCAGGTAGGGGTCGCGATCGAACTGGAGGAAGTCGCCGGCCAGACGCTGCACGCGGTCGCTGATGCGCCGGTTGAAGATGATTCGGCTCTCCGAGGTGACGGCGTCGCTCAGGATGATGTCGTAGGAGGCGAACCGCAGCGCAAACAGGAGTTTCCTGAGGAACGAGCCGATCGGCACTCCGCCGCGGCCCTCATATCGCGTGGACTCGTCGCCATTCTCCCGCGGGAAGTGAAACTCCCGCACGGCGCCCCCGACGACGACGTAGTCGTTCGACAGCTCGCCGAAATAGATGCTCGGTTCGGTGACCTGCAGGCCCGCCGTCGTCACCGGGGGCATGTCGCGTATGAAGAGCACCGGCAGACCCTGCGACGTCACCTGATTGACCGGGCCGAGTGTCAGCCCATAGCCATGCGTGTAGTTGAGGCGCTCGTTCACCCAGGTGCGGTTCGGCAGCGAGGCCGTATTGATCTCGCGTCCAGACAGCATCACCTGCCGCAGCGATCCGTCGATCATGTAGCGGTCGTTGTCGATGGAGACGAAGTCGTAGTAGGTCCGGATCTCCTGCAGCTGCGAGAACGTGTCGAGCAGCGGACCGTGATCCCAGAGCCGCACGTTCTGCAGCGTGGCAGTGTTGCGGTCGATGTCGGCGCGGGTCAGGCGTGCTTCACCGGAGATCGGGCGCTCTTCGATCCCGTCGAGCGCAAAGGCCGCGCGCGTCGCCTCGATGTTGTGCTGGATGTACGGCGTCTCACGCGCCTGCTCGTTGGGGCTGACGATGATGCGCTGGAGGAGCGAGGCGTAGATGCCGCCGCCGATCGAGACCAGCAGATAGAGCCCGACGGCTGCTGGAATCGGCCAGCGCCGAT
The DNA here is from genome assembly GCA_050742535.1 of Vicinamibacterales bacterium. Classification (GTDB taxonomy): domain Bacteria; phylum Acidobacteriota; class Vicinamibacteria; order Vicinamibacterales; family UBA2999; genus Gp6-AA40. Next base: position 8,726 of record JBOGIQ010000048.1, on the reverse strand, counting down.
CCGTAAACGCCTGCACCAGGGCGAGGATGGCACCGATGACCGAGACGCCAATCAGCAGGAGGGCAGCCGGCATGCGCGCGTGCACGTCGGTGTAGGTGGCGCCGACCGACGCCCCGGCGCCGGGAATGATGTACTCCGCGTGGCGCAGCCAGGCGCCGAATGCCAGGACCAGCAGAAACGCCGCGCCGAGAAGCGCCAGATGGCGGCGCGCCCTAGGACTGAACGTGACGCGGGCCGGGAAGGTCGAGACGAGGCTGCCCGACAGGAAGTAGAGCGCGCCCGACGCGACCGCGGCGGTCACGATCGCGAGCTGCAGCAGCGAGCGTACGAGCTCGAAGAACGGCAGCGTGAAGACGTAGAAGGCCACCTCGCGGCCGAGCAGCGGATCGGATTGGCCGAACGGCACCCCGTGACGCCACGCCATCCACACGTTCCATTCACCCGCCGCGTAGAGACCCGCGAGCAGCGCGATCAGCATGGCGGCGGCGTTGGCGATGGAGGTGAACTGCCGGCGGCCGGGCAGCGAGATGCTGAAGCCTTCCGGCGTGGTGTACATCGGCCGCGCGTCGGTGAGCGCGCCGACCGCGATACGCAGGTTCACGGTCAGCCAGACCGTCATGCCGACGAAGACAATCGTGAACAACGTTCCCTGGCTTCGCAGCATCGTCGCCAGAACGGACTGATATCCGAGCTCGCCGAACCACAGCCAATCGGTGTACAGGCGAACGAATGAAGGGGCCGCCAGGAAGACGATCAACCCGGCGGCGATGATGACGAAGCGAATCGCGCGTGTGGTCATGACGACCTGTAATGAGTGCCCGCGGCATCGAGGTCCGCGCGGATGGCGCGGGCCAGCGGCGCCGGGGACACGACGCGGGCGAACCGTCCCCAGCTCAGGATCCAGCTGCGCAGCGCCCAGTCATGGCACACGTTCATGGTCAGGCGCATCCGCCCGTCGCCGTTCTCGCGCATGTCCTGCGATGGATGCCACACTCGCGCGCGGACATAAGGCGCCACATCAGCTGCGAACTCAATTTCTACGCGTTCCGGCGGTCCGGTGTTTACCCCGAGCGAATTGGCAAAGACGTCGTCTCCGATGTCCTGCCGGGGGGTGAACGTCTGCTTTTCCAGCGTCACGGAGGTGACCCGGTCGATGGCAAACGTGCGTACAGACTTGTACTCCGGAACGTAGGCGAGGAGATACATTCCGCCCTGGGCGAAAGCCAGGCGATACGGATGGATCGCGTATTCCTTGACGCGCTTGCTGGACACCGAGTGATAGGTCATCGTCGTCACCCGGAAATGCAGAGTCGCTTCGAGCAGGCGGGCGACGACATCGGGGGAGGTGGCCGCGCCGCGGGCCCCCGGTCCGGGTTTGGCGGCCAGCACCGACGGCAGGCGGTCGAGGAACTGGCGCATGCGCGGCGAGAGCATTTTCTCCAGCCGGGCGAACGCGTTGGTGAGGTCGCGCTGGAACGGCGAGCCGGCGACGGCTTCCAGAAGGTTGCGGCTCAGATAGAGCGCGCACAGCTCCGGCAGCGTGAAGCCCGACTCGAGCCCGTGCAGCGCCTGGCCGTCGATGCGCCAGTGCACGCGCCCCTCCTCGTCCCGTTCATCGTAGAGCGCGAATCCCGCTTCCTGCAGGGCGGCAAGATCGCGGCGGATGGTGCGCGTCGTGACGGCGAGCTCCGACGCGAGGCCGTCGATCGTGGCGCCATGACGCGATGACTCCAGCGCGTGCAGGAGACGCCACTGGCGGATGACTTCCTGGTTACGCGGCACGCGCCCTGATCTTACTCGCCCTCTTTGAAACGCCGGATCTCGCGCCGCCGTCTGCGATCGGGTGTTCCCGCCGCTGCCGCGGCTGCGCGATAGGCCCGCTCCTGCCTGCGCCTCTCGATTTCTTCCGCGGATGGTTTCGGCGTGACGTCGTCGTAGAGCGCACGCGCTTCAGTCTTCCTGACGTGCTGCTCGAGGATGATCCGGACGATCACGTCCTGGACGCGGCCGGCGCCGCGGCTGATGCGAACGCGGTCGCCTTCACGAACCAGTCTGTTTGGTTTGGCATGATCGCCGTTGACGTCGATCTTGCCGCCTTCACAGGCTCGCTTGGCCTCGGAGCGTGTCTTGAAGAGGCACGCCACATCGAGCCAGATGTCGAGGCGGATGCTGTCGCTCACAGCGCGGTCAGACCAGAATTTCGACCTTGCTCTTCGTCCGCAGCGCTTTCACGAAGGATTCGGTTTCGCTTTCCCTGTTCTGGTGCTGGAGGAACTCCTCGAGGCGCGGCCGCACTTCTTCCAGCGGCACGGTGCGCGCGGGCTGCTTCTCGGCGACGCGAATGATGTGGTAGCCGAACTGCGTTTCGACGAGGTCGCTCGTCGCCCCCGGTTTCAGGCTGAAGGCGGCGTCATTGAACGGTCCGACCATCTGGCCCTGGGGGAAGAAACCAAGATCGCCGCCGTTGACAGCGCTGCCTGGATCCTGTGAGTGCTGACGCGCAAGCGTCGCGAAGTCTTTGCCCGCCTTGACGTCCTTCAGGATCTGTTCGGCCTTGGCTTTGGCCTGCGCCTTCGCTGCCGCGTCGGCGTTTTCGGCCGTGGCAATCAGGATGTGGCTCGCGCGGACGCGTTCGGGCTCCGTGAACCTGTCCGGATTGTTCTTGTAGAAGTCTTCGGCCTGCCCTGGCTTCAGCGCCACGCGCTGCGATATTTCGGCCTCGATCAGCCGCGCGATCGAAAGATCCCGGCGCGCATCGGCCTTGATCTGGTCGAGCGTCATCTTGCGATCGATGAGCGTCTGCATGAACAGGTCTTCCGACGGGAACTGCTTCTTGACCTCGGCAATGCGCGCGTCCACGTCGGCGTCGGCCACGACCACCTTGCGCGCCTTGGCTTCCTGTAGCAGAAGCTTGTAGCCCACGAGCTGATCGAGCACCCCGCGGTAGATGCGGTCGCGCTGATCGCCGGGGATCGGGCTGCCGGCCTGGCCTTCGAGGTTGCGCACGTAGTCCTCGAGCTCCTTGCGCGTCACGGCTTCGCCGTTGACCTTGGCGAGCACGTCGGGGAGCTGTTCGGGGAGCGCCTTGACCGGTTCGGCCGCCGCTCCTGCCTGAGCGCCTGCAGCCGGTTCCGCGGTTCCGGCGGGAGTGGCAGCGTCCTTCTTACAGCCGGCGACGACGAGGATGAGGATCAGGATGAGTGGGATTGCTCGGAACACTTGGAAACTCCTGCGAAAGTGCTGCTCGCTCGGGCGCTTTCCGCGCCGGGCCCGCCACGAGGGAGCGAGCGTCCGCTGGGATAACGGCCCTTCGACTCGGCCCGAAGGGCCTCGCTCAAGGCACTCGCCTCGCTCGCGACGCTCGCGAGTCGAGTGGTGGCCAGGGCCGGAATCGAACCAGCGACACCCGCATTTTCAGTGCGGTGCTCTACCAACTGAGCTACCTGGCCCCGGTCAACTGTAAAAGGAGGCCGAAGAGACGTTCGAGTATATCAAAGGGGTTTTGGGACGGCCGGCACGCCCGACCGTGTATTCATTTCAGCCCGGCCGTTGTGAAACCTACCTGAGCCGTAAGGCCAGCCTTCAGTTTTTCAAGGCAATTTGCTTCCTCAGCAATTGGCGTCTGCCTTGCCTCTTCCGCAGGTATGGCGAACCTCTACCTCGTCAAGACGAACCGTTCGAAGCAGGACACACCGCGGCGAGGCCGGGGCTCCGCAGTCTCCACAGAACGCCGTTATCGCTATCCGTCTGAAGAGATCTGGCAGGTTTCGGACGATCGGTGGCAGGTAGCGGAGGCCCGCCACCTGCCACACGAAGGCCCAAGCCGTAAGGCCTAAGGCCCAAGAAGGCCTCAGGGGTCCTCAGGCGATGGCGACGATATCGGCCTCGCGCGTGAGGCCGAGCTCCTTGCGGACCCGGTCGTCGATCGCGCGGCGGACGTCGGCGTTGTCCTTCAGGAACTGCTTGGCGTTTTCGCGACCCTGACCGAGACGTTCTCCCGCATACGCGAACCACGCTCCGCTTTTTTCGACGATTCGTTTTTCAACCGCCAGATCGAGCAGGTCGCCCTCGCGCGAGATGCCCTCGCCGTACATCACATCGAATTCGGCCTCGCGGAACGGCGGCGCCACCTTGTTCTTCACGATCTTGACGCGCGTGCGGCCGCCGATGACCTGATCGCCGTCCTTGATGCTGCCGATGCGGCGGATGTCCACGCGCACCGAGGCGTAGAACTTCAGCGCGCGTCCGCCCGTGGTGGTTTCCGGGTTGCCGAACATTACGCCGATCTTCTCGCGCAGCTGGTTGATGAAGATGAGCGTGGTGTTCGACTTGGAGACCACGCCGGTGAGTTTCCGCAGTGCCTGCGACATCAGCCGCGCCTGCAGCCCCATCTGCGCTTCGCCCATTTCGCCTTCGATTTCCGCCTTGGGCACCAGGGCGGCCACCGAGTCCACGACGACGACGTCGACGCTGTTCGAACGGATCAGCACTTCCACGATCTCGAGCGCCTGCTCGCCGTTATCGGGCTGCGAGACCAGGAGGTTTTCCAGGTCCACGCCCAGCTTCTGCGCGTACTGCGCGTCGAGCGCGTGTTCGGCGTCGACGAACGCGGCCATGCCGCCCGCTTTCTGCGCCTCGGCGATCACCTGCAGCGCCAGCGTTGTTTTGCCCGAGGACTCAGGGCCGAAGATCTCTGTGACGCGACCGCGCGGGAGCCCGCCGATGCCGAGCGCGTAGTCGATGCTGATCGAGCCAGTGGAGATGGAGGCGATAGGTCCGACGGAATTGCGCTGGCCGAGGCGCATGATCGAGCCTTTGCCGAACTGCTTCTCGATCTGGCCGACAGCGATGTCGATGGCTTTGTTGCGTTCCTTCTGGTCGTCGAAAGGCGGCATGCAGGCTCCTTTGGGTCCGCCTACGCGCTGCGCGCCGGCGGACAGGCTGTGATGAATGGATTGTGAAGTGGGGTGGTGACAGAGGAGGTCACAGCCGGGGTAGATCCTAGGGTCGTGCCGCGCGAAAGTCAAGCGAAAATGGGGAATTAGGCCGTTCACAAACCCAAGGCAAGTGCTTATGAATAGGGCACTTACCGGAGGCGCCTGTGAGTGTGCCTTTGCAAACCCGAGGCGAAAGTGCGTCCAGGTTCGGGAAGCCACTTCTCGCGTTCGCGTAATCTCTGCCCCTCGGAGGATTGCGCGATGGGGCGATTCGTCGTGGCGTTCGCTGTGTTTATCGGGGGAAATGCGTTCGCTGTCTGGCTGGGGATGAAGCGCGTGCCGGAGAGCGTGTTAGTCGTGGCGTTCGTGACGGCGTTTGCCGCTGCCGCTCTGATCCAGTGGTGGCCTCGATGGAAAGCCGCGTGGTACGCCTTCACACGGACGACCCCAATGGCCAAGGCTGAGGGGCTATCGCGCCTGCGAGTGCTGGAGCGTCACTATCTGTCGCTCGCCTTGCTAAAGGAAGACGGCGAGCGTCTGAAAAGGTTGGAGCGGGCGGGTGGGTCAGATTCCGGTTCGGCGTTCGTAACCATGGGTATAGCGCTAGATCAGATGCGTTCGGAGTTGATCAATTTGGCGCCGCAGTTGTTCACGACATCTGACGCCCTCGACATTAGAGAAAAGGAACCCCCGACTCCACCTGGAGTCTTGGTCAGCGAGGAGCCCGATCTTGCGGATGACCGTGTGCCACGTGAGATCGACCACCTAATGAAGACGGTCTTACGGTTGTGGCGTCGTTACGGGGAAGTAGCAGGCGTGACTCCTCTGCGGTTTAAGGAGAAACCCATCGTAAAAATGAACGATGTGCGAGTTAAGCCTTGACACACCCAATGGGTTTGTGTAGGCTTAGTCTATGGACGACATGAAACCCCTACCGTGGTCGAAATTGGGCGCGCAGTTCACCGACGAGGACAAGGCGCGCGAATACATGGAGTTCCTCAGGTGGGGAAAAAGCGGCCCGGTGTGTCCGCATTGCGGCGGAGCGGACCCGTACCGTCTGACGCCCAAGCCAGGAAGCAAGACGCGGAAGGGCGTGCTGAAGTGCAAGGCATGCCGGAAACAGTTCACCGTGACGGTTGGAACCGTGTTTGAGGATTCGCACATCAAGCTCACCAAGTGGGTGCAGGCGATCTACTTGATCGGCGCGTCGAAGAAAGGCATTTCCGCGCATCAGTTGCACCGGATGCTCGGCGTGACGTACCGCGCGGCGTGGTTCATGGCGCACCGTCTCCGCTACGCGATGACCGCCGAACCACTGGCGACGAAGCTCTCCGGTACCGTCGAAGTGGACGAAGGCTACATCGGTGGCAAGCGCAAGGGTGGCCGTGGTCGTCGGCCTGCGGACGGTGGCCGGAAGGCCGCTGTAGCCGTCCTGGTGGAACGTGGAGGCAACGTGCGCGCGATGCCGATGCAGCGCATTGATGCCGACTCGATGGATCGCGAGATTCGTAACTACGTAGCACCGGGATCGCTTCTGATGACCGACGAAAGTACGGTCTACAACGATGTCCGCGTGAAGGGCGCGCAGAAGTTCGCGGGCATGGAGCGCCAGACCGTGAATCACAGCAGCGGCGAGTTCGTGCGCGGTGAGGCCTACACGAACACGGCGGAAGGCTTCATTTCCCTTCTGAAGCGCGGCATCGTCGGCACGTTTCATCACGTCGGCAAGGGCCATCTCGGCAAGTACGTTTCGGAGTTTGAGTTCCGCTACAACGCGCGCAAGGTCGAGGACAAGGATCGCCCTGTCCTGATCGTGAACGCGGCGGAAGGAAAGCGCCTGACCTACAAGCAGCCAGTTGGAGCGCGCGAGAATTGAACGAGCGCTCTATCGCGGTCGCCGGTGGAAACGCCCGCAGTTTGATGGTGGACGGCAGGGGGTTCGGACCCCTCCCAGTGTCGGCACCAGAAGCCGACCGAGGCACCACGCGCCGCCCATCGTCAACCAGGGAAGCGCGGCCTTTCAGCCGCGCCTCCCGTTCGATATCGGCGAGTAACCCTAAACTACAGATCGCGTACAACTTACGGCGGTACAGCAGTTTAGAGTTGACTAATGGTGGTGGTCTAGCTAGAGTACACACGTATCCTCTCTTCGCGGAGTGGGTGCCGTTGGTAGTGGAGGTGAGGGGAGTTGAACCCCTGCCGGTGCTGGTGGGAACCCGTCCGGCGCACCACGCCACCCCCGACGTTGTTCAAGGCGGCCAGCGAGTCTCCGTTGCCCAACGAAGACCACTTGCTGGCCGCTTTGGCTTTTTACTCGGTCGATTCCTCCTCAGCGGTCACGTCGCCCTTCTTCGATTTCTTCTTGTCGATGGCGTCGCCGTACCACTTCTTAAGTCCGAACATGCCGTTCGGCAGGCGGTGGAAGATGGCGGTATTCTTCGCCAGCGACATTGCCACCGTGCGCGCGCGGTTGTCGGCCTTCCAGTTGAGTGCATCGAAATCGAAACCGCCTTGTTCCAGCGCACGAAGTACCTCTTCGTGCGTGACGGCAGTCTTGCGCCGCTCCATGTAGTTTCCGGCCGCTGTCGCGAAGCCTTTGCCGTAGTACTCGTCGGCCTTGATGCGCAGCGTTCCGTGGGACCCGTCAGCGTCCTCGATGATGAAGGGTTCGACTTCGCCCCTGTCGCGCGCGAAGTCGTTAGCAGCGCGCTTCTGATTGTCGAGAGCGGCCTGCTTGGATCGAATCTCTCCGACCATCTGTTCCAGCCAGTCGGCCATAACAAACCTCCGTTGCCCGCCTCAGATTATGAGCCTGTCGATCTCCGCGCGCAAGTCATTCTTGGCAAATTTTCGCGTGAGGGATGTGGCTTTGTGATCCGTTTGTGGAGCATGCCACGCGGCACCGTCGCCGCGGAATCGCCGCGCCGTCCCGAGCGCGTTGATGACAGTGGCTGGATGCGATCCAATAAAGTCTTTACAATCAACATATTAACGCCAGTAAATTCAGCGGGTTACGGTCGCTTGCACACTCGGGAGGGCGCGGCAATGGCGCGGCGACGGTGCCGCGTGGCATATGCGGACGCGCGATGTGGCCTTGATAGTGCCGACCTATCAAGTTACCGCCAAGACTATCAGGGCCTATCAGCGACTATCAGGGACTATCAGGGACTTAGCTGGAGGGTGGATGGCGAAGCGTGACTTACTGAAACTTCCCGACGATCTAGACGGCAACCTGCGCGCGTTGCTTCAGACGCCGCCACCGCCAGCCGGTACGCCCGGAAGCCGGAAGGCGATCCCGAAGCCGCCGAAGCCGAAGAAGAAGGCCAAGCGGAGGCGGTACGCGAAGCCAGCGGCCACCGGAACCTACGCGTATGAGAGTGCGCCTGTGATTACGCGGAAGAAGAAGGGGAAGAAGAAGCGTTAGTTGTGGAGGTCGAGGGTCGTGGGCTTGTCTCTGCGTTTTTGGCGTCCGTAAAGCCACGAACAGACGAAATCGAACAGATTTGCTAGCAAATCGACCACGGGAGGATTTTAACCCAATGGGTTTGTCAAAGGCCGAATTACCCGAAAATGTGTGAAGTCTGTGCGCTTTCAGCGTAATTGGGTCAATGACTTAGCGTGACCGCAGACTTTCGCCTCTGGCATCCGACGATCGCATTTTCTGCGCGGCCGGGACGCGGTCAAAACGGCAATTTATGCGCGCTCGGACTACGTGCGATGTGGACCTGATCCGATTCAGTGGACAGGTAAGTTAAGTCGATCTTCTTACGGTACGTCGGGATTTATTCT
>JBOGIQ010000047.1:0-25515 GCA_050742535.1 Vicinamibacterales bacterium | reverse complement strand
CGGAAAGGCCGGCCGGATCGCAATATCGCCCACAAGCGCCAGAATCCGCTCGAAGTCTTCCGCCAGGCACGTGCAGACCAGCCACATCGCGTGACGGTTCACGGCAACCGTGAGTGAGACGCCGCTGCTGTCCAATTCCTCCGCGATTTGATCTCCCGTGCGCGATTCGGTCCCTCGATCGATCGTCTTGGAGACGAAATGTGCGAGCCCGGAGAGGTCCGGCGGGTCGTACGCCGTTCCGCTATGGAACCCTGCCTGAATGGTGACCGCCGGGGTCGTTCGCGTTTCCTTGGCGAGAACGGTCAGGCCGTTCGGCAGCACATGTCGCGTGGGCGACAGACCCTTTTCCCGGCGTCCTGCGAGCGGAGCGCCGGCGAGCGCCGAACGGGTGTGCGGCTGGTGATCAATCGGCATGCGGTTCGAACCGGCCGATGATCCGGTTGGCGGCCGTGAAACGCGCGGCGGCGACCCTGGCGACGTCCTCGAGCGCGACCGCATCGACGCTGGAGGGAATCGACGGGAAGAAGCGCCAGTCCGCGATAGTCGCGAAGAAACCGAGCTGGTGGGCGATGTTGGAGACGCTGTCCTGTTCGAACACGAGTCGCGCGCGGAGCTGCGTCTTTGCTTTCGCGAGCTCCTGGGGAGTCACACCTCCCGTGCGCGCGGTTTCCATGACCTGCAGGACACGCTCCTCCAGCACGTCGAGTGACGTTCCTTCGGTGGCCGTCAGGGAAATCGTGTAGAGAAAAGGATCCTGCGTCGGCACGATCCCGCCGCTCACTGCCGATGCCAACCCGCTGTTGACCAGCGCCTGATAGAGCCGGGCGCTCCGCTGCGGTGGCGGCGTCCGGAAACTCGCCCAGAGGTTCAGGCCCTTGGCGCCCGTGAGGACACTGTCGAGGACCAGCAACGCAAAGAAGTCGGGATCCGTGGCGGCAGGTGCGTGGTACGCGACCTTCAGGTACGCAGTCGTCCCCTCTTTGGCAATCGTCAACCGCCGCTCTCCGAGCTGCGGTGGCTCCTGGGTATAGCGCAACTTCGTTAACGCGCCCGGCGCGATAGTTCCAAACAGCTTCTCGGCGCTCCTCAATGCCTCGTCCGCGTCTACGGCGCCGACGATGACGAGAGTCGCGTTGTTGGGAACGTAATGCTGACGGTAATAGCCGTACAGATCGTCCCGCGTCATCGTCTGCAGGTCGCCGAGCCATCCGATGGTCGGGTGACGATACGGGTGCGCGTGAAACGCCGCCGCCGTCAATTCCTGGTCGAGCAGCTGTTCGGGATCGTTTTCACCGCCCTGCAGCTCCGAGATGATCACCGTGCGTTCGGATTCGACGTCCGCCGGGTCGTACAGGCAGTTCGCCATGCGTTCCGATTCGATGAACAGCATGTGATCGAGGGCGTCGTGCGTGGCTGTTTCCGTGTAGGTGGTCTGGTCGATCCAGGTGTAGCCGTTCCAATAGCCGCCGTACTGCTCGATGATGCCTTTGACCTTCTCGCGGGGGATGTTGGTTGTCCCCTTGAAGTTCATGTGCTCGACCCAGTGCGAAACGCCGGTCAGGCCCGGACGCTCGTCCTTCGAGCCGACGCGGTACCAGCACCAGACGGAGGCGAGCGGTGCGGTGTGCACCTCCTGGATCAGGACGCGCAGGCCGTTGTCGAGGAGCTGCTCCCGTACGTCCATCAGCGAATTATAGGCGTCTGGCGCTTGCCCGCCGTAGCCATCGGCGAAGGCGGGATACCATTGAGGTTTATGCCCGAGTGGAAAGAGACGGTAAACCTGCCTCGCACAGGTTTTCCGATGAAGGCCAACCTCCAGACCGCTGAGCCCGAGGCGATCGCCCGGTGGGAGGCAATGGACCTGTACGGACGAATTCGCGAAAAGCGCCGCGGTGCGCCGAAGTTCGTGCTGCACGACGGACCTCCGTACGCCAACGGGCACATCCACCTCGGGCATGCGCTCAACAAGACGCTCAAAGACCTCGTCGTCAAATCGCGCACGATGGCCGGGTTCGACAGCCCGTTCGTGCCGGGCTACGACTGCCACGGCCTGCCAATCGAACTGAAGGTCGACCGGGAGCTCGGACCGAAAAAACGTGACATGACCATCGCCGACGTCCGCCGTGCGTGCCGCGCATCAGCGAACCGGTTCATCGACATCATGACCGGGGAGTTCCAGCGGCTGCTCGTATTTGGCGACTGGGAGCACCCCTACGTCACGATGAGCTACCAGTACCAGGCCGACATCGCGCGGGCGCTCGGCAGATTCGTCGAGCGTGGCCTCGTCTACAAGGGCAAGAAACCTGTTCACTGGTGCATCCATTGCCGCACAGCGCTCGCCGAAGCAGAGGTCGAGTACGAGGATCATTCCTCACCATCGATCTACGTCGAGTTTCCGCTGTCCGCCGACAGCGCGCCGGAACTTGAACGGCGGGTGCCGGCGCTTGCCGGCAAGCAGGTGTCGGTTCTGATTTGGACGACCACTCCGTGGACGATTCCGTCGAACCTGGCGATCGCATTTCACCCGGAGTTCGATTACGCCGCGTACGAAGCCGACGGACGGGTTGTGATCGTTGCCGAGGGCCTGGCAGAGACGGTCGGTCAGAACGTCAAACGGCCGTTGGAGCGGCCGCTGGCCAGAATGAAGGGAAAAGCCCTTGAAGGGCTCCGCTTCCGTCATCCGTTGTACGAGCGCGATTCGGTGGCCGTGCTGGCCGACTACGTCACGCTCGAGCAGGGAACCGGCGCCGTGCATACGGCGCCAGGCCACGGCGCGGACGACTTCCTGACGGGCGTGAAGTACGGGCTGGAGGTCTACGCGCCCGTCGGGCCCGGCGGCCAGTTCCTCGACACGGTGGAGCTGTTTGCCGGTCAGCGCGTGTTCGATGCAAACCCCAATGTCGAACAGGCACTGCACGAACGCAGCCGCCTGTGGCACCGCGAAACGCTGTCGCACCAGTACCCGCACTGCTGGCGCTGCCACAATCCCGTCATCTTCCTGGCAACGTCGCAGTGGTTTGTGCGGCTCGATGGCGATCCGGTCATCGCGTGCGAGGACGGCCAGACGCGGACGCTGCGCGAAGCGGCGCGCCACGCGATCGATCACCAGGTGAAGTGGATCCCCCGCTGGGGACGGGATCGAATCTTCAACATGGTGACGAACCGGCCGGACTGGTGTATCTCGCGTCAGCGTGCGTGGGGTGTTCCGATCCCCGCCGTGGACTGCACGTCATGCGGCGAGGCGGTGCTCACCCGCGAGTTGATCGAGAAAGCCGCCGGCGTCTTCGAGCAATACAGCGCCGATGCGTGGTACGAACGTTCGATCGACGAGTTCCTGCCGGAGAGACTGACCTGCCCATCCTGCGGCGGGTCGTCGTTCGAGCGCGAGCGCGACATTCTCGACGTCTGGTTCGACTCGGGATCGAGCCACGAGGCGGTGCTGCCGCGATACGCGGAGCTGACGTGGCCCGCGGATATGTATCTCGAGGGCAGCGACCAGCATCGCGGATGGTTTCAAAGCTCGCTTCTCGTCGCGCTTGCGACGCGTGGGCGCCCGGCATACCGCGAGGTCCTGACGCACGGCTTCCTGATCGATCTCGAAGGCCGGAAGATGTCGAAGTCGGTTGGAAACGTCATCTCCCCGCAGGATGTGATCAAGGAGAGCGGCGCCGAAATCGTCCGTCTGTGGGTGGCCATGAGCGAGTTCACGGAAGAACTGCGCGTGAGCAAGGAGATCCTCACCCGTGTCGTGGACGTCTACCGGAAGCTTCGGAACACGTGCCGCATCCTGGCCGCAAACCTCTATGACTTCAATCCGGCTGCCGACGCGCTGCCGCTCGGCCGGCTCGACGCCGTCGACCGCTTCGCGCTCGCACGATACGCCGATGCCGCGCAGCGGATGCTGCGCGCCTACGACGAGTACGATTTCTCGACTGTCACGCAGAGCCTGAACACGCTGATGACCGTGGACCTGAGCGCGTTTTACGTGGACGTCACGAAGGATCGGATGTACACGCTCAGCTCGCGCTCACACGAGCGCCGCTCGACGCAGACGGCGATGTTCATCATCTGCGACGGACTGGCGAGGCTGCTGGCGCCTATCCTGCCGGTCACCGCGGACGACTTGTGGAGGCACTTACCCGGCGAACGCGGCGACTCGGTTCACCTGGAAGACTTCCCGGCCGTCGACCATCTGGCTGATCCGGACGTGGTTGCCATCTGGGACCGTCTGCTCGCCGTTCGCGAAACGGTGAACGCGGCACTCGAGGAGAAGCGAAAGGACAAGATCATCGGGAACTCGCTGAGCGCACGGGTCGTGATCACCGCCCGGGGGCCGGTCGGCGAGCTTCTCGAGACGCACCAGCCGCACCTGCCGATGCTGTTCAACGTCTCCGATGTCGCGCTGCATCTCGGGCCGGCCGGTGAGGGCGACGATGTCCAGGTGGCCGTCGAGAAGGCACCGGGGGTGAAGTGTGCCAGGTGCTGGCGGTTCGTCCCTGGTGTCCGTACTGAGCCGGAGTGGGAAGGCATCTGCGACCGCTGCCGCGACGCCTTGAGCGCGGCCTGATGTCCACCCGCGTGCAACTCCTCGTGGCTGTGGCGGTCGTGGTGTTCGACCAGATCGTCAAGGCAATGGTGCGAAGCCGCCTGATGCTGCACGAAAGCGTCACGGTCATTCCGGGATTCTTCGATCTGACGCGCGTGCACAATACCGGCGCGGCGTACGGATTTCTCAACGGTGTCGATTTCCCGTTCAAGACGGCGTTGCTCGCGTGCGTGGCGACCGCTGCGCTGATCGGCCTCACACTCTACTCGGTGAAGCTCGAGCGCAGCCAGGTGCTGACACGCGTGGGCCTGACGCTGGTCATCGGCGGCGCAGCCGGCAACCTGATCGACCGCGTCACCGCCGGCTACGTCCTCGACTTCGTCGACCTCTACCGCGGTGACTGGCACTTCTGGGCATTCAACGTCGCAGACTCGGCGATTTCCATCGGCGTGGCACTGATGATCCTCGAGCTGCTTGGCCTCGGACGGACACGTGTATCCAGAGCTGTTTAAGGTCGGACCGTTCACCGTCTATACCTACGGCGTCCTGCTGGCGGCGTCCTACCTGCTGGGACTGCGCCTGGCGATGTGGCGGGCAAAAAAGTGGGGGCTGGACCCGAACCGGGTGCTCGACCTCGGCATCTACATCATCATTGCCGCGCTCGTCGGCGCCAAGCTGCTCCTGCTCGTCGTCGATTTCGATCAGTTCCGGAACCCGCGTGAACTGCTGAACCTCGCCCGTCTCGGCGGAGTGTTCTACGGTGGGCTGCTCCTCGCCGTCGGCGTCGCCTTCTGGTACATCCATCGTCACCGCCTGCCCTTCTGGACGACGTGCGACGTGTTCGCGCCCGGCATCGCCCTCGGCCATGTCACAGGACGGCTCGGATGCCTGGCCGCGGGCTGCTGCTACGGCAAGCCGACCGACATGCCGTGGGCAATCGTGTTCACCAACCCGCTGGCGGCGGCGAACGTCGGGACTCCGCTCGGCATCCCGCTGCATCCCACGCAGATATACGAGGCCGGCGCGTCGCTGATCATCCTGGCACTCCTGCTCGCCACGGAGCGGCGCAGGCGCCGGTTTGCTGGACGCACGTTCTGGTCGTACATGTTTCTGTATGCGGTCTCGCGCTACATCATCGAGATCTACCGGGGCGATCCGCGCGGCACCGTGTTCGGAATGTTCTCGACGTCGCAGTTCATTTCAGTCGTGCTCGCGCCGCTCAGCCTGATCATGCTGGTCTGGCTGTCTCGCCGCGCCCCCGTCGAACCCGATCAGGCTCGGAAGCGCCGCCGCATGGCCGCATAACCGCACAGGTCCGTGGCGTTCGAGTTCGAGGTCCCCGCCGACTCCGACGGTCAGCGGCTCGATCGTGTGCTGGTCTCGATGCTTGCCGACCACTCGCGATCGCAGCTTCAGCGGCTGATTGCGGACGGCTGCGTGCGCGTTGGCGGGACTGTCGCCGTCAAGGCGAACACCATCGTTCACGGTGGAGATCGGATCGAGGTTGACGTTCCCGCGCCACGACCGTCGGAGGTCGAGCCGGAACCGCTGGATCTCGACATCCTGTATCAGGACTCTGATCTCGCGGTCCTGAACAAGCCGGCTGGAATGGTGGTGCACCCCGGCGCCGGCCACGCGTCGGGCACGCTCGTCAACGCGCTGCTCCACCACATGGACGATCTCAGCGGCATCGGCGGTGAACGGCGACCGGGCATCGTCCATCGGCTCGATCGTGGTACGTCCGGGGTGATGGTCGTTGCGAAGAACGATGCCTCACATCAGGAGCTGGCACGTCAGTTTCACGACCGCGAAATCGAGAAGGAGTACATCGCGCTCGTGTGGGGTGTCGTACAGGCGGGACGGCGGATCGACGCCGCAATCGGAAGGGATCCCTCGAATCGGCAGAAGATGTCGTCACGCGCCAGGCACGCACGCGAAGCGGTGACGCGCATCACGCGCGCGCATCACCTCCCCGGGCTGACGCTCTGCCAGGTGGCGATTCACACCGGGCGCACGCATCAGATCCGCGTGCACTTGAGCGCCATCGGCCATCCTATCGTCGGGGATGCGCTCTACGGCGGCGTTCACCGGCGGGTCGCCGGCGACATTCGCGCGGTGCAGCGGCTCGAGCGGCCGTTCCTGCACGCCGCGCGACTCGTGTTCAAACATCCCCGGGACGGCCGCCGTCTCGAATTCATCGCTCCACTTGCGGCCGATCTGACCGCGGTGCTGAACGACCTGCCGGGCTGGGCTGACCGTGATGAATGAGCCAATCGTCCCCCGCGAGATCCGCCGCATTTACCAGGGCCGGATCTTCACTGTTCAAGTCGAGACGGTGCGATTGCCCAACGGCAGTGAGCTGAACGCCGAAATCATCAGACACCCGGGTTCGGTGGTCATCATCCCGGTCACCGCGGCCGGCGAGATCATCCTCGTCAGGCAGTACCGCCATGCCATCGGCCGCTTCGCATGGGAGCTTCCCGCCGGAAGCTTGAAGGCGTCGGAAGACGCGGCCGACGCCGCGCGGCGCGAGTGTCAGGAGGAAGTGGGTCTCGTACCCGCGCGCCTGACGCCGCTCGGATCGTTTTTCCCGACACCCGGCTACTGCGATGAGGAGATGAATTTCTTCCGCGCCGACGGGCTGCGCGAACCGAAGGCCGACGAAACCGCTCGCCCGGACGAGGACGAGGATATCGAGGTGCAGGCGTTCAGCCTGGAGGCACTCCGGCGGATGATTGCGGCCGGAGAGATCATCGATCTGAAGACGGTCGCTGGGCTTGCGCTGCTGGAATCCAGGCACCCCTGAAGGGGTGCCCTACGGACGACCAACTACCTACTGAATAGCCGGCGGCACTCGCCTGCTGGCGCGACGATCGCCCGGTGCCTTCTGCACCGGGGTCAGCGCCAGCAGCAACACTTCGTCGACAGTCTGGACGTAGTGGATCGTCATGTCACGGCGCAGCTCGTCCGTGAGGTCCTCGTTGACGTTCTTTTCGTTCGGCCGCGGCAGGATCACCTCGCGAATGCCGATGCGCCGGGCGGCCAGGACCTTTTCCTTGATGCCGCCGACCGGCAACACGCGGCCCGATAACGTGATCTCCCCGGTCATCGCGATGTCGCCGCGCACCGGCCGACGCGTCAGCTCGGATGCCAGCGCGGTGGCGATGGTGACGCCGGCGGACGGTCCGTCCTTCGGAATGGCTCCCGAGGGTACGTGGAGATGGATCTCCGCGTTCTTGAAGAATTCGGGATCGGCGCCGTAGGTCGACGCGTGCGCACGGAACCACGACAGCGCGGCACGGGCCGACTCCTTCATCACCTCGCCGAGTTGACCCGTCAGCGTCAACAATCCGGTACCGGCCATTCGTGAGGCTTCGACGAAGAGCACGTCTCCGCCGGCCGGCGTCCAGGCGAGGCCGATGGCCACGCCCGGATCCTTGGTGCGCTCTTCGATTTCCTCGTCCATGAACGTCGGCGCGCCGAGCATGCCGACGACAACGGCCGGGGTGATCGTCAGCGGTGATTCGTCGCCCTCGGCGCGTTTGCGCGCCGCCTTGCGGCAGAGTGCGGCGATTTCCCGCTCCAGATTGCGGACACCGGCCTCGCGCGTGTAGCCACGAATCACCGTGCGCAGGGCATCGTCGCTGATGGTGACCTGCTCCGGCGTCAGCCCATGATTCGCGATCTGCTTCTGCACCAGGTGTTCGCGCGCGATGGCCAGCTTTTCCTCTTCGGTGTAGCCGGGAATCTCGAGGACCTCCATACGGTCGCGAAGCGCAGGCGGCACGGGATCCAGCACGTTCGCGGTGGTGATGAACAGCACCTCGGACAGATCGAACGGCACATCGAGGTAGTGATCGCGGAAGGTATTGTTCTGCTCCGGGTCGAGCACCTCGAGCAGCGCTGACGCCGGGTCGCCGCGGAAGTCTGATCCCAGCTTGTCGATTTCGTCGAGGATGAACACCGGGTTCCTGGACTCGGCGCGCCGCATACCCTGCAGGATTTGCCCGGGGAGCGCGCCGATGTACGTCCGGCGATGCCCGCGGATTTCCGCCTCGTCGCGCATCCCGCCGAGCGACACGCGGACGAACTTGCGCCCAAGGGACTGCGCGATCGAGCGCGCCAGGGACGTCTTGCCCACACCCGGAGGACCGACGAAACAGAGAATCGGCCCTTTGACGGTTGGATTGAGTTTGCGAACCGCGAGGTATTCGAGGATGCGGTCCTTCGCTTTTTCCAGGCCCGAGTGGTCCGCGTCGAGCGTCTGCTTCGTTTTCGGCAGATCGATCACCTCATCGGTCCGCTTCTGCCACGGCAGCATCACCAGCCAGTCCAGATACGTCCTCGATACCGTGTACTCCGCCGCTGCCACGGGCATCTTCGCCAGACGATCGAGCTCGCGCTGCGCCTCTTTCCTGACCGCGTCCGGCATTCCGGCGGCGTCGATCTTCTGCTGCAGCTCTTCGATTTCCTTGGTCTGATCGTCGCCCTCGCCCAGCTCTCTCTGAATGGCCTTCAGCTGTTCGCGGAGGAAGTATTCGCGCTGGTTCTTGCCGACCTCCGACTGGACCTGCGATTGAATCTTCGACCCGAGCTCGAGGACTTCGAGCTCCTTGATCAGGATCCTGTTGAGCGCGTCCATACGCGCGCGGACGTCGAGCGTTTCGAGAACCTCCTGCTTGACGGGTGTCGCAATCGTGGTGAGGCTCGAGGCGATGAAGTCGGCCAGCCGCCCGGCTTCGGCGATATTCGCGGCCAGCGTCTGCAGATCGTCGGACAGCAGCGGCGAGAGCGAGACCACCTGCTGGAAGTTCGTTTTGATATTCCGGAGGAGGGCATCAATCTCCAGACGATCGTCGTCTCGGAGCGCCTCGACGGCGGGCGTGACGCGCGCGCGGAGGTACGGCCGCGTCTCCTTGACCTCGTCGAGCCGCAGCCGTTCGAGCCCCTGCACGATCAAGCGCAGGCTGCCATCCGGCAGCTTGAACATCTTGTGTATCAGACTCGCCGTGCCGACTTCGAAGAGGTCGGCCTGCTGCGGTTCCTCGACCGACGCGTCGCGCTGCGTGAAGACACCAATCAGCTTGCCCTGTGAGATGGCTTCGTCGATCAGGCGGACGGAGCTCTCGCGCGCCACCGCGAGCGGCATGAAGGAATTGGGAAACAGGACGGTGTCGCGAAGCGGCAGGATCGGCAGCTCATCCGGAACCGCAATCGGACGATCGCCGGCAGACAGCTCTTCGAGATCCAGCGTCTCGTCGCGATCGCTCATGGCGGGAATCCTCTCCTGATTGGCGATGGCCGTCAAAGGGGAATCGGCGGGCGCAGAAAAAAACTCCCAACCCCCGGTCACCTTCTCACGGCCGGTGAGCAGATGACAGGATGTTGGGAGTTCCGCTGCCGGCGTTTTCCGGCGGACCTGGGAACGCCGCTAAGGCGTTCCGGGAGATCCTAAGGAACGGCGTTAAGCCGTTCCGGGAGATCCTGAGGAACGGCGTTAAGCCGTTCCGGGAGATCCTGAGGAACGGCGTTAAGCCGTTCCGGGAGATCCTGAGGAACGGCGTTAAGCCGTTCCGGGAGAGACGGCGTCAGTTCGACATGTCGAAGAACAGCCCGGACGAGCCGCGCTTCGCCAGCGCGCGCTCGCGCTGCTCGGCCGTCTCGCGCGCTTCCTCGCAGTCCTTGCAGCGGACCGCAAACGGCAATGCGCGAAGGCGCGCCTCGGAGATCTGGTCGCCGCATTCGAAGCAGTCGCCGTAGGTCCCCTCTTCAAGGCGGCGGAGCGCCGCGTCGATCTTCGTCAGGGTCTCGGACTTCATCTGGATGAGCGCGAACTCGATGTCCTCCTGGATGTCGACTTCGGAGCTCTCGCCCTGATCCAGCACGTCGCGGTCCTTGTTGCCCTCCGACCGCACGTCGCGCATCCGACCCTGAACCTCACTCAGCAGTTCGCGGCGGCGTTCCTCGAGCATCTTCTTCAGCTCGTTATAGCGGTTCTTCGCCGCCCCCTTTGTCTTAGTCGTCGTCGCCATGATCCCTGCCGCTCCCTTCGCGTCGCCTATGAGGCCGTCGCCAATTTGATGCGCGTGACAAATGCAATGAAAGTGCCGTTATAAACGTCGATGACGGGAGGTTCAGCCGAACGATTCCAACCAGGAAAGACGCTGAGCCTTGGGTTCCTACCGAGAACGGCTAAGCTCTTTATCGCAGGCAAGTTAGAAAGACTGTCCGTCGAACTCCCGCTGCACGACCCGTTATGTGAAGCTTAGACGCCGGCGTGGGCCAATAGGTTTTCACGGTGTTCGTCCACTACAGAGGACGCAAAATCCGTCATGCCCATGGTCAGGACTGCCTGGGGTCGAGGTCAAACCGCGCAAGATTAGTGTCTATTTATAGACAAAATGTCCGATTACAGGCTACTGGACAAAGCGAGTGCTTATGGATGGGTTTGGGACGATTCCGCGAGCCGCGAGCAGGTCACCGCTCCGGCGGCTACCGGTGCGCAGCCATTTCTCATAGAGGCGGAGAACGTCCGCGTTCGAAGAGATCGAGGTGCGCTCGCTCACCTCGCAGAGGACATCAACGAAGGTGGTGAACTTGTCCGAGAGCTCGTCGAACACGTCGCCGAGCGTCCGATCCCCGTTCCGCGCGAGCGAGCGATACGCCAGTTCGCCAAGCTGAATGTAGTAGTCGACGTCGACGAGGCTGCGATTGAGGCTGTCGGCGAAGAACCCGGTGATGAACAGCGACTGGTCGCCGACGCTGCGAAGGCCATCTCGCTGCGCCATGCCCGCCGTCTGCAATGCGCGAACGAGACGAGCGCCGAGTGGCTGGTCGTCCGGGTACGAGTCGCTCTGCACGAACCCGGCGAGCAGATTCACCACATAGAAGGACGTCAGCTCGTGAGCGGACACGCGCTGATTCTGCATCGCCGATTCCACGAGCTCGCGGAAGAATTCTGTCGGCGACTCACTCCGAAGTAACGCGTCGGCCATAGTCCTCCGTCCGTGCAGAAACAGCGGGCTGCAAACCGTATTCCGGTGAAATTGTGATGATTTACGCTGGATTATACGGGCAAATTGCTCGATCGTCGCGTCGTACCCACGGATTGCCCACCCGCGAAGACGTATGCGAAGCTGGGACATGGCATGTCCAGTTTGTAATCAGCGCAAGG
Source organism: Vicinamibacterales bacterium (assembly GCA_050742535.1). GTDB lineage: Bacteria > Acidobacteriota > Vicinamibacteria > Vicinamibacterales > UBA2999 > Gp6-AA40. The sequence continues at coordinate 13,795 of JBOGIQ010000047.1, read as the reverse complement.
GGCGTCGCGCCTGTCCGGCGCTGGGACAGACAATCTGCACCGTGTGCTGCGCGACGAAGCGCCTGGTGGAGATCAACTGTCCGCCGGACTGCCCGCATCTCGCCGCCGCACGCGAGCATCCGGCGGCGGTCGTGAAACGCCAGCAGGAGCGCGATGTCGCGGTGCTTCTCCCGACCATTCGCGGGCTGAGCGAGCGGCAGCACCAGCTCTTTTTTTTCTTTCAGACGGCGATCGCGCGGCACACCCCGGAAGGGTTCGCGGTGCTGAACGACGACGATGTCGCAGACGCGGCAGGCTCGCTGGCGGCGACGTTCGAAACGGCGGCCCGGGGTGTGATTTACGAACACACCGCAGCATCGACGGTGGCCCGCCGCCTTGCCGCCGACCTCAAAGCGATGCTCGACGGGATGCGCGCGCAGGGTGCGAAGGTCTTCGACCACGAGATCTCCGTCGTGTTGCGGGCGATCGAACAGGGCGCGCGTGAGGCGCGGACGCACGCCGATGGCGCCGCCAATGCCTACCTGACGCTCATGGGACGGCTGCTTCAGGTCGACCGGTTGAACAGGGCCGCCGGCGGTCGATCAGGGAATGTGGAGGAGCGGACCGAGGAGCGAAAGAGCGCCAGCTCGATCGTCCTTCCGTGACCTGATAGAATCCTTGGTTTGTAGGTTTCGAGGAATTCATGGCAAAGCGATGTGAAGTCTGCGGCAAGGGCCCGGTGGTAGGTCGAACGGTGTCCCACGCCCACAACGTGGGGCCGCGCCGTTTCGAGCCGAATCTCCAGACGGTGCGCGCCATCGTCAAGGGAGCAACCAAGCGGATCCGCGTTTGCACGCGGTGCCTCCGCGGCGGCAAGGTCACCAAGGCGGCCTGAGTGCGACAGGCGATTTCCGCGCCCGATGCCCCGAAGGCGATGGGCGCTTACTCGCCCGCCGTCCGCGCGGGCAATCTCCTCTTCATCTCCGGTCAGATACCAATCAATCCCGCCACCGGCGACCTGGTGTCGGGCAGCATCACGGCCGAGGCCGAGCAGGTGATGCGGAATCTGTCGGCGCTGCTGAAAGCCGCCGGCCTGGGATTCGAGCACGTCGTCCGCACCACGGTCTACCTGGCGGACATGGGCGACTTCGGCGGAATGAACGAGGTCTACGCCCGGTACCTGGTCGATCCGCCGCCGGCGCGTGCGACCGTGCAGGTCGCCAGGCTGCCGCGCGACGTGCGGATTGAAATCGATGCGATCGCGGTAATCCCGTAGCTCGTTCGGTTAGCTACGCTCTCGCCGTTCGTTCTACTCCGATCACTCCCTGAACGCCCTTGATTGACTTGATCACCTTGTCGAGGTGCTTCAGGTCGCGGATCTCCACCGTCATATCGATCCGCGCCTGCTGATCGTCGCCGGTGCGCGCCTGCATGTTGGTGATGTTGGTGTTGATGTCCGACACCTTGGCGCTGATCTCGGCCAGCATCCCCTTGCGATCCTCGACCTGCATCGTCAGCCGGACGGTGTAGGGCGCCTCGCCGCCGGCCTGATCCCACTCGACGTCGATCCGGCGCTCGGGATCGAACATGAGGTTCAGCACGTTCGTGCAGCTCGCGGCGTGGACGGAGACGCCCTTGCCGCGCGTGATGTAGCCGACGATCTTCTCGCCGCGGATCGGATTGCAGCACTTCGCGCGAAACACCATCACGTCGTCGGTGCCGCGCACCTTGATCTTGTCCGCGGCACCGCCGGGGCGCAGCACGCGTTTGACAACGGACACGACAGCGGAATCCGGCGCTCGCTCCTTCAGCTCGGCGGGAACGGACTTCTGCAGGACCGTGCGGGCCGACAGCTTTCCATAGCCGATGTGCGCGAGAAGCTCTTCGGAGGTGCGGGCGCCGTACTCGGACGCGAACTTCGACAGTTCGGTGCTCTCGAGGATCGTGCCTGGATTCAACCCGAACCGGCGCGCCTCCTTGTCGAACAGCCGCCGGCCAAGCTCGATGCTGCGAACACGCTCCTCTCCCTGCAGCACGTGCCTGATCTTGCTGCGCGCCCGCGACGTGACGACGAACGTGAGCCAGTCGCGGCTCGGCTTGTGGCCCGACTGCGTGACGATTTCGACGATGTCGCCGTTCTGCAGGCGCGTGCGGAGCGGAACCATCCGCCCGTTGATGCGCGCGCCGATACACTGATTGCCGACGTCGGTGTGAACGGTGTAGGCGAAATCGACGGCGGTGGCTCCGCGCGGCAGCGATCGCACCTCGCCCTTCGGCGTGAAGATGTAGACCTCCTGCGGATACAGGTCGATCTTCAGGTTCTGCAGGAACTCCTGCGGATCCCGCACCTCCTGCTGCACTTCGAGCAGCTGCCGCATCCACTGGAAGTACCGCTCGTCGTGATGATCGCCGACGCGTCCTTCCTTGTATTTCCAGTGCGCGGCGATCCCTTCCTCGGCGCGGCGGTGCATCTCCTCGGTGCGGATCTGCACCTCCAGCGGAAATCCGTGCTCGCTGATCACCGACGTATGCAGCGACTGATAGCCGTTCGGCCGCGGCATGGCGATGAAGTCCTTGATGCGGCCGGGAACCGGAGACCAGGTCTGGTGGATGATGCCGAGCGCTGCATAGCAATCCTTGACGGACTGCGTGATGACCCGCAGCGCGACGAAGTCGTAGACGCGTTCGAGATCGATTTTCTGCCGTTTGAGTTTGAGATGGATGCTGTAGAGGCGTTTGATGCGCCCATCCAACTTGATCACGGGCACCTGGGCGTTCTGCAGACGGGCGCTGATGGTGCGCGTCAGCTCGTCGATCACGGCCTCCGCGGTCTTCCGTTTTGCTTCGACCTTGGCGCGCAGGCCCTCGTACGCTTTGGGCTCCAGGTATTTGAACGCCAGTTCCTCCAGCTCGTTCTTGACCTTGCTCATGCCGAGGCGGCTGGCGATCGGGGCGTAGATATCGAGCGTTTCCTGGGCGATCTTGACGCGGCGCTCCTCGGGCAGATGGTGGAGGGTGCGCATATTGTGGAGGCGGTCGGCGAGCTTGACCAGGATCACCCGGATGTCATCCACCATCGCCAGGAGCATCTTGCGGAAGTTCTCCGCCTGTCGTTCCTCGCTCGAGGAAAAGGGGATTGCGCCGATCTTGGTGACACCCTCGACGATGTGCGCGATTTCGACGCCGAACAGCTCTTCAATGCGTTCCGGAGTGGTCAGAGTGTCCTCGACCACGTCGTGGAGGAGGCCTGCGGCGACCGCAGCAACGTCGAGCTTCATGTCGGCGAGAAAATCCGCCACTTCGAGCGGATGGACCAGATACGGTTCCCCGGAATGGCGGATCTGGCCCTTATGCTCGAGCGCCGAGAAGACGTAGGCGCGACGGAGCAGCTCGAGGTCGGCCTCGGGGCTGTAACTCCGCACTTTTTCGAGCAGTGTTTCGAAGCGAATCATGAAAACCGGTGTCTAAACTCATGATAGCCGGACCAGCCGGAGGTCCGGTGACGAGCGGAGAAGGAGCCCCGGAAGTCACGGCAACGTGCCTTGACGGGCCCAAAAAGGCGCCGATATACTGGCGCGCTTGCACTCCTACTAATGAGTTCGAGGGGGTTTGTTGCGATGCGGAAGTTCTTGTCACAGCCGGTTTTGCTGGCGCTGGTGGCTGTCTTGGGCGCGGCGCAGGCGGCCTGCAGTCAGTTCGGTGTCCTGAAGGGGCAGATGGCGTTGCGGGATGCCGTCAAGTACTACACGCGGCAGGACTACAAACAGGCCGCCGCCAAGTACGAAGAGGCGCTTGCGGCGAATCCCGGGCTCGGCGACGCCTATTTCTACCTTGGCAACAGTTACGACAATCAGTACAAGCCGTCGCGCAAGGGCGAGCCGGACAACGAACAGCTGCTCGAAAAGGCGGTCGTGAACTACAAGAAGGCCGCTGAAGAGGCGCAGACGCCTATCACCAGGCAGCGGGCGATGCAGTTCCTGGTGGCGGTCTACGGCGCCGAGAAATTGAACGACCCGGCGCAGCAGGAGCCGATACTCCGCAGAATGATCGAGATGGATCCGACCGATCCGACCAATTACTACTACCTCGCGAACGTCTACGAGCAGAGCGGCAACTACGAGGAAGCCGAGAAGCTTCTGCTGAAGGCCCGCGAAGTGAAGCCGAATGATCCGACGGTCTATACGACGCTGGCCGGCTTTTACAACCGCCAGGGGATTTTCGACAAGACGATGGAGGCACTGGAGGCGCGTGCCGAGAAGGAGCCGAACAACCCCGAGGCGCACCATATGATTGCGACCTTCTACTGGGAGAAGGCGCAGAAAGACTTCACCATCTCGCAGGGCGAGCGCATGAAATACGCGCGCGCCGGGATGCAGGCGGTGGACAAAGCCCTTCAGCTCAATCCCGACTACACCGACGCCCTCGTGTACAAGGGCTTGCTGCTGCGCTCCCAGGCGCTCCTTGAAAAGGATCCGAAGGTCCAGCAGGCGCTGATCAAAGAAGCGGAGGGCTACCAGAAGCGCGCCGTCGAAACACAGAAAAAACAGCGCGCATCGGGCGCCGAGTAAACGCAGGCTCACTGCCGCGACACATCGAAGTCCCGCCGAGACAACGGCGGAACGGGCGGGCCGTCCTGACCAGAAAGACGGCCCGTTTTCTTGTACAATTCCGACCGGGCAGCTCACGGCCGCGACGCCGCGCCGTATTCCACCCACATCCAATTCACACGTTCTTTCTGGAGTTTCACCGATGAAGTACATCCGCACGGCGTTGTACGTCGCCGTCGCCTTGATGGCCTGGATCCGCCCCGGCTACGGTCAGACAGTCACGACCGGAACACTTACTGGTCTCGTTCAGGATGCGCAGGGCGGCGTGCTGCCGGGCGTCACGGTCACCGCGGTCCATACGCCGACGGGGAGCACCTATGAAGGCCTGACGCAGGGAGACGGGCGCTTCTCGATCCTCAACGTTCGCGTCGGCGGGCCCTATCAGCTGACGGCGACGCTCACCGGGTTCAGGAACGCCGTCATCGGCGACATCAATGTGGCCCTCGGCGAAGCAACCGACGTCCCGGTCCGCATGCAGCTGGCAACGGTCTCGGAAACCGTCGTCGTCAGCGCCGAGATGACGCCGGTGTTCACCGGCTCGAAGGCCGGCGCCACGGAAAACATCGAGGCGGTCGTCATCGAATCGTTGCCGACGATTAATCGCAGCATCCAGGACGTGGCGAGGACCTCGCCGTATTTCAACCAGATCGCGTCGGACAACTTCCCCTCGGCGCTCTCGGTCGCCGGCCGGAACGTGCGCTACAACAGCATTCAGATTGACGGCGCCGTCAACAACGACGTGTTCAGCATCGCCTCGAGCGCCGGAACGCCTGGCGGATCGGTCGAGACGCAGCCGATCAGCTTCGACGTCATCCAGGAGCTGCAACTCGTGGTCTCGCCGTACGACGTGCGGCAGGGCATGTTCTCCGGCGGCGGCATCAACGCCATTACCCGCAGCGGCACCAACCAGATCCGAGGCTCGGCCTTCTACGTGTTCAGAGACCAGAGCCTGGTCGGCGACGGCATCGATAACCGTCCGATCGCCACCTTCAACGACAAACAGTTCGGCGGCACGCTCGGCGGGCCGATCCTGCGCAACACGGCGTTCTTCCTCGGCAACGTCGAATGGGGGCGCAAGAGCCAGCCGTCCGGCTTCTCGGTGACCGGCAATTCGGGCGTCGCGTTCGGCTTCCTGCCGGAGGCGCAGCGGATTCGCGACATCGCCATGAGTCGATACGGGTTCGATCCAGGCGGCTTCGATGAAACGATCCGCAAGACCGACAACGACAAGGTCTTCGCCCGCACCGACTTCAACCTCGGGCAAAGCCAGCTGACGGTGCGCCACAACTACGTCGACGGCTTCAACGACATCGGCGGGCAGTCGAACACGACCTACCGCTTTCCAAGCAATTTCTACCGTCAGAACAGCCAGACCAACTCGACGGTCGGGCAGCTGAACTCCCGGTTCAAAACAGCGGTCAACGAATTCCGCGTGACCTATCAGCGGATTCGTGATTTCCGGACCTTCGACGATCGATTCCCGTTTGTCCAGGTCAGACTGCCGAACAACATCAACTTCAATCTCGGCACCGAGAACTCGTCACACGCCAATGAGCTCGATCAGGACACGTTCGAGCTGCACAATGACTACACGATGATCCGCGGGTCGCACACATATACCTTCGGCACGCACAACGAGTTCTTCAAGTTCCGAAATCTCTTCATCCAGAATCTGTTCGGCAACTACGAGTTCGCGAACATCGATACGTTTGCCGCCGGATCCGCCCAGAGCTACCAGCACGGCTTCTCGCTGACCAGCGATCCGCAACAGGCCGCCCGGTTCAAGGTCTACCAGTTCGGGTTCTATGCCGGCGATCAGTGGCGCGTGCACCCGAAGTTCACGTTGACCTATGGGCTGCGCTGGGACAAGCCGCACTTCCCGGACACACCGACCGCGAACCCCGCATCGGTGGCCAACTACGGCTTCGCCACGGATATCGTGCCGTCACCGAGCAGCTGGTCACCCCGCGCCGGCTTCAACTGGGATCTGTCGACCAACAGCTTCCGCCAGCAGGTCCGCGGCGGCTTCGGGCTGTTCAGCGGCCGCAATCCGTTCGTCTATCTGTCGAACCAGTACGGCAACACGGGCATCGAGTTCCGGCGCATCACCGAGACCTTCGGTGCGACCAAGAACCTCGCCTTCTCGCCCGATCCCGACAATCAGCGCAAGGATGTCGGCACCGCCGCGACGAACGAGATCGATGTCGTCGATCCGGACTACCAGTTCCCGTCGATCGTTCGCGGCAATATCGCCTACGACCGCGACCTGTTCGCAGGCCTGGTCGGAAATTTCGAAGTGCTGTTCTCGAACACCGTGAACGACGTCAACTACTCCAACCTGAATCTCGTGCAGACCGGCACGCGGCCCGATGGCAGACCCGTGTTCGGCCGCGTGAACAGCACGTTCAGCGACGTGATCCTGCTCCGCAACACGGACCAGGGCGACAACTGGATGGTGACGGGGCAGCTCGAGCGGCGGTTCCGCGCCGGCTGGTTCGCCCGTGGTGCTTACTCGTACGGGCGCTCGAACTCGATCAGCGACACGACGAACAGCACGGCGCGTTCGACATGGCTGAACGTCTACACGCCCGGAAACGTCAACGACGCGCCGCTGGCGGTCTCGAACTTCGACCTGCGGCACCGCCTCGTTCTCAGCGGCTCATACAACTTCGACGTGAAGGCCGCCAACGTCCTGCTGTCGATGTTCTACAGCGGCCAGACCGGCCGGCCGTACTCGTACAACTTCGGCCTGGACGCCAACAGCGATGGCTCAACGACCAACGACCTGCTCTTCTATCCGACGCAGGACCAGGTCAATATCGTCACTTCCGGGTTCACCTATCAGGACCTGGTGAACTTCATCGAGGGCGGTGATTGCGACGGCGTCGCTCCGGGCAGCATCGTCGAGCGCAATTCGTGCCGGATGCCGTTCACCCACTCGCTCGACTTCCGCGCCGCGGTGAACGTAGAGATCGGCCGCTTCCGGCCCGAGTTCACGGTTGACGTGATCAATCTTCTCAACCTCTTCGATTCCGAGCTCGGGCAGGTCGAATACACCCCGTTCAGCGACATCCTCGTGACGACGACGAATCCGACCGGGGTGGCGGTCGACACCGCGGGCAAGTACAACTACAACCTGAGCAACATCACGCGCGGCGCGCAGACACGCTTCAGCCGTGACGACCTGCGCTCCCGTTGGCAGGCGCAGATCGGAATGCGCGTGCGGTTCTAGTCACGTTTCGTACAAACGAAAAAGCCGTCCCCCGAAAGGGGGGACGGCTTTTGTTTTGTACGCTCGGAAGGCTTTAGTCCGCGCCGCCGCCCTTGCGCATGCCTTCGGTGACGATGCCGACCTTTTCGACGCCGGCGCCTTTGGCGGAGTCGATGACCCGGACGATCTCACCGTAGCGGAGCGTGCCGGCGCCGATGATGAACATCGTCTTTTCCTTGCGCTCCTCGAAGATCTCGCGCAGCCGGTTATCGAGCTCCTGAAGCGAGACGGGCTGGTTGTTGACCGAGATCTGCTTGTCCGCTGAGTAGCTCAACACGATCTGGGTGTTGGTTGTTTCCTGCTGCGGCGTATTCGTCTCCGCCGGCAGGTTGACGTCGAGTCCGCGCTGCGAGAGCGGCAGGGCGGCCATGAAGATGACGAGCAGCACGAGCAGCACGTCGATCATCGGCGTGATGTTCATGTCCGCATTGGCCTGCGGAACTTCGGCTTTATAAACGCGCTCGGCGCCGTGATGCTGATGGACAGACACTACTCGCTCCCTTGCGCTTGTGAGCTCTTCCGCCGCGTGTCGGTAATCAGGCCCATGTCCTCGATACCCGCCGCCCTCAGCTCGTCCATCGTGGCCATGACGGCGCTGTACGGCGTCTCGTCATCGGCCTTGATGATGACGATCTTGTCCGACTTGTCCTCGAGGACGGTGGTGACCCGGCTCTGCAGCTGACCGCTGGGCACCGGCACTGCGTTGAGATAGACGTTCTTGCCCCTGTCGATCGTCACCACGGTCTGGTCCTGTGTTTCGGGCTTCTCCGAGCTGTTTGCGGCGATCGGCAGATTGACCGGAACGCCCTGCTGCAGCAGTGGAGCGACGATCATCATGATGATGAGCAGCACCAGCATGACGTCGACGAGCGGCGTCACGTTGATGTCCGACTTGATGCCGCTACTGCCGCCAAGTTGCATTGCCATGGCTGAAACTCCAGTTAACGAACGCTGTCTACGCTACGCCGTCTTCTTGATGAAGTAGTCGACGAGCTCCGACGAGGAGTTGTCCATTTCGACGTTGAAGTATTCGAGGCGGCTGGTCAGGTAGTTGTAGAACCACACTGCCGGAATCGCGACGAACAGACCCAGCGCCGTTTCGACGAGCGCTTCGGAAATACCGGCCGACACGGCGCCGATACCGCCCGACCCGGTCGAGGCGATGCCGACGAACGCGTTGATGACGCCGACGACGGTGCCGAGCAGTCCGACGAAGGGAGCGGTCGAACCGATCGTGGCCAGCGTGCTGACGCCCTTCTTCAGGTCCGACGCCGTCAGCGCGGTGGCGCGCTGAATCGAGCGGCGCACGGTGTCCAGAACGTCGTCGCGGTTCAGGTTATGACCGGTTTCCTGCTGGAACTGGTATTCCTGCAGACCCGCCAGCACGACCTTGGCGAGATGGCTGTAGCGGTAATCCTTCGACGCCGACAGCGCAATGGCCTCCTTCAGACGGCCGTCCTTGAGGTGCTTGGCCACCTGCGGCGCGTACATCTTCGACTGCTTGCGCGCCTGGCTGAAGGTGTAGATCCGCTCGATGGCCACGCCGACGGACAGAAACGACATGATGAGGAGCACGATGGCAACGCCCCACGCCGTCGGACCCATCGTTCGGAACATCTCGATGACGTCCAGACCAGCGGCAGCTTCGGCCGCTTCCTCCTGCGCGAACGCTGATGCGCTGAACGCGACCAGCAGGAGGACGCCGAACGCGACCTGCCAAATACGACGCTTGTCTCCAACCATTACTGCACTCCTCTGCATTTCGTAACGTGGCTTCCGCCTGAGGCGGAAGCTACTGGACCCGTAAGAAAAAATCGTTTGCTATCCGTAACCGATCAATTCAACGTGAACGTGACCGTCACCGTCATGATGACCGGCGTGGGCACGTTGTTCAGCATCGTGGGCGTGTACTCCCACTGCCGCACAGCATCGACGGCCGCCTGGTCGAGCAATGGAATCGACCGCAGCACCTTCACGTCCTTGACCTTGCCGTCGACGCCGATCGTGGCTTCCAGGATGACGACGCCCGACACGCGCGCCGACTGCGCGATCTGCGGGTACGTCGGGTTGACCTTCTTGATCTGCGTTGGGGCTCTGATCTGGCCGCCGACGCGAACCGGCTGCGCGGGCGGTGGCGGAGGAGGTGGCGGTGGCGCGTCCGGAAGACCGCCGACAACGCCGCCCGGAACGCCGCCCGGAATGCCGCCCTCGACGCCGACGTTACGCTCGAAGCTCGTGTCTACCGGAACCTCAGGCTTGATTTCCTTTGGCGGCTCGATCGGCGCCGCGTTCGGGTTCACCTCAACGGGCCGGGGCGCCTGCGCCTGTGGCGGGGGCGGCGGCGGCGGAGGCGGGGGCGGCGGCGGCGGCGCCGCGACCGCAAAAGCCATCATGGTCGGTGGGGACGGGAGCACGTCCGCCGCCATGAGCGGCACGATAACGATGAGCGCCACGACAACGCCCTCGATGAGCATCGTCATTGCGACCGAGGCGCCCTGCTTGCTGCCCATCTTGATGGATGGGTCAACAATGTCGCCGAACATCCGTTCTTCGCGTGGCACCGGGTTCCTCCTGCAGCCTTACATACCCGCCGGCAGAGCGGCCGATTATAGCTACCCCAAAAAAATAGTATCAACGAACGTCGGAACAATCCGACGTGGATTTAGACCCCAAACGCCTTAAAAGGCTCCGGCGCCCCGTTACAGGCTGGTGACACGCCAGCCGGACAGAAGGGCGATTCTATATGCACTTGCCCCTCGCGCAACCCTCTTAAGTGCCTGCCCCGGCCTTCAGTGCGCAACGGCCCCGATTCGCATCCCGTAAAACGACCGGTAGACGAAAAACACCGAGACGGCGAAGAAGACGGCCGCCAGGCCGTGGCTGACCGTCGACCCCATGCTCGCGCTGAGATTGACGGCCAGCGACACCGCCAGCACCCCGAAAAGCGTCGTGAACTTGATGATCGGGTTGAGCGCCACGGACGAGGTGTCCTTGAACGGATCGCCCACCGTGTCGCCGACGACCGTCGCCGCATGCAGCGGCGTGTTCTTCATCTTCAGCTCGGTCTCGACGATCTTCTTGGCATTATCCCAGGCGCCACCGGCGTTCGCCATGAACACCGCCTGATACAAGCCGAACAGCGCGATAGACACGAGGTAGCCGATGAAGAAGTAGGGCTCGACGAACGCAAACGCCAGCGTTGAAAAGAAGACGGTCAGGAAGATGTTGAACATCCCCTTCTGCGCGTACTGCGTGCAGATCTCAACGACCTTCTTGCTGTCCGCGACCGATGCCTTCTCGACGCCGTCCAGCTTGATGTTCGCTTTGATGAACTCCACGGCGCGGTACGCCCCGGTCGTCACCGCCTGCGTCGATGCGCCGGTGAACCAGTAGATAATGGCGCCGCCCGTAATCAGCCCGAGCAGGAACGGTGCGTGGAGCAGCGACAAGTTCACCACCAGCTCCGGTTGCAGCCCCTCGGTCAGCGCGATGATGATCGAAAAGATCATCGTCGTCGCGCCGACGACGGCGGTCCCGATCAGCACCGGCTTGGCCGTCGCCTTGAACGTGTTGCCGGCGCCGTCGTTCTCCTCGAGCAGCGCCTTGGCCTTCTCGAACTGGACGTTGATCCCGAAGTCCTTCTTGATCTCCTGCTGGATCCCCGGAATCCCTTCGATGACCGACAACTCGTAGACCGACTGCGCGTTGTCGGTGACCGGGCCGTAGGAATCGACGGCAATCGTCACCGGACCCATGCCGAGGAAGCCGAACGCCACCAGGCCGAACGCGAACACCGCCGGCGCGAGCATCAGATCCGACATCGACGTGCCGATCGTGCTGACTAAGAACGCGATGGTCATCAACGCGACGATGCTGAGGCCGATCCAGTACGCGCTGAAATTGCCAGCGACGAATCCGGACAGAATGTTCAGGGAAGGCCCGCCCTCGCGCGAGGACGTGACGACCTCCTTCACGTGGCTCGATTCCACCGACGTGAAGACCTTGACCAGCTCGGGGATGATGGCGCCCGCCAAGGTGCCGCAGGTGATGATCGACGACAGCTTCCACCACAGCGTACCGTCCCCGAGGTCGGGGATCAGGATGTAGGAGACGATGTAGGTCGCGATAACGGACACGATCGACGTCAGCCACACCAGCGTGGTCAGCGGCGCCTCGAAGTTCATCCGGGCCGCATTCGCGTAGCGCGCCTTGGCCAGCATCTCGTTGATCGTGTAGGACAGGCCGCTGGCGATGATCATCACGATGCGCATGGCGAACAGCCAGACCAGCAGCTTGACCTGGATCGGCTGGCTGGTCACCGCTTCCATGATGAAGGTGATGAGCGCGACGCCGGTCACGCCGTAGGTCTCGAAGCCGTCGGCCGAGGGGCCCACCGAGTCGCCGGCGTTGTCACCTGTGCAGTCCGCGATCACGCCCGGGTTCCGCGCGTCGTCTTCCTTGATGTTGAAGACGATCTTCATCAGGTCGGAACCGATGTCGGCAATCTTGGTGAAGATGCCGCCGGCAATACGCAGCGCCGCGGCGCCAAGCGACTCGCCAATGGCAAAGCCGATGAAACACGGGCCGGCGTAGTCACCCGGGATGAAGAGCAGGATCGCCAGCATGATCAGCAGCTCGACGCTGATCAGGAGCATGCCGATGCTCATGCCCGCCTTGAGCGGGATGGCGTAAACCGGGAACGCCTTGCCCTCGAGGCTGGCAAACGCCGCGCGCGAGTTGGCGTAGGTGTTGACCCGGATGCCGAACCACGCCACGGCGTAGCTGCCGAGGATGCCGACGACGCTGAAGAGCAGGATGATGACGACGCGCATCGGCTCGAGACCCGTCAGCACGCCGAAATAGAGCACGATGACCACGGCGATGAAGATCTCGAGAATGGCGATGAACTTGCCCTGCGTGATGAGATAGGTCTTACACGTCTCGTAGATCAGCGCCGAGACCTCCGCCATCGATCGATGCACCGGCAGGTTCTTCAGCTGATTGAGGATGACCAGTCCGAACAGCACACCCAGGAACGACACCACCAGGCCGCCCATCAGCAGCGTCCGACCGTTGTAGCCGCCGACGTCGGTGAGATCGAGATCGGGAAGGACGATATTGACCTCGCCACCGGAATGGGTGGTCTCGGCCTGGCCCTCCGCCGCAACCTGCTCGGGCTGCTGCGCGAACACGGCCGCAGGCACGCCGATGGCCATCAGCATCGCGAATGCCATCGCGACCACCTGCAGGCGGCGGAATCCCTTCAACGAGAACCTCATCACACTCATGCTCCTTTGTCGCTACTTTCTGGGTGCTATGCGGCCCGGCAGTGACATCCCGCCGGTCAGAAAAATGCGGATGCCCTGCTCCACCGACAGGTCGGGGAAGAGCGCTCGCTCGCGTGGGTACAGGACGATGTCTCCCAGATAAAGATGGTTCGTCGGCACGTACACTGCCATCATCGATTCGGCGCCGGCGCCGCGATCCACGGTGAACTCCTTCGTCAGAAACCCCATCACCCAACCGCGGTGCGGGTCTTCCACCATGACGACACGCTTGAACCCGGACTCGTTGTCCGGCGAGAACGCCACGACCAGCTGCTTGACCGGAGCGTAAATGGTCCGGAAGACCGGGATCTTCATCAGCCAGCGCTCGCCGCGGTTCAGCAGGCGCTGTCCGATGACGTTGGTGGCGACCACTCCCACCGCGAGCACCACGGCTACCGTTCCGAGAAAACCGACCGCGCTGACGATCAGCCGCTCGGCTCCTTCGGGGTCATGTCCGAGTACCGTGGCGGCTACCCTGGCCACCAGCGGGGCCGTCAAACCGTCAATGATACCGAAGATCCAGACCAGGGCGAAGACACTGATGATCAGTGGAACGCTGACGAAGAATCCCGTCAGCAGGCGCCGCCGCAGCCACGAAATCAGAGCCACTG
>JBOGIQ010000046.1:0-25854 GCA_050742535.1 Vicinamibacterales bacterium | reverse complement strand
GCGCTACGCGCTCAAGAGCTCATGGGTCGCGCGTAATTTCATATATGCGGTAGATCGACCGTGTCCAGCAGATGGTCGAGCCAGCGGCTGGACAGCTTCTCCTGCACGGTGTTCTGCCGCAGCCGCATGTTCAGGTTCGGGAAGTCGACGCGATCCATCTCCTGATCCTGGTTGAAGCACGAGAAGATGAACTCCTCGCGCCCGGTCGCCGGGTCCACGTGCTTCTGCAGGCACTGCGCGCAGATCTCTTTCATCATGCACTGCATCGGCGAGTTGATGCTGGCGATGGCGACATGCGCGCGCGGGATGTGCGGCGCCAGCGCTCCGTAGCGGGCCGCTTTCACCGCGGCCATCATCCGGTCGGAGCCGATCGCGATGATCCGCGACACACCGGACAGCGGCACGCGCGGCGAGCCGAGGCGCCCCTCGGCGTAGGCGACCATCGCCTGCACGATGTTGCCGCGGAAGTGCGCGTCCTGCGGCCGGCCGGGCTCGATTGCCGCGCCCATGTCCGTGCTCCAGATCACCTGGTCGGTCGCCGCCTCGATCTCTTCCCGCTTGAACAGGTCCTCGCCCTTCTTGTAACCGGCGAAATAGAGCACCCGATTGCCGTTCTCCCGCAACGCCTTCGCAATCGAGAACAGCACGGCATTGCCGAGACCGCCGCCGGCAAGCAGCACGTCGGTGCCTCGTGGAATCTCGGTCGGCGTACCGGTCGGTCCCATGACCACGACCGGCTCGCCAGCGCGCAGGTACGCACACAAGCGGCTGGAGACGCCCATTTCGAGCGCGATCAGCGACAGCAGCCCCTTGCCGCGGTCGACCCACGCACCGGTCAGCGCGATGCCTTCCATCAGCAGCGGCGACTCGGTGCTGTTGCTGGCGCGGGGAGCGAGCGCCTCGTAGTTCTGCAGCCGATAGAACTGTCCCGGCTGGAAGTGGCGCGCCGCGGCGGGCGCCCGCACGACGACTTCGACGATGGTCTCGGTCAGGCGCTGAACGTACTCAACGCGCGCCAGCAGGTCGTCGTCCAGCCGCTTCACCAGAGACGACCACGCCTCTTCCCGTTCGGGCTGTTTCGCCGGATCCAGTTGGGACAGCTCGTCTGAAAAGAGAGCCGTCACCTTCGGATACCCATCCTTGGCCGACGCCATCGCCTTGACGATGTTGCCGGCGTACAGCGGATGGTTGTCGCCGTAGTACGAAACGAGCCGCCCGCCGTGGTTGTAGGACGTGAAGAATCCCGAGGAATCGGGCTGCAACGAAACGTGCGATCCGGAGCCCTCCGCGCGGTAGCCCTGGAAGAAACGCCGCTTCGAGTCGAGCTGGAACGTGCCTGGCTGTTCCTTCTCGTAGGTCACGTTCGGCGAGGTGCCGGCCGCGACGAGAATCGTGCGGGCAGGGAGCTCGACGGGCCCGTTCGGTCCTTTGAACACCAGCGCCTTGGCGTGGTCGGCCCCGTCGACGACGACCTCGCGCGGATCCAGGTTTTCGGCAAACCAAATCCCCTCTTCGAGCGCTTTCACCACCTCCTCGTGATTGAGGCGGTAGGCCGGTGAATCGATCATCCGTTTCCGATACGCGAGGGTGACGCCGCCCCAGCTGCGCACGAGCGGGATGAAATCCGGCTGTTCTCCGGCAGCCTTCGCGCGCGCCCGCTCCGCCCGAACGGCACGTCCGTGCTCGAGGAACTCGTCGAGGACCTGCAGTTCTTCCGCGTCGTAGCCCGATCTGATGGACTGCTCACCGGACTCGCCGCACAACAGCTCGTAGCGCTCGAGCGTCTTCTCGACCTGGACCGTGTAATACGCGAACAGCTCGGTGGCCGTGTCGATGCCCGTCAGGCCGCCGCCGATGACGACGGCGGGAAGCCGCGCCTGGAGGTTGGGCAGCGCACCCCGCTTGAACGCACCCGTCAGCTGAAGCGCCATCAGGAAATCGCTGGCCTTGCGGACGCCGCGCACGAGGTTGTTCTTCATATCGATCACGGTCGGGCGCCCCGCGCCTGCCGCAATCGCCACGTGGTCGAAACCGTAGCCCCATGCGTCGTCGACAGGAATCGTCCCGCCGAAGCGGACGCCGCCGTAGATGCGCAGCCGATCGCGACGGGCGAGCGTCAGGTGCAGCAGCGTCAGGAAGTTCTTGTCCCAGCGGACGGTGATGCCGTACTCGGAGACGCCGCCGAATCCCTCGAGCACGCGCTCATCCAGCTGCCGGTAGACGTCGTCCCATTGCTCGATCGGGCGCGGTGGCCGGCCGCCGCCGCCGGTCAATTCGGCCGGCAGCGGTTCGATCTTCAGTCCGTCGATCGCCACCACGCCGAAGCCTTCATTGAGCAGGTAGTGCGCGAGCGTGTAGCCGGCCGGTCCGAGGCCGACGACGAGGACGTTCCGCCCGTTGTACGGCAGCGCGTACGGCCGGCGGATGTTGAGCGGATTCCATCGCGTCAGCAGCCCGTAGATCTCGACGCCCCACGGCATGCGCAGCACGTCCGTCAGCACACCGGTCTCGATCTGAGGAATGTTGACCGGCTCCTGCTTCTGGTAGATGCAGGCCTTCATGCAGTCGTTGCAGATGCGGTGGCCCGTGCCCGGGCACATCGGGTTGTCGACAACGATTATGGCCAGGGCGCCGATCGCGTCTCCCGATTTCCGGACCATGTGCATCTCGGAAATCTTCTCGTCGAGCGGGCAGCCGGGCAGCGGGATGCCGAGCGGATTGCTGACGATCTTCCCTTCCTTGTCGCGCAGGCCCTTCGAGCACGAATCCTTGTCGCGCTCGTGGCACAACACGCAGTAGTGGATCTCGCTGACGTTTTCGCGCGGCGTCCAGCGCGGATCGGTCAGCGCGAACCCATCGCGCCGCCGCAGGCGGTTGTCCGGACCGAGCATCGCTTCGGGGAGATCCGGGCGGGGCCGCTGGACGTGGACGAGGTTGAAGTAGTCGAGCGTTTCGGGAAACCGGAAGATCACCCATGACTTGTAGTCGTGGTCATGCAGACAGGCGGCGCACCAGCGTTTCAGCGCGTCCACCGTGGCGGCAATCTCCGCCTTCTCCTGTTCGTTCCCCAGCTCGCGGGCGGCCGCTTCGCGATCGAGCAGGCCGCAGCCGGCCATGGCGATCGCCTGTTCGTGATCGAGGTGCGCCCAGGGACGCGCCAGTTCCCTGACCGTGGCGAGATCGTCGGCGGTCAGGGTGACCCGCGCGCCGCCCTTGACCAGCGGCAGCGCCCGCTTGCGCACGAAATCGATCTTGAATCGGAACAGCGGCTCGAGGCTGCCGGTCGTGCTCATCACCCCGGCGGCCGCGTCGCCGACGTTGAACAGCGCCGCCACGAACCTGCTGAGGTGCGGCGCCAGGCGCACGATGAGATCGGAACGCTCGATCGGCGAGGTGACGGATTCGGGAGCCGTGCGATAGGCGTCCCACAGCGCCCACAGCGAGGGATCCTCCGCCGCCACGCGCTTACAGAACAGGTCATGCAGGTCGCGGAGGCGGGAAGGCTGGTACAGGTCGGCGTAGGTAAACCCGGCGATGCCCAGCGGCATCGTGTGCAGAGATCCGTTCATCTAGGTGTCGAAATCAGCGAATGGCAGAATCTTTCGATTCTACCAAGGCGGGGGCGTTTGACAGGCTCCGGCCGAAGCCGGAGACTAAAAAGACACGAATTATGGTGCAGATTACCCTCAACGGTGAGCCGTTCGAAATCGAGCAGCCCCTCTCGGTGGTCGCCCTGCTCGACAAGCTCGAGATCGACGCGCGGCGGGTTGCCGTCGAGCACAACCTCACCATCATCAAGCGCCAGCGGTTTCCCGAGGTGATCGTCAACGATGGCGATTCGGTGGAGATCGTGAATTTCGTCGGCGGTGGTTAGTAGTTGGCGGTTGAGGGTTGGGCGTTGAGGTTGGATTTCTGAATGACTGATTCCCCGTTCGTCATTGCCGGCCGCACGTTCGCATCGCGACTGATCATCGGCACCGGCAAATACTCGTCGCACGCCGTGATGGCACGGGCGCACGAAGCGTCGGGCGCCGACATGGTCACCGTCGCGGTGCGGCGCGTGAACATCTCCGATCGATCGCGCGAGTCGCTCCTCGACTACATCGACACGAATCGGATGTTCATCCTGCCGAATACGGCGGGCTGTTATACAGCCGACGAGGCGATCAGGACAGCGCGCCTCGGGCGCGAGGCGGGCCTGTCCAACTGGGTCAAGCTCGAAGTGATCGGCGATGAGCGGACGCTGTTCCCCGACAACGAAGCGCTCATCGAGGCGACGCAGGTGCTCGTCCGTGAAGGCTTCGTCGTGCTGCCCTACACGAACGACGATCCGATCGCCTGCCGGAAGCTGCAGGATGCCGGAGCGGCGGCCGTGATGCCGCTCGGCGCGCCGATCGGATCAGGCCTCGGCATTCAGAATCCGAACAACATGCGGATCATCCGCGAGTTCGCGCGGGTGCCGGTGATCGTCGATGCCGGCGTCGGCACAGCGTCGGATGCGGCGATCGCGATGGAGCTCGGCGCCGACGCGGTGCTGATGAACACGGCGATTGCCGGCGCGGAAGACCCGGTGGCCATGGCCACCGCGATGAAACACGCCGTGCTGGCCGGCCGGCTCGCGCATCTCGCCGGCCGCATTCCGCGAAAGATGTACGCCACGGCGAGCAGCCCGGTCGAAGGGATGGTTGGACGGTAGAGGCCGACGTTTACGTCGGCCTTTTACAAACGGAAAACGTTCTTCGCCGGATTCCCCTTCAGCGCGTTGCGCGTGTCGACAACGAGCGGGAATCGTCCTGGCATCGCCGCATAGTTGAACGCCTTGTGGTCCGTCGCGATCACCGCGCAGTCAATCCCGTCCACGGCGTCTTCGGCAATCGACTGCAGGCACACCGCTCCCTCCTGGAGCGACGGCACGTAGGGATCCGTGTAGCTCAGCTCCGCGCCGCGCCGGTGCAGCAGCTGCAGAATGTCCAGCGCCGGCGACTCGCGCATGTCGCTGACGTCCTTCTTGTAGGCGATGCCGAACAGGTGAATGCGCGCGCCGTTGATCGCCTTCTTCTTCGTGTTCAACGCCTCGCTGATGCGCTCGACCACGTACTCCGGCATGGAGCCGTTGACATGGCCGGCCAGCTCGATGAAGCGGCACTCGAAACCCGACTGCTTCGCCTTCCAGGACAGATAGAACGGGTCGATCGGAATGCAGTGGCCGCCGAGGCCCGGACCCGGATAGAACGGCATGAAGCCGAACGGCTTTGTTTTGGCGGCGTCGATGACCTCCCAGACGTCGATGTTCATCCGGTGTGACATCAGGGCAATCTCGTTGACGAGCCCGATGTTCACCGCGCGGAACGTGTTCTCCAGCAGCTTCACCATCTCGGCGACCTGTGTGGAGCTGACGGGAACGACCGTGTCCACCGCGGCGGAGTAGAGCGCGGCGGCCACGTCCGAGCAGGCCGGCGTTGTTCCGCCCACGACCTTCGGGGTATTGCGGGTGTTGAACTTCTCGTTCGCCGGATCGACCCGTTCGGGCGAAAAGGCCAGGTAGAAGTCCTCGCCGACCGTCAGCCCGCGCGCCTCGAACATCGGCTGCAGCACCTCGGCGGTCGTCCCGGGATACGTCGTCGATTCGAGGACGATCAACATGCCCGGATGCAGGTATTTGGCAATCTGCTCGGCCGCGGACACGACATACGACATGTCGGGATCCTTCGTCTTGCGCAGCGGCGTCGGCACGCAGATGTCGACCGCGTCCATCTCGCCGAGCTTCGACATGTCGGTGGTCGCGCGCAGCTTGCCGGTTGTGACGCAGTGCGCGACGTCCTCGGTCTTGACGTCGAGGATGTAGCTGCGGCCGGCGTTGAGCTCCGACACCTTCGATTCGTCGACGTCGAAGCCGGTGACATCGAATCCGGCCCTGGCGAACTCGACCGCAAGCGGCAGCCCGACGTACCCGAGACCAATGACGCCGATTCTGGCTTGACGCGTTTCGAGCTTCTCCTTCAGGGGCATGGATCTCCGTTTGAGGAAGTGTGGGATCTTATCGGGAGACAGCGACCGGCCCTGGACGTGGCTGCGACGATAGTCTCCTGAGATCCTCGTCCACCATCATCTGAATGAGGCTTTCGAACGTCACCTTCGGCTGCCAGCCGAGGACGCGTTTCGCCTTCGAGGCATCGCCGATGAGGTGATCGACCTCGGCGGGCCGAAGCAGCGCATCATCAGTCCGGACGTACTTTTTCCACTCCAGACCTGCGTGTCCGAACGCGATCTCCACCAGGTTCTTGACCGAATGAGAAACGCCGGTCGCGATGACGTAGTCATCGGCCTGTGGCTGCTGGAGCATCAACCACATGGCCCGGACGTAGTCGCCCGCGAATCCCCAATCGCGCATCGCGTCCAGGTTTCCAAGGGCCAGGTGGTCCGCCAGGCCCAGCTTGATGCGGGCGACGCCATCGGTCACTTTGCGCGTGACGAACTCCACGCCCCGCCGCGGCGACTCGTGATTGAACAGAATGCCGGAGACGGCGAACAGCCCGTAGCTCTCACGGTAGTTCACGGTGATGTAATGGCCGAACACTTTCGACACGCCGTAGGGGCTGCGCGGGTAAAACGGCGTCATCTCCGTCTGCGGGACCTCCCGCACGCGCCCATACATCTCGCTCGACGAGGCCTGGTAAATCTTGATCGCGGGGTCGACATGGCGCACGGCCTCGAGCAGACGTGTCACGCCCATGGCGTTGAAATCGCCGGTCAGCAGCGGCTGGTCCCACGACGCCGGCACGAACGACATCGCGGCCAGATTGTAGAACTCGTGCGGGCGCACGTCCTGGATCAAGCGAAGCAGGGAGAGCTGGTCGAGCAGATCGGCGGGCCGAAGCGTGATGCGATCCAAGATGTGCTCGATCCGCCAGTAATTCGGCGTGCTCGATCGACGCACGACACCGATCACTTCGTACCCGTTCGCGAGGAGCAGCTCCGCCAGGTACGACCCATCCTGACCAGTGATCCCGCTGATGATCGCGCGCTTAACCATCGCTCTTCATTTTATCGTCGAGATCGCGCGGCCCTGCAGCCACCGGCGCATCGCCTCCTGCCAGGGCGGCATCGCAAAACCCGCGGCCGCCAGCTTTCGGGGACTCAGCGCGCAGAACTGCGGGCGCCGCGCCTTCAACTGTACGTCGTGCACGCTGACGGGGATTAACCGGGGGCTGACGCGTAGCAGCTCGGCCGCTGCCTGCGCAACCTCGTACCACGTCGCCTGACCGGCATTCACACAGTGATACAGCCCCGGCTGTGCATTTGTGCGAATCAGGTGTCGTGTCGCTGCGGCGATATCGGGCACATAGCTCGGCGACACGATTCGATCGGTGAATACCCGTACCTCGCGGCCGTTCTCGAGCCCCGCGACGATCGAATCCATCGTCCCGGTTCTGCCGGTCCAGTTGCTGACAGCGCCAAAGAGGCTCTCCACGCGCAGCACGTACGCACGTGGCGCATCGAGGGCAAACCATTCGCCGAGCAGCTTCGACGCGGAGTACGTACTCTGCGGCGACGGCTGCGCCGTCTCGTCCCAGGGCTCCGTGGTCTTGCCATCGAAGACGAAATCGGTGCCGTAGTGGACGAATGTGGCGCCCGCGTCGCGCGCCGCGCGCGCAAGATTTCTCGGCGCAAAGGCGTTGACCGCGAGCGCGGCCAGCGGCGCCGACTCGGCACCGTCGACGTCGTTGAACGCCGCGCAGTTGATGATCACGTCGGGACGCGCCGCTCGGACTGCGCCGGACACGGCCGCGGCGTCGGTGATGTCCAGCGACGAGCGGGCATGGGCGATGACCTGCGCGTCGGCAAACGCCTCGACGATCGCGGCGCCAAGCCGTCCGGCGGCCCCGGTCACGAGCACGCGCAACGGGGTCGCGTTAGACTGCTGCAACGGTCTCATTTTATGGCTCGCTTGAACTGGAAGAGTACTCCCAGCAACGAGATTCGACCGCGGACGTCCGGCCGCGACAACGCGGGGTCCCCGCCGCGCACGCTTGCGCGGTGGGGTGCGAGCGGCGCAGCCGGTCCGGACTTGGGACGGACGCGCCACTAAGGGATGGAAACAGTCGATACGGCGGTTATCGGCGCCGGCGTCGTCGGCCTCGCCGCGGCGAGAGCGCTTGCGGAGCGGGGCCGCAGCGTGTGTGTGCTCGAACGTGAGCCGCGGCCGGGCGCCGGTACCAGCACGCGGAACAGTCAGGTGATTCATGCCGGGATCTACTACCCGCCCGGATCGCTGAAGGCACAACACTGTGTCGCTGGCGCGCGGCTGCTGTACGCGTTCTGCGAGGCCTACAACATTCCCTTCAAGCGCTGCGGAAAACTGGTCGTCGTGCACGACGACGCGGAGATCGCCGCGCTCGACACGCTTCGCGAGCGAGGCGCCGCCAACGGCGTCGAAGACCTCGCCATCGTCGATGCCGCGTTCATACGCGGTCGAGAGCCGCATGTCCATGCACACGCGGCGCTGTTCTCCCCGCACTCCGGCATCCTCGAGGCCGAAGCACTCGTCAGGACCCTGGCACGACTGTGCGTCGAGGGCGATGTCGCGCTTCTGACCGGCACGCCACTGACGGGGAGTGACGTGCGACCGGATGGGATCGAACTGCACACACCGGCCGAGCGCATTCTGGCGCGCTCTGTGGTCAACGCGGCCGGACTCTACGCGGACGACGTCGCCGCCGCGCTCGGCGGGGAGCGGTTCCGAATCTATCCGTGCCGCGGCGAGTACGCGGAGCTGGTACCGGCCAGACGGCAGATGGTGAACGCCCTGGTCTACCCGTTGCCGCACACACACGGACTAGGGGTGCACCTGAGCAAGACCATTCACGGCAACGTCACGCTCGGTCCGACCGTTTGCTATCTCGATCGCAAGGACGACTATGAAGAGCAGCGGATCCCGGTCGAGGACTTCCTCGAGCCGGCGCGTCTGTTGCTGCCGGAGCTCTCGCTCACCGACCTCCGGTTGGGCGGCAGCGGGATCCGGCCCAAGTTTCATCCGCCGGACGTGTCCTATGCGGACTTCTTCATTGCCCGGGACACGCTGTCACCGCGGGTCGTCCACGCCGCCGGCATTGAATCCCCCGGTCTGACGTCGTGCCTGTCGATCGGTCTGCACGTCGCGGATCTGGTCGACGAAGTCCTCTAACCTACGCGCCCCTGCGCCATCTTCGGCAAGGGAGTCACCTTGCAGGTCGTGGAGGTTGCGAAGGAAACGGTCTCACAGGAGCAACGGAGAAACGAAGACGAACGAAGTGTCGGCCGTTCGATTGGTCGGCGTGCAAAGCACGCCGACAGCCGCGATGTACGAGAGCGCAAATACAAGCCGCTGATGGCGCCAGAGCGGTTTGTATTTGCGCTCTCGTCCATCGCGGCAGCCCGCCTTCGGCGGCCAATCGAACGGCCTCCCGACCTCGTGGCCTTCGTGATCTTCGTGTCCTTCGTGGCTAAGAAAACTCCGTTCGTCCCCGTTCCTTCGTTCCTCCTGTGAGACCGTTACCTCCGTGCACTCCGTGTCCTCTAGCCCGCTAGCCGCGCGCCGGCACTCGCTCCGCCGCGAGC
Source organism: Vicinamibacterales bacterium (assembly GCA_050742535.1). Lineage (GTDB taxonomy): Bacteria > Acidobacteriota > Vicinamibacteria > Vicinamibacterales > UBA2999 > Gp6-AA40. Next base: position 16,257 of record JBOGIQ010000046.1, on the reverse strand, counting down.
ACCGCTGCCGCGACCTGCTCCACCTGTTCGACCGTCATCTCCGGAAACATCGGCAGCGACAGCACCTGTGCGGCGGCCTGCTCGGACACGGGAAAATCCCCCGGCCCGTAGCCGAGGTCCGCGTGCGCCGGCTGCAGATGAATCGGGATCGGGTAATGCACACCCGTCTGAATGTCGGCTGCCTGAAGCGCCGCGCGCGTCGAATCGCGCTGCGACAGCCGGACGGCATAGACGTGATACACGTGGCGGCAGTCGGGACGCTCAACGGGCGTGGCGATGCCGGTTCCGGCGAACGCGCGTGCATAATCCGCCGCGCGCGCGCGGCGAGCGTCCGTCCAGGCGTCGAGATGACGCAGCTTCACGCGCAGGATGGCGCCCTGAATGCCGTCCATCCGGTAGTTGAATCCCTTGACGCTGTGCTCGTAGCGGCGCTCTTCACCCCAGCTCCGCATGACGCGAATCTTCTTCGCCAGCGCCGGATCATTCGTGACCACGGCGCCGCCTTCACCATACGCGCCGAGATTCTTGCCGGGGTAAAAGCTGAACGCCGCCATCGCGCCGATCGACCCGCACGGGCGCCCGTTGTAGGTCGCGCCGTGCGCCTGCGCCGCGTCTTCGATCACGACGAGGCCGCGGCGTCGCGCGATGTCGAGAATCGGATCCATGTCGGCGGCATGCCCGTAGAGGTGAACGGGCATGATGGCCTTCGTGCGCGGTGTGATGACCTGCTCGATCGCCGCCGGGGCCATCGTGAACGTCCCGGGATCGATGTCGACGAAGACCGGCGTGGCTCCGGTGTAGACGATCGCGGCCGCAGTCGCCACGAAGGTAAACGGCACGGTGATCACTTCGTCGCCGGGCCCGATGCCGGCCGCGAGCAGCGCGAGATGGAGCGCGCTGGTTCCCGAGTTCACCCCGATGGCGTCGGCCGTTCCACAGTAGGCGGCGAACTCCCGTTCGAACGCCACAACCTCCTCGCCGAGGATGAACTGCGTGCTGTCCAGCACGCGCAGCACGGCTTTGTCGATCTCCGGCTTGATGGCCCGGTACTGACGGCGCAGATCCGCGTATGGAATCACCCGGCAGCCACTCCCTGAATGTCGACCGGCCGCCCGTGCTGCTGCATCGACGCGGATGCCGCCTCGAGCAGGCGGACGACGCGCAGGCCGGACTCGCCATCGCTCTGCGGCCGCACGCCTCGCGCCACGCAGTCAGCGAAGTGCGCCGCCTCGACCTGCAGCGCCTCCGTCACCGCAAGCTTCGGCGCCCACATGTCGCCGGTGCGGTAGCCGACGAGCATCTGGTAGACGTTCTCCGGACTGGAATCGACGGAAATGCCGCGGTCGTAGACCTTGATCTTCTCGCTCGTCTCCAGATCGTCGAAGACGATCATGCGTCTGCTGCCGCCGAGCAGCGTGCGCCGCACTTTCACCGGCGCCAGCCAGCTCGCGTGCACGTGCGCGATCATCGGGCTGTCGAAGAACATCGTCATGTAGGCAATGTTCGTCGGGCGGCCGGGCACGTGCGCCAGCCCTGTGGCGGAGACCGCCATCGGCTGCTGCGTCAGGATGAAGTCCATGATCGAGAGGTCGTGAACGGCGAGGTCCCAGAGCACGTCGACGTCGTGCTGAAAGAGGCCGAGGTTGATGCGGACCGAATCGTAGTAATGGACGTCGCCCAGCTCTCCGCCGGCGACGAGCTCGCGCATCTTCTGCACGGCGCCGGTGTACACGAAGGTGTGATCGACCATCAGCACGAGCCGCCGCCGGGCGGCTTCGTCAATCAACCGGCGGGCCTCATCGCTGGTCGAGGCCATCGGTTTCTCGACGAGCACGTGTTTGCCGGCGCGCAGGGCCGCGCTCGCCAGCTCGAAATGGAACGCGACCGGCGTGACGATGGCGACGGCATCGACGGCAGGGTCCGCGATCAGATCCAGCGGATCGGTGGTCGTTCGAATGCCGGGATACCGGCGTTGCGCCTGTGCCAGACGCTCCGGACGCTGGTCCGAGACGACGGTGACCTGAGCCTCCGCGAGCTCCGCGAAGTTGCGGACCACGTTCGGCCCCCAGTAGCCGTAGCCAATGACCCCGATCCGGATCATGCGGCGCTCCTCGCTCCGCTGTTCACGATAGCGTCCGCGCTGCGAGGAGACGCGCCGGCACTCCCGCCACTGTTTCTCCCGGAGCCACATCGCGCGTGACCACGGCTCCGGCGCCGATCATGGCGTTCTCGCCGATGGTGACACCGCACAGAATCACGGCGCCGCTGCCGAGCGACGCGCCCCGCCGGATGAGCGTCGGCACGACGGTCCAGTCCTCCTCGGTCTGCAGCCGTCCGTCGGCGGTCGCCCGCGGCCGGCGATCGTTGATGAACATCACCCCGTGACCCACGAACACGTCGTCTTCGATGGTCACGCCTTCGCAGATGAATGTATGCGATGAAATCTTGCACCGGCGGCCAATGACGGCGTTCTTCTGAATCTCGACGAACGTGCCGATCTTCGTGTCGTCGCCGATACGGCAGCCGTACAGGTTCACGAGCGTCGGGTGAAAGATCTTGACGTCCGTCCCAAGGACGACGTCTGGTGCTATGGGCATATCGCTCCCCTAGGAGCCAGTCCTAGACACGGGCTGCCTCCTGGACGTGCGGACGTTTGCTGCGGGCCAGATCCTCGATCGCCGACACCAGAAGCGGCGTGGCGGGCTGCGATCCTCCATGCGGCCGCACGAAGCGCTCGACGAGCCGCCGCATCGTGCCGGCGTCGTACTCGCCTCGGACCGCGGCGGTCAGCTGTTTCTTATGCGTCTCGAAGTCGGGAGCGACCTCGACGAAGCCGTGCTGGTCCTTCAACAGATACTTGAAGTGAATCGTGCCTTCCTGTCCCTCGGCCTCGTCGCCCGCGAGGATGGTGAACACCGGGCGGCCGACGATGCCCGCCTCGAGCTCGGCGCTGGTATTGAGGCCGACCACGGCGGCGCTGTGATACACGGTGTCGAAGAGCGTCTGGTCGGAATTGAGCGCGCGCGGGAACGCGACGGCCACCCCGCGAGCCGGCGAGAACGTCCGCCATTGCTTCTGCTCGCGCGGATGCGGCCGAATCAGGATTCCGCATTCGGCGAGCGTCCGGTCGCGGCGGAGCTCGGCGATCCAGCGCTCGACGAAAGCCACCTCGTGGCCCGCCACGAACTCCGACGAGCACAGATACGTCACGATCGGGTGCTTCGGTTCGAGTCCAAACCCGGCGCAGAACGAATCGCGCGACTGCCCCGGCTGCATCAGGAAGAACTGGTCAAAACGCGGCGCACCGGTGACGACCACCCGCTCGGCCGGCACGCCGTGCATCTTGACCGCCTCGATCCGCTGCCGATCGTTCCAGACGAACACCCGATCGGGCGCGACGTGAATCAATCCCTTGTTGGACAGGTTGTCCCAGCTGAAGACCGGAAACCCGACGGGGATGCCGAGCGCCTGTGCGCTCTTCACGTAATCGGCTTGGTACGAGCCAAAGTTGATGAGCGGCGTCACCAGGACGACGTCGGGAGCCTCGGAGGTGAGAAAGGCTTCGATCGACGTGTCGCTCGGTATGGTCGCCTCCATGAGGCCGAGCATGGCGGACAGGTTGCGGCGCCCTTCCTTCTTGAAGGCGAGCATGATGCGCCCGACCTGGTCGTCGACGATGCGCTCATCGCAGTGCGGACAGTGCGCAGCCAGATGCGACTGGTGCTCGCGCGTGACGGCCGCCACCATCTTCCGCAGCGCCCGTGTGCGCAGCTTCGGCGCGCCGTCGTACCGCGCTTCGAGGTAGCGCAGGTAGTCGCGCAGCGATCGCATCTCATGGATCGGATGCGCCCACGCGTCGCCGCGGGTGGCGGGTGCTCGAACAAAGGAAATCGACGGATGATCGGCAAGCGCCGGCGGCGGCAGCAGATCCGGACGCCGGTTCGGCAGCGCCACGCGGACGCGATGACCTCGTTCGGCCAGTGCCAGCAGGACGCTCTCGAAATGCCGGAGCATCGTCATCAGCGTCACGTGGAGCAGGATCGTCACGTCAGCGCGCCTTCCTTCGCGGACGTCTGACGAAGACGAATGCGTACCCGGCGGCCGTCACGCCGCTGATGAGAGAGCCGACGTAGAAACTCGACGGCACGTAACGCAGCTCGACGTCGTGGCGGCCGGCTGGAACGGCGACCGCGGTAAAGGTCAGATTGGCCTTGCGCATCGGCACGCGGCGGCCGTCAACCGAGGCGCGGCGCTCGCGGTAATACGGCTCGCTGAAAAAGACATAGCCGTCGGCCGGCGCATCGACCTGCGCCACGACGCGCCCGTCGGGCTGGTCCATCACGCGAACGTTCACGTCGCCCCGCCCTGCACACGCGGCCGTCGAGGGCATGAGTGTCCTGGTGACGTCGCCCGTGATTTCGGGAATCGAGTCCTGCAATTCGTCGGTCGGCATGAACGCACCGGTCGCACGGTCGACGCCGTGCGTGTCCTCGACCTCGGGATCGCGCATGATGGCCAATACTCCGTCGAGCGAGGCGTCGCCGAGCAGATACTTCCAGGTCACACCTTCGACGACGACGCCGTCTTGCAGGTGATGCACCCGCTCCAGTTCCGCGCGCCGGGCATCGTGCACGCCCGCCGCCCACCGGAGCTTGATGTAATGACGCGGCTGCAGACCGCCGGACGCGTCGTAGCGTCCACGGATGATGCGCGCAATGGCCTCGCGGCGCGACACCTCCTCGGCACCGCAGACCCACACGGCCCGCGGCCACGAACGCTCGTTGCGTTGAATGTCCATCCCCGTCAGCCGGCCGTCGGCGCCATGCGTGCAGGCCACGATGCGCGAGACGTTGGCCATGTCGAGCAAGTCGCGCCGTGCCGGCTGGTCACCTTCCCCGCCAATGCGATGGTAGAGGCCGCCACCGGGTGGAACGTCGCCGCTCTTGGCCATGAAGGCCCAGTCCGCGTAGTCGCGCAGGTGAAGCCCGGGCAGACCGTCGAGCGTCGGCTCGCGGTTCTGAAGAAACTCGCGTGCGCTGATCCTGTTTTCGCACAGTGAGATTGCACGGCCACCGACAGGCGGGCCGATCCACTGGCGGATCTCCGCTTCCGTCTCAACGGGAATCGTTCCAACCGCGCCGAGACTCAGTGTCGTCAGATCGAGGACGACGGCGGCGAGCGCCGTGGCCAACGCCAGCCGCCGCCAACCCGACATCCCTGAAGCGACGATTGCGACCAGTCCGCCACTCAGAAGGATTGGAATCCATGGCCACCCGTGAACCGGAGGAATCGCTGGCTGCGACGCACCGAAAGCCGCATACGCAGCAATCGACGCGGCAGCGCCGCTGATCACTGCCGGCACAGCCATTCGAATCCATTCCCGGCGCGCGGCGAGCGATACAAACGATTCGAGGCCGAGCGCTCCCAGGAGCGCGAGACCGGAAGTGGCAAGAAACAGAATGCGTCCGGGGACCCGCAGTCCTGGAAACAGCGCGTAATGGAGGCGGAACAAGCCACCGGCGTCACCAAGTGCAACGATAAAGACGAGGGCAACGAGGGTGCCGAGGAACATCGCCAGACGAAGACGCGCGCGGGTAAAAAACGCAAACGGAGCAAACGCGATCAGAATCCAGCCGACGTAGGCGAGGCGATCGGGAAGCATCCGGTACGGCGGGTCTTCGGCGAGGCCGTAAAAGGGAAACAGGAGCGTGGCAAGGTCCGTTGCCTGCCAGCTTCCATCGAGTGCTTCACGGTACGGCAACCCGCCGCTGCGGCCGGCCTCGGCAACCAGCACTGCCGTCGGCAGCAGCTGAAAGGCCGCAGCGCCCGCGCACAGCCCCCCCAGCAGCGCCAGTTGCGCGAGCGGCGCCCACCGCGGCACGCGGCTGCCGTGCACGTCGTCCGATATGTGAGACGGGCCTTGGACATCGTCCAATACGTGGGGCGCGCCTTGTGAGGCGCGCCTCGTAGACGGCGGCCACAGTGCCGAGAAGATGAAGTACGACGCCACCGCCGCGGCCAGGTACAGGCTGCCCTGCAGGTAGCCGGTGAGGAACTGCAACGCCAGGACGGCGACCAGACGACCATCTGGAACGAGGCGGCCCGAACGTACGGAAACAATCGACAGCCCCAACGCCCACGGAACCCACGCGGCTGAATAGATCAGCAGCAGGTGGCCGCCGTGAATCCATCCCGATACGCTGCCGCCAAGCATGACCGCCACGGCCGCCGCCGATGCCGCAATCCAGCCCGCGCCGATGGCCCGCGCGGCGAACAAGGTACCGGCGCCGGCGATCCACAGGTGCAGCGCCAGCATCCAGCCGAGAAACGCAGGCACAGGCAGCCATCGCAGAAGCATCGCCGGCGGATAGAGCACCGTCGTCTGCGGATCGGCGAGATGCGGTGTGCCGGCGAAGTGATAGGGGTTCCAGTACGGCAGCTTCCAATCCGCCAGCACCGAGCGCGTGTAGACCTCCCACGCGTAAATGTTGCCGGAATCGATTCCGGGCAGCCGATCGACGGACGGGTCGAGGATGCCCCGAAGCACGACCACCAGGAGCAGCGCGGTGCCGCTCAGGACGATGACGGGCGGGCGCTTCACGCCATCTGTGCGGGTTCGATGATCCGATTGGCGTTGGCCGCGACGCTGTGCTTGATCGCGAGCGTGCGCACGCGGTCCTTCTTGTAGCGGCCGACGTCGAACACGTTCGTCTGCTCGGCGGTGGTGCAGTACTGCAAATAGAGACAGAGGCGGAACGCGCCGGGCTGCACGCGGCTGCCCATGTGCAGACAGCGCGACGTGTCGATGGCGACGCCGCTGCCCGTCGGGCCCTTCAAGCGGACGATCGAATTCGTTCCGCCGACGGCAGCGATTTCCTCGTCGAGGTACCGGCCGACGTGCGGCTTGCCCTGCTGGCGCCGAAGCGCACGGATGGCCGCGAGAATCCGCGTCGTGTCGTCGGCGGGGATGAACGTGAAGGGTCCCTCGGGCTCACCCACGTCGTAGAGGTGGATGAAAAACTTCACCTGCGTGAGCCCTTCGGGATCGACGTGGAACAACTGACTCGCGATGTTGTCTCCGGTCGCGCGTGGCAGCGAATAGACGAGGTCAACGCGGCAGAGGTACGGAATCGCGCCGAGGTACCGCGCCGCCATGCCGAGCACCGGATCGCTGAGCGCGAAATCGAGGAGCTCCGGATTCCGGCGCAGGTCCTTGTCGTTGAGCAGGTTGCGCAGGAACTTGTCTTTTCGCTTCAGGTACTTCTGCTGCTTCCGCTCGTGCCAGCTGGAAAACCCGGCGAGCTCCTCTTCGATCGCCGCTTTCTTCCGCTCGAAGAGCGCACGTGACGCGCCGACGACAGCATCGAAGTTCTCGAACCGCTCAACCGAGGTGACCCCGTACCCCTTGTCTTGATCCATCACGGGGGCAGCAGTACGGCCGATGTATTCCTGACCAACGCTTCGCCGCAGCCGATGATCGCGCGGCGAACGCATGAACTCCGCGGCCTGCAGCAGCGCGTGGCCCGTCGGCGTCTCGCGGACCCGGTAGTACAGCTTCTTGCGCGCCTCTTTCATCTGCGCCGCCGCGCGACGGATCCTCCAGGCGACGTTTTGTTTCGCGGCTTGCACGTTGGGCATCAGTTTCGAATCCTTGGCTCAGCGGTAACAGGGCCAGCCGGCGTCGGGATGTGTTGACGCCGCCTGACGATCGTTGCGGGCGAACACGCGGAGAGCTGTTCCATCAGCGCCAGGCAACTCACCGACCTGATGATAGTTGCGTGCCAGATATGCAAGCGCCGCCGGATGCGTCGCCAGATCCTTCGATTCGCGACCGGCGTCGATAATCGCGATGGCCGGCCGATCTTCCTCGAGCGCGGCGGCGTTCTCGCGTTGATTGAATTCCGAACTGTAGTAGCCCTCCATGTACCAGCCCATGCGGCCGGCGAAGGGGCGATCCGCGTAGTAGTAAATCTGCGGCGCCGGCGAGAGGACGAGCAGCGGCTCGCGCTCACCGGTGCACTCCCGGACATAGCGCACCACCCGGTACTCGGCGCTTCCAGTTGCGGCCCAGGCGTCGAACGGCGGGCTGGTCACCAATCGCTTCCACGCGACGGCAAACGGCTCCGCGCGCTCGACGTGCGGCTCAACGGCGCCGGCAACCACCACGCTCCTGGTCACAGGAATCAGCAGCAGGGCGAGAACCGCCACGCGCGCGAGACGATGCCACGCCGACGGCCGTCCGCCGGCCAGTAATCCAGCACACAACCACGCGCCAAGGATCACGGGGGCGACGACGGCATCACCAATCCGGGCGTCCAGCGCTTCGCGAACAAAGCCGGCAAAGGTCACGATTGCGACGAGCACCACCGCGGCAATCTTGACGCGTTCCCACTGACCGAGCGGGCCAGGCGCGCGCGTCGTTCGCAGCAGAACGGCCGCGGCGACGGCCGGCAGCAGCAGGAACACGAAGAACAGGAACGCGGCCGATCCGGCGGCAGTGTCGAGGCCTTTCAACAGCCGGATCGGACCGACGTACCAGCCGGTCGTATACACCTCGCCGGTCGTCCGATCGATGCCCGACGTGTCCTCGATGGCCGGATCGTTGATGAGCGCGGCGCCGTTCACCGTGCTGGTGTCATAGAGCGTGAACCGGCCGGACTCGACCGGTCCCGCCGAAGAAACCTGTAGACGATGGCGGATCGCCGCCTGCCGGCGAGTCTCGTGAGACGACGAATCCGTCCAGCGAATGTTGATCGGCACCGCGCGGTCCTGTTCCGTCGTCCACCGGGCGATGTTGTCGCCGGTCGAGAGCGGCCACGCCGGCCAGACGAATGGGTTGCCGGAACGTTCCCGCGCGGAAAACTGGCGAAGGTCCCGTGCGTACTCGCGCACGCTGCCGTACGCCTCGACGTAGGCGAAGAACGGCGCGACCAGCAGCACGCAGCCGGCGGCATACACGGTCATCTGCCGCATCGCGGCGCGCAGGTCACGGGCGTGGCGCATGGCGATGACCGCCACGGTGACAAGACCCAGATAGAGACCGTGATCGTGGCGCAGGTAAAACGCGAGCGCCGTCGCGACCGCGAGATGGACCGCGCGCCGATTCGACGGCTGGTCGATGTAGCGCCACAGCAGCAGGATGCCAGCCGCGTACACGATCAGCTTCGGATAGCTGTACGTGCGTGGCGCGATTGCAATCTCCAGCAGCGCGGCGGCGACGGCAACCGCAATGCGGCCGGTCGCACGGTGAACCAGAACGAACGTCAGGACGGCCGCGGCCGCAAAGGCCGTGCTGATGACGAGAGCCTCCGAAAGCAGTCGATAGCCGACGAGCCCCTCTGCAGCCGCGGACAGACCGGTCTGCAGCGGCATGCCCAGCGACACGGCGTCGCGGACGGGCAGCCGGCCCCACAGCAGCTGGCGTCCCCAGGCGACATGCATGAAGTGATCGTTGATGAGCGACGTGGCATCGGGCAGGCGATAGACGAACGCGAGGACAGCAACAGCGGCGGCGGCGAGGACGATGCGTGCACCGGCAACACGTTCCGGGGGCATCAACCTCCCATCTCGTACTTGTCGGCGAGTGCGCGCCCCTGCTCGACGCTGTGCGCGACCGCCAGATGCTTCACCCGGTCGTGCCGGAAGCGATCGACGTCGAACACGTTCGTGATTTCCCGCGTGGTGCAGTACTGGAGATAGAGGACCAGCCTGAAGGCGCCGGGACTGACGCGGCTGCCCAGATGAAGGCAGCGTGACGTGTCGACGGCGACGCCTGACCCTGTCGCCCCCTTCACGGTCACGATGTCCTGCGCCGCGTTGACCGCGGTGATCTCGTTGTCGAGATACCGGCGCGATTCCACGTCCTGGCCGCCGCCGTGCCGCTTTCTCCAGCTGCGCACGTCGTTGACGACGCGAAAGCTCGTATCGGCCGGGAGAAACGTGAACGGGCCCTCCGGCTTGCCGACGTCGTAGACGTAGATGAAGTACTTGAGCTGCCGCAGCCCTTCGTGATCGAGGTGGAACAGCTGGCTTTCGATCTTTTCGTCCGTCCCGCGCGACACCGAATAGACCAGGTCCACTCGCGTCAGGTACGGAACCATTCCGAGATACTGCGTGACCGGACCGAGCAGCGCGTCGCTCAACGCAAACTCGACGAGATCGGGATTGCGGCGAAGATCCTCGTCCTTGAGGAGGTGCCGGTAGAACGACTGTTTCCGCGTCAGGAACTTGGCCTGCTTCTTCGCGTCCCACTGCTCGAAGCCGGCCATCTGTTCGGCGATCTTGGCCTTCTTGATCTCGAACAGGCGGCGGCTCGTCGCGAGTACCCCGCTGAATTCGGGGCTGGCAGGGTCGAACGCGACCGCGCCCCAGCCTTTCGCCGGATCGATCAGCGGCCTGCCGATCGTCCTGACGTAGTCGGCCGCCATCTGGCGGCGCTCACGCAGTTCCCGGCCGCCGCCGGCGATCGTCGCCGCGCGCAGCAGCGCCTGGCCGGCCCGTGTATCGCGGAGGTGGAAGTACAGACTCTTTTCGGCGGAGCGGACACGCCCGGCGACGTAGCGCGCCAGCTTCGCTCCGCGCTGCGCCTGCTTCTTCGCGCGGCTCACGCCGCGAAGCGTCTTCTGCACGACGAGCCCAGGAAACCCGGTCACCAGGCGGTGAAACCTCCGTCGACGCGAAGTTCGGCGCCGGTCACGTAGGCCGAGGCGTCCGACGCCAGAAACTGCAGCGGACCGATCAAATCCTGATGGCTGGCCATGCGCCCAAGCGGAACCCGGGCGTTGAATTTCGACTTGAACCGGTCATCCTGGGCGGCCAGCACACCGCCCGGCGACAGCGTGTTCACGCGGACACCGAGCGGTCCCCACGCCGTCGCGAAGTACTTCGTCAGGTTCACGACCGCTGCCTTCGACGCGCCGTATGCCGGCGGCTTCAGAAACGGGGGATCGCTGACGATGTGGTCGTAGAAGCGTGCGTCCGGCGACACGGATGCGTAGAGCGAGCCGATGTTGATGATCGAGCCGCGGCCCGCTTTGGCCATGTCGCCGCCGAACAGCTGCGTGACCTGAAACAAGCCCAGCGTGTTGACTTCGAAGATGCGGCGGTTCACGTCGAAGGGGATGTCCTCGAGCCGGTGGCCGCCACCAGCGGCGGCCGGCGGAGCGTCGATGCCGGCGTTGTTGACGAGCACCGACGGGACCGCGTGGCGCGCACGCACCTCGTCGCGCGCGGCGCCAAGTGCGGCGCGATCGGTGACATTCGCGCCGATCAGCGTGAGCCGGCCGGAGTGTGCCGACTGCAGAGCCTCGAACGCGGCGTTCGGTCTGGCCTCCGGCAGGTCCAGGCCGATGACCGTCGCGCCTGCTTCGAGCAATGCCTGCGCCCAGACGGGCCCGAGATTGCCGAGCGCGCCGGTGACGACCGCCACGCGGCCGTCCAAGCGGAATCTGTCGGTCATGTCAGAGGGTCAGTTCAAGGAGGTCACTGGGTGCAATTGCCATCAAAGTGGCTACACTCCTGCCGCGGCACCAGCGGGCCGGCCGACGAGCTCGAGCGTCAGCGACTGATCGGCGCGGACATCACGGCTCAGCGCCTGGCCGACGATCTGGTCGAGATAGTAAGGCGGCAGGCCGTCGCCCGGGCTCTTGATCGCGATGTCGGCGATGGTCAGCACGTGACCGGCCGGCAGATCGCGGGCGGCAACCAGCTTCTTCCCCATCTTCAGCACCGGGCTCGCCTCGCTGGCGTAGACCTTCTTGCGGCCGTCGCCCAGCGCCATGCGCACCCGCTGCAGATCGCGAATCATCTTCTTCATGCCGACCGGCTCGAGCGAGAACCGATGGTCGGTGCCTTTCATCGCCCTGTTCAACGTGAAGTGCTTCTCGATGATCCGTGCGCCGAGCATATACGCGGCCACGGGCATGGCGATGCCGTTGTCGTGGCCGGAGTAGCCGATGACGATCTCCGGGAACTTTTCGCGATACGTGGTGATGACGCGCAGGTCGAGCTCGGCGAACTCCGCCGGGTATCCGCAGGTGCACTGCAGCAGGCACAGCCGCGGGTTGATCGGCATGATGACGTCGTAGGCGCGCTGCACGTCGTCCATGGTGCCGCCGCCGGTGCTGACGATCATCGGCTTGCCAATCTTGGCGACGTGGCGCAGCAGCGGGATGTTCTTCAGATCGCCCGAGGCGATCTTGTAGGCCGGCGTGTTCAGCTCGGCCAGGAAGTCCGCGCTCCTGAGGTCGAAGGCCGTCGAGAAGAACGCCATCCCCAGCCGGCCGGACTCCGCCTGCAGTTCCTCGTATTCGGACTTGCCGAACTCGAGCGCCTCGCGGTGTTCGCCGTAGGTGGCGCCAAAGCTGTTCTCGTTGTCGTACGGCTTGTCGTACATCTCGCGCGTGTAGAGCGAGCGGTTGTCGCGCTTCTGCAGCTTCCCGGCGTCGACGCCGCATTCGGCCGCCGCCTGGAACAGCTCCTTGGCCGTCTTCACGCTGCCCTGATGGTTGTGGCCGATCTCCGCGATGACATATGCATCGCTGTCGTCGCTGATGATGTGGTCGCCGATGATGAGCTGACGGTTCATGGATGTATGTCCTCAACTTTTTCGTAGACCAGTACGCGGCCCTTGCCCATCCAGTCGATCCGATCCTCGAGATCCTTCCGCTGGCGGAATCCCTCGAGCACGAAGAACAGCCGGAGCAGATCCTTGTTGAGCAGCGTGATGTGCGACGGATCGACGTCGAACTGCGTGGTGACGTCGAGCAGCGTCGCCGGATTCGGGTGAAACCTGGTCGTCACGTACGCGAACTTCGAGCTGATGCGGCAGATGTTCCGGACGCCCTCGCGCACCTGCAGGACGGTCAGGTGCTCGAACACCTCGCGGCAGATCACGAGATCGTAGGCGCTGTCCGGAATGCTCGGCTCCGCCACCGGTCCAATCGTGATCCGGTCGCGCACCTCAGCCGGCGCCAGCTCACGGGAACTGGGCGCGAAGTCCACGCCGTCGGCGGCGATGCCCACTTCCTGCAGCAGGAACATCAGCGCGCCGGGACCGCAGCCCAGGTCCAGTACTCGTTTCGGCTGGAACACCTCTTTGATTACCTGCGGGTGCCGTCCTTCGATTTTGCGGCGGGTTTCAATCGTGTAGTCGTTGCCGGCCTGGCGCCAGTCGCTGACGAAATAGTCCGAATCGTAATGCTCAGGTTCGATGACCTTCTGGGTGAAGACCAGGTGCTCGAACGCCGGCAGGTCGACGTGGCCGTTCGGCCCGGATTCGAATGCCTTCAGCAGCTTGGTCGACGAGTCGCGGACGGTGTCGAGGAAGACGATCTCGATGCCTTCTTCCCTGCAGATCCGCACCTGTTCCGGCGGCAGCCGGCCTTCCCAGTCCTTGCCTTTGATGTAATGCGTCGGCTGGAGTTCCCGAAGGACGGTCTCGGTGTCCACCGGGCTGACGTGGGTGAAGTCGATCGGCTTCAGCGCATCGATCACCGCCGCCCGCTGCGCCGCCGGCAGCAGCGGCGCGTGCTTGGCGCTGGTGTACGCATCGGGCGCGATGTTGCACAGGAGCGTGCCACCGAGTTCGCGCGCGCGAGTGAAGTACTCGACGTGGCCGTGATGCAGCGGATCGAACGCGCCGTCCACCATCGCCACTTTCTTCCGGTACTGCCGCAGGTCTCTGTATCCAACGATCATCGTTGACGAATTCTCTCTAATAAATCTCGCTAGTGAATCTCGATGAGCGCGAGGCCGGTGCGATCGAGGAACGGGTAAATCCCGCCGGGTCCGAAGTCGGCGATCGCCTCCGGCGCGATCGGCACTGCGCCGACGTCCAGTGCGGGCACATCGGCCGCGATGTCCTCGCGGACGAAGAACGCATTCACGCCGCGCGGCTCCACCAGCACGAGCCGGTACCCCTTGCGCACGCCGAGCTTCACCAGGGCGCGCAGCGAGGCACCGTAGTACGCAAAGCGGGGAACGTCGAAGCGATGCCTGTTGAATTCCGGATCGTACGGGATCGTCACGGATCGATCGGCGCCGAGAAACGGATTGTATTCGACGATCACGAGGCGCGGGCGGCACGAGGTGAGCTGCTCCCACACCCAGTAATCGATGCCGTCGATGTCGATGCTGAGAAGGTCGATATCGCCGGCGAATCCGTGGGACGAGACGAGGTCGTTGATGTTCTCGCGCGTCACCTGCGCCTGCGCGACGGCGACCGCGGGCGCGAAGCGCCGCTGCAGCGCCGCCACCCGGCCGGCGTCGATGTCGACCATCAACCCGGTCCATCCCAGTTCCTTGGCCAGAAACCCGGAATTGCCGCCGTTCACGCCGGCGCCAATCTCGACGAAGCGGTGCGTGGCGGCGCCGACCCGCTGGAAAAGGGCGACGGTAATGCCGTCCTCCTCGTGCTCCGACAGCCCGCGAAAACGCCGCGCCAGCGTCGCCTGCGGCTCCGGAAGCTGGCCGTTGAGGAACGTGTTCCGGACGAGAGCGTCGACGTTGTACTCAATCTTGCGGAGGCGGCCCGTCTGCGCGACCGCGTCGAGGCGCGCCACGTACTGGGTCAGCGTGTCGATCTGTTTGTCCATCCGATCGAGGCGCTTCGCCAGCCGCAGAATGTTCTTCTCCACCGCCTTGGTGAGCCGTCCCTCGCTGCGCTCGATGGTCTTTCTGCTCGCCACGAGATCGTCGCGCGACGCGACGCCGAGGCGCTCCTGGACGAACCGGCGGAGGGCCTGCAGCATCCGCTAGGAACCCACCGCCCGGTCCATGTGGACGACACCGCCTTGGACGACACCGCCGAGCACGCTGCGCAGCGTGTCCGCCGAACGGGTGTCGAGGGCGGACGCGGGCACGCCCATCAGCCGCGTCAGACGCCACCAGACGTCCATGTGCGACGGCAGCAGTTCCGCCTGCGTCGAATAGAACGCGAACGACGGCACGCCGTAGAACGTCGCCAGATACGCAAGCCCGCCGTAGGTGCCGACGAACGCCCGCGCGTTGCTGACGATCTCCGTCTGCACCTCGAGGTTCCGCTCGGCGGTCATCAGCCGATCGACATGGTGGATGCCCATGCCCGGCACGTTCAGGTCGTCGTGGTCGTCCAGCTTCAACCCGGTGTTCAGGAGCACCACCGGAACCTCGCGGCTGATCGAACGCACGACATCCGCTGCAAACCGCCGGTTCTCCGGCGTATCCGGGAACGACGGGCGGAAGTAGAAGCGGACGGCCACGTAGTCGCGCGGCAGATCCTTGAGCGCGGCGCTCCGGTCGACGCGCGCCAGCGGCTTGTACTCGGTGTGCTGCTTCAGAATCCCGACGCCGGCCTTCTCGAACCAGAAGAATCGCAGCAGCCGGTACATCGGACCGGGGTGCAGCAGCTCGACGTGATCGAGTCCGAGCCGTGTCTTCACACGATCGGCGATGTCCCGATCCATCGCCTCGATACGGTATTGCTTCTGATGACCGGCCTTGTCCCAGCGCAGCTCGTTCGCCTCGCGATACTCGTCCAGCGAGAAGAGATCGAACACGTCGACGTACTCCCGGCTGATGTGGCTGTACCAGTGCCGTGCGCCGCCGCGCGAGACGACGATCAGGCGGCGCTTCTCCAGGCCGAACTCCTTCAGCGCCCAGTTGAGAAACGGAATCCAGTAGAGCAGCTCGTAGCCGACCTCGCCGACCCAGGGGCCGATGACAATCGGAGCGTCGGTCTTCGTGAGCGGCTCGATTTCACGGCGCATCGCCTCGGCGTGCGGTGCGGCAGGAAGTTCGTCGAGCTGATCCTTCACCAGCGACGGAATCACGCGCGTCTTCACGATCGGCAGCGCCTGCAGTGTGCTGAGGAACCAGAGCCCGGGCCGGCGCACCGCTTCGAAGCTGTAGTACCTGACCTTCTTGCCGACGCGCGCGCGCGCTTTCCTCAAAGCCTTCGCACCCATGAACTCCCTCAGGTGCGCCCGCGTCCAGTCGATCACGCCGCGCCGGGCGATCGAGCGGAGCACCAGACGCAGGCGCCGCTCGTACGGGCGGAGCACCTCGAGCCGTTCCAGAATCCAGAACCGGATGGCGCGAAGGGTCTGCCAGATGTGCAGCAGACCGGCAAGCACGAAGCACTGAAGGGACGCCGCGACGCCCGCCGCGCGGGAGATCTCCGGACGCCCCTCGCCGCGAACGGTGAAGGTCCACAACAGGCTGACGGCGTGGCTGATCCACCACGGGACGTACGCGTAGAGCGGCCGGCCCTGCGGAAAG
>JBOGIQ010000045.1:0-26208 GCA_050742535.1 Vicinamibacterales bacterium | reverse complement strand
CCTCGTTGAGCACTGGGAGGAACTGCAGGCGACAACCGCACTGACCCGCTCGACGACGCTGCGCGTGGCGACGGCGGTTCCAGACTTCAGGAACGCCGACCGTTTCCGTGCCCTGTTGCGACAGGAGCTGCCGCGCCATTTCGCGCTGAACGCCGAGTACGGCCGTCTCTCCGCCTACCAGCACGGCCCGTTTCTTTCGGACCGGCCGCGGTTCAAGGTGATGCTCTCCAGGAGCTGGAATATTGGCACGCCGACCCGTGGCGCGATCGTTCGCGGTCAGGTGATCGATCACACGAGACGCCCCGTGTCCGGCGCGCGCGTCAGGCTTGGCCAATACCAGGTCGACACCGGTTCCGACGGTCGTTACGTCTTCCGGAACGTACCGCGCGGAGACTACGAACTGGCGCTGGTCCCCGCATATCTGCCGGCGGATTACGCGTGGGATGGCCGCCGTGTGCAGCTCGCGCTGACGGCGTTCACGAACGTGACGGCCGACCTCGTCGCCGTGCCGCTCAATTCGATTCACGGGCGGGTCTATGTTGACCGCAACCGGAATGGGCGGTTCGACTCGACGGAAGGACTGGCGCGCGCCGTCATTTACCTGGGTGAGCGGATCACGTCGGCTGGCGACGAGGGGACGTTCAGCTTCTACAACGTCGGTCCAGGCCAGCACATCGTTCGTCTCCACGGGGAAAAGCTGCCGCCGGACGTCGAAGCCGGCGGTCCCGTGGAGCGGCTGATCGAGCTTGAAGACGGTGGCCCCGCGACGGATGTCGAGCTCCGGCTCCTTCCGAAAGTGAAACCAATCATCTTTCAGCCGCCGGAGCCATGAGACGCCGCCTGGATTTCACGGCGCTGCTGGCGGTGGTTGCCTTCGGTCTGGCCGCGACTTCGAGCGACGCCCGTGCGCAGGACACCGCCCGCGTTGCCGTGCCGTCGCTCGCCTCATTCGACGTGACCGATGTGCTCGCCGGCGCGGTGGCGTCTCCGCACCCGACACGCGTCAGCTTTGACAACGCAGTCATTCCGCCGACACAGGCAATCCGGATCAGCGTACGCGCTGACAGTGATCTCGCCGGGCCGGAAAGCTCCTCGATTCCTGCGTCCAACGTCTCGTGGACGACGTCGAACGTGACCAATGGAATCGGCGTGAACGGCGTGCTGAGCAAGACGTCGTACACCGTGGCGTTCGAGGGTCAGCCAATGGCGACAACAGGTGGGGTGGACATCGCCTGGACGCTTTCAGCGCCTGGAGCAGCCGTTCGTGCAGGTACGCATCAGGCGACGCTGCGCTGGAAAATTGAGGCGATCACGCCCTAGGAAACCGCTTACGAGGGAGAGGGAGTCGCAAAAACCTGCACGTAGTACGGCCGGCCGGCCCGATCGATCGCATACCCGACACCGAGCTCGGTGAAATCGGGGTGGACGATGTTCCGGCGATGAACGGGTGAGTGCATCCAGCTGCGCACCGCCTCCGCCGGACGCGCCTGACCGAGCGCAAGGTTTTCGCCATAGCTCTGCCA
The DNA here is from genome assembly GCA_050742535.1 of Vicinamibacterales bacterium. GTDB lineage: Bacteria > Acidobacteriota > Vicinamibacteria > Vicinamibacterales > UBA2999 > Gp6-AA40. Next base: position 24,685 of record JBOGIQ010000045.1, on the reverse strand, counting down.
CTGGTAGCCAGCGGCCGCCAGTCGATCTTCAGTGCGAGGATACTCGGCATTCGGCAGGACGTGCGCCTGTTGCCCGGCACGGGCCATCTGCTCGGCGTGAAGCTGCGCCGCGCGCATCAGCCGTGCGTTCGTACGCAGCCGGGTATGTCCGATGATGCCTCGTTCCGTATTCGTCAGTTCGACGACTTCAGCTGCGACTTGGGATGTGCCGGCCGGAGGTGAGCCCGCTTCGAAACCGAGCGATGTGGAGCAGACGCCAACGATCCACACGGCGGTCGTCAAACAGAGCCGGTTCCGCTGGCTGAGCATGCCGCGCAGTTTGCAATCGTTGCGCCTGTGCAGCCTCGTGAATCGGGGAGCCTCTCTACGCGCGGGATCTCACCCCGTGTCGAAATACGGGACACGCGCGACAACACCATTCTGGACACCGACGCCCGGAAAGTGTCGATCGAGCCTCAGCCGAACGCGTTAGTACGCTTCAACTTCAACGACGCGACTGTAGCTCGCCAGCGCATTGCCGACGACGACGCGGATTCGTTGCGTCGTGATCGGCGCGAACGTGAACCGTCGCCACACCAGATTGTTGTTGGTCACCACGGTTCCAGGGATGGTCAGCCAAACCGAACCGTTCCAGTACTGCACTTCGAAGTCGCGTATGCCGTACTGCGTGAACGTCATCGTCTGGGTCGGGTCGCCAGGCGCGAAGACTGCGTCCTGGATGGTGAACACATCCACCTCGCTAATCGTCTTGGAACCACTGAAGTCGATCTGCAGTGAGTCGGGATAGAGGTCTCCCGAGCCGTCATTCCAGCCGCCACCGGCGCCCCAGTTGACGCCGCGGCGGTCGCCGTCGTTCGCACCCGCAGGCGCATAGGCGGCACTGTAGGAGGACGTCGCTGACGCGACCGCGCCGGCCGCCGCAGCCGCGACGTTGACGGGATCACCTCCGCCAGCCGCGTTGACGGTCACGGTCACGGCCGGGGATGTCGTCGTAGCGCCGTCGTCGTCGAGCGCGACCGCTGTCAGCGCGTAGCTTCCGGCGGGAACGTTCGTCCAGTCGATACTGTACGGGCTGGCCGCGTCCGAACCAATGGGATTACCGTTCGCATAGAAGGTCACCGAATTGATCGTGCCGTCCGGATCGCTTGCGGACGCACTGACGGTGAACGACGCGGGTGCCTCGGAACCGGATCCGTCGGCCGGCGAAGTCAACGTGACCGTCGGCGGAGTGTTGCCGGGTGCGATGCCGGTGCCCCACGCTTCGACTTCAGTGATGCGGCTGTAGCCTCCCAGCGCGTCGTTGACGAGGATCCTGACGCGTGGCGTCGTGATCGGCGTAAAAGCGAAGTGGCGCCAGACCAGGTTGTTATTGGTGACGGCCGTGCCCGGAATCGTCTGCCAGGCGGCGCCGTTCCAATATTGCGCCTCGAAATCACGGAGACCGTACAACGTAAACGTCATCGCCTGCGTCGGTTCACTGGGTGTGGAATAGGCGTCCTGCACGGTGAAGACGTCGATCGCGCTGATCGACTTGCTGCCGCTGAAGTCGATCTGGAGCCAGTCAGGATACGCGGCGTTCGTGGCGTCGTTCCACCCACCGCCAGCGCCCCAGTTGAGTCCTTTGCGATCGCCGTTGTTCGCTGCCCCCGGCGCGTAACCGCCGCTGTGCGTGGACGACGCCGACGCTGTTGCGCCCGCTGCCGCGGCAGCCACGTTGACCAGTCCGCCGCCCCCGGCTGGATTGACCGTTACGCTCACGGGGCCGCTCGTCGTCACCGCGCCGTCATCGTCCACCGCCACCGCGGTCAGGCTGTAGCTTCCTGCCGAGACAGCGGTCCAGTCCATCGTGTAGGGACTCGCGGTGTCAGAGCCGATCGGGCTGCCGTTGGCGTGAAAGGTCACCGAACTGATGGTGCCGTCCACGTCGCTCGCGGACGCCGTCAGCGTGATCGACGCCGGTGCCGTATATGTGGCGCCGGTTGCCGGGGCGGTGAGCGTCACCGCCGGCGGCGTATTCCCGGGGGCCCCATCGGTTCCCCACGCTTCAACCTCAGTAAGGCGGCTGTAGCTCGCGAGCGCGCCGGTCACAAGAACCCGGATGCGCGACGTCGTGATCGCCGCGAAGGCGAAGTGGCGCCAGACTAGGTTGTTGTTGGTCACGGCGCCACCGGGGATCGTTTGCCAGGCGGCGCCAGTCCAGTACTGCACGTCGAAGTCGCGCACGCCGTACTGCGTGAACGTCATCGCCTGGGTCGGAGCGCTTCGCGCCGAGAACGCGTCCTGGACCGTGAATACGTCGATCTCGCTGATGGTCTTGTTTCCGCTGAAGTCGATCTGGAGCCAGTCCGGATACCCATTTGCCGTGGCGTCGTTCCATCCGCCACCGCTGCCCCAGTTGACTCCACTGCGCTCGCCATTGTTCGCGCTCCCGGCCGCGTAACCAGCGCCGAACGACGAGGACGCGGTCGCCGTTGCACCGGCGGCGGCCGCCGCGACATTCACCGGCCCGCCGCCTCCGCCGCCGGGCGCAATCTGCAGCGTCTGAAACAGATTGAGCCGCCCGCCGGTCGCGACGAGGCCAGTCCAGCTACCCAACAGGTCGGCGCTGTTCAACAGCGAGCTCTTGACCTCGGCGACCGTGAGCGCTGGCCGGTGCGCAAGCAGCATGACCGCGGCGCCGGCGACGTGCGGTGCCGCCATACTTGTCCCCGACGCGTACGCGTAGCCACTCTCGTACGTGCTCAGAATATTCACGCCAGGAGCGGCAAGGTCGACGGACACCGCGCCATAATTCGAAAAGCTGGCGCGCGCATCGGCCGAATCCGACGCCGCGACCGAAACGATACTGGGCGACGTAAAGCTCGCGGGATCGAACGGCGTGCTGTCGATATTCACGCCGTTGTTGCCGGCGGCGAAGATGTTGATCATGCCCGCGGCGCCGGCGGCGTCGACTGCGTTCTTCAAGGCCTGCGGGAAGACTTGACCGCGCAACGAACCCCAACTGTTGCTCGTCACCCTGACGTTCACGCCGCGTTGCTTCAGCGCGACAACGTAGTTGAAGCATTCGATCGCATCCGCGTCGCTGCCGGTGCCTCTGAAATTAATGAACTTGCAGGCGAGTATCTTGACCCGGGGGGCAACCGCCGCGACACCGATTCCGTTGTCGGAGACGGCGCCGATCGTGCCCGAGGTGTGCGTCCCGTGCCCTTCGTCATCGATCGGATTCGAGTCGTTATTCGCGGGATCGATCCCATAAACGTCATCGACATACCCGTTGGAATCGTCGTCGACGCCGTTCCCCGCAACTTCCCCGGGGTTGCGCCACATGTTGGCGGCAAGGTCCGGATGGTTGTAGTTCACTCCGGTGTCGATGTCCGCCACCACGACGTCGGTGGAACCCGCGCCGAAACTGCTCCACGCCAACGGGGCGCTAATCGTCGGCAGGCCCCACAGCTGCCCGCCGACGAAATACGGATCGTTCGGCGACGCGACGGACGTCTTCTGGCGGATGAAATTGGGCTGCGCTGCTTCAACTTCGGGGTGCGCGCTGAATGCGCGCGCAAGGGCCACGGGATTCGCATTCGGCGGAATCGTGAGCCGTTCGGCACGGAGGGTGTCGTATCGGCGCGAGACGCTGGTTCCGTATGTCTCACGAATGGCCCGGCGGGCCGCTTCCGTAACGTTCTCCCCGAATTGGACGATCAGCTCTCCGGGGACGAACTGCTCGTCCGGCGGCTGTTGCGCCTGGGTTGCTGTGATGAGCGCCGCAATACTGCCCAGAAGGACAGCGAGCAGTCGCCATCCGCGCGGCCGTCGATGAATCATGCTTTAAGCGCCGCCGATGCGTTTTTCGCTGCGGCGATTCCGACTGATTTGCAGGTGAACGACAGCAGCTTACACGCTGAATACGACTTCCGCTAGTGCCGGCCGTTGCCCCAATCAAGCAGTGATCTCGACACCATTTGTCGCACATCTGCACAGAACTAAAGCCCGGACGCGATTCCGCCGAAGCGCATCTAGCTGCTCCAGCGAGGATCCGATGAAGGCCGCACTCGTTCTCACCCTCATTACCGTTGTTGTCGCCGGTTGCGGCGGATCGCCGACGTCCCCTGGTGGCGCGCAGTCCGGTCAATATCCGTCAGTGGCGGGGAGTTACTCGGGCACGACGGTTGTGACGTTTCCGGAACTGTCGGAGACCGTGTCATGTCCGACGACCACGGCCGTCACCCAGAGCGGAGCACAGCTCACGATTGCGCCGTTTGTCCTGAATGGCGACTGCGGCGGCCTCAGCGTTCCCATGGGTACGGCGCTCATCGACAGGGAGGGCGCCTTCGTGGCGGCGAGCAGCGGCAGCTTCAACGATCCTGACTGCGGGACCTACAACTACACCTTCAGCGGTGGATTCTTGGATCGGGAACTGCGGATGTCGATGCGCGCGACGTCGCCGGTCTGCTACAACTTCGACCTGACCATCTCGGTGTTCCGCTGAGGCCGACCGGCAACGGCCACGACGATCACGAAATGTGTTCTGTGTGGCGGCGGAGCCAGTCGACGAAGCGCCGCACGCCATCCTCGCAGGTCGTCTTCGGGCTGTAACCGAGCAGGGCCCGCGCCTTGTCGATGTTCGCCCACGTCCGAGGCACTTCACCCGGCTGCTCGGGGTGCCGCTCGATCGTCGCGGAGACGCCCGTTGCGCGCTCGAGGGCGGCGATCATTTCCGACAGCTGCACCGTCCGCGTGTTGCCGAGATTGATCACCTCGTACGGTGAGGCCGTGTATTCCATTGCCGCGCGGATTCCATTCACCACATCGTCGATGAACGTGTAGTCACGGCTCGTCCCGCCGCTGCCGAACACCGGAATCGGCTTGCCCGCGAGCATCAGCGCCGCGAACTTGTGAACCGCCAGGTCCGGGCGCTGCCGCGGACCATGCACGGTGAAGAACCGCAGCGCGATGAAACGCATGCCATAGAGGTGGCTGTACACGTGCCCGAGCAGCTCGCCGCTGACCTTGGTGCTCGCATACGGGCTGATCGGCTGCAGCACGTGGTCGTCTTCGCGCCATGGGACGCGCGGGTTGACGCCGTAGACGCTGCTCGACGAGCCGAACACGAACTGCCGGGTGCCGGTGCGCCGCGCCAGCTCGAGGAGCAGCTGCGTTCCGGTCACGTTGACGTTCTGATGACCGACCGGATCCTTGATGGAGGGCCGGACGCCGGGGCGCGCCGCCAGATGGACGATGACGTCATAGGTCGTGCCGGCGAGCGAGGCCAAGGCCCTGGGGTCGAGCAGATCGCCGCGGACCAGCCGGTAGGCGGGGTTCGCCTGGTGCGCGCAGACGTTCGCTTCCTTGATCGCCGGGTCATAGAACGAATCGAAGTTGTCGAACGCGGTCACCCGCCAGCCGGCGGCGAGGAGTGAATCCACGAGATGGCTGCCGATGAATCCGGCGCCTCCCGTCACGAGAGCATGTTTCATCTGGGAACCCTGATTTTACTTCGTGCCCTTCCGCCTTCGCGCTGCGCGCTGCGGCGGACAGGTCGATCCCTTCGGATGGTTATAGAATTCAGTCGTTATGAAGAACCGGTTTTCTTGCGCGCTTGTGCTCCTTGTGATCCCGGCTCTCGCCAGCGCCCAGAGCGGAGACGACACCCGTGTGCGCGCGGCGGCCACGAAGGGAGTCGCGGCGATTCAAAAGGCTCAATCGGGCTGGTATACCGCCAACAAGCAGGTGTGCGCGTCGTGCCATCACCAGTATCAGCCGGCTCTGGCGTACCGCGCCGCCCGTGAACGCGGTATCCCGGTGGACGAAGCGATCGCGCGCGCCGACGCTGTCAAGGCGTTTACCTTCGCGGACATCGATCGCGCGATTCAGTACTCGTACGTCATCGAGCCGGCGATGGACGATGCGTACCGCCTGGTGGCGGCACATGCGGCCGGCGTGCCGCCGAACCTTGGCGCGGCGCTCTACGCGCGCCTCCTGATCTCGCGCCAGAACCGCGACGGGGACTGGGACGGTTTCCATCAGCGTCCGCCGTCCTCCTACAGCCGGTTCACGATGACCGCGCTCGGCCTGCGGGCGGTTCAGGTCTATCACCACGCCAGCCAGAAGTCCGCGGCTGCCGCGGCGGTGGCACGGGCGCGGACGTTTCTCGAAAGCCGTCCGGCGCGGTCCACGGAGGAGCACGCGTACCGAATCATCGGACTGAAATGGGCGGGAGCGGATCGAAATACGCTGCAGCGTTTCGCCCGCGAGCTGAAGGCGGCGCAGCGGCCGGACGGCGGGTGGGGTGCGCTCCCCGGGCGCGACAGCGACGTCTATGCGACCGCGCAGGCGCTGGTCGCCTTGCGGGAAGGGGGCGTCGGCGAGATCGACCCGGGTTGGAGCCGCGGCGTCGAGTATCTGGTGAAGACGCAGGCCGCCGATGGTTCATGGCGCCTGAAGTCGCGCCTGAACCCGCCGGCACCGCTCAGTCCGCCGTACTTCGACGCGGGCTACCCGGAAGGGCACGATCAGTTCATTTCCATGACCGGTGCCGCCTGGGCGGTGATGGCGCTGGCGTATGCGCTGCCGCCGACGCGACCGGTGACGGCCCCGCCGTTGCCCGAGACGATGCCCGCCAACGTTGAGCCGTGGATCGAGACGATGGTGTTTGGTTCGGTTGCCGACGTGCGGCGCCTGCTCGATCAAGGCTTGAACCCGAACGTGGCCACGAAGTCCGGCGGCACGACCGCGCTGATGGCGGCCGCGCCCGACGTCGAGAAGATGCGGGTGCTGCTCGATCGGGGCGCCAACGTCAACGCCCGGGCGCAGACCCGGTTCAGCGCGCTGATGGTTGCCGCGCAGTTCCAGGATTCCGGCCCCGCGATCAACCTGCTGCTCGATCGCGGTGCCCAGGTCGGCCCCCCAGCCGAAGGTGGCGCGCCGGTCTTCAACGCCAATCCGTTTTTCCTCGCCTCCTACGCCGGAAATGCGGCCGCGCTGAAGCGGCTGCACGATGCGGGCGCGAAGATCGACGAGCCGATGCTGCTCATCGGCACGTCGCGGACGACGCCGCTGCTCGGCGCGTTCAAGTTTGGCGACGCGGACGTCGCGCGGGCACTGTTCGATCTCGGCACACCGATCGAGTTCGCCGACGGCAACGGCATCACGATGCTCGGACGGGCCGCGCTGAACAACGAAGTGAGCATGGCGCAGGAGCTGATCGGGCGAGGCGCCAACGTCAACGTGGTGGACAAGATGGGGATGACGCCGCTGCTCTGGGCCGCGTCGATGGACTTCGGCGACCCGGCGATGATCGAGCTGCTCCTGAAATCCGGGGCCCGCGCCGACGCCAGAAACAAGGACGGGCTCACCGCCCTCGATCTCGCGCGGAAGTACGGACATACGGAAGTGATTGGCGCGTTGTCCCGTTGAGTAGCCTGGGTAACCTGGGTGGCCTGAGTAGCCTGGGTAATTACGCGGGCAACCCAGGCAACCTACGCAACCCAGGCAACCCAGGCAACCCAGGCAACCCAGGCAACGCAGGCAACCCAGGCAACCCAGGCAACCCACGGAGCACACACATGACGAATCGCATCACGGCTGGGCTCTCGGTGATCGCGCTCGTCGCCCTGATCGCGACAAGTGGCCTCGTCGCGCAGCAGCCTGCACGAGGACAAGGCGCGCAGGGCGAGGCTCCGGGCGGCAGGCAGGGCGGACGGGGCGCGGCTGCCTTCGCGCCGCCGGCGATCAACTGGCCGGCACCGGCGCTGCCCGACGGCCCGATCATGGTGCAGTCGGCCGTTCCCGCGCACCGTGACCTGCGCCTCACGGTGATGAAGGGATTGTCGCACCCGTGGGCGATGGCGTTTCTGCCCGACGGCAGCATCCTCGTCACCGAGCGCGCAGGACGGCTCCGCATCGTCCGCAACGGCGTCGTCGATCCGGTCCCGATTTCAGGGCTCCCTGCGATTGCCGCCAGCGGCCTGAACGGCTTGCTCGACATCGCGCTGCACCCGCAGTTCGCGAAGAACCGGTGGGTCTACTTCACGTACCACAAGCCGGCGGCGGTGGCGGGCGCCGCGCCCGCGGCGAATCCGCCGGCCGCAGGCGCGCAGGCAGGACGCGGCGGCCGTGGCGTCGCTCAGCCATTCGAGCTCGTGCTCGGGCGCGGCACGTTCGACGGCAAGGCGCTCACTGATGTTCGTGACATCTTCAACACCCATATCAACGCGTCGGCGTCGCGCATCGTGTTCGCCCGGGACGGCACGATCTACATGTCATCCGGCAACGCCGACGAAGCGTCCGACGGCCCGCCCCAGAACCCCAACGACTACCGCGGCAAGGTGCTGCGGCTTCGCGATGACGGCAGCGTCCCGGCGGACAATCCGTTTGTCGGCCGCGCGGGTTACAAGCCGGAAATCTTTTCGATGGGGCACCGCACGCAGCTTGGCATGGCGCTCAATCCCGAAACAGGGGAGTTGTGGGCCGGCGAGCAGGGGCCCAACGGGGGCGACGAGATCAACGTGATCAAGGCCGGGAAGAACTATGGCTGGCCGATCGTCAGTTATGGCCGCAATTACATGGGCCCGCGGCTCGGCACGTCGCGCCCGGAGATGGAGGAGCCGGCCGTCATCTGGATTCCTTCAATCGCCGTATCGGGCCTGACGTTCTATACCGGCGACGTCTTCCCGGGCTGGAAGCGGAATGTGTTCGTCGGCGGCCTGCGCCAGGGCGAGTCGCCGCGCACCGGACACATGCAGCGGATCGAATTCAACGAGAAGTGGGAAGAGATCAGGCGTGAGCCGATGCTCCGCGAACTGCAGCAGCGCATCCGCGACGTGCGGCAGGGGCCGGATGGATATCTCTACGTGCTGACGGAAGAGGACAACGCCGCGCTGTTGCGCATTGAGCCCGCGAAATAGGTGGCCTAGGTAGGATGGGTAGCCTAGGTAGGATGGGTAGCCTAGGTGGCCTGGGTAAGTACTCAGGCAACCCAGGTAACCTAGGCAACCCAGGCAACTCAGGCAACCGAGGCAACCCAATGAGAATCGCAGAACGGATGACGCGGATCGGAATCGAGTCCGCGTTCGAGGTATTGCAGCGCGCCCGCGCGCTGGAGGCACAGGGAAAGAAGATCGTTCATCTCGAAATCGGCCAGCCGGATTTTCCGACGCCGCGTCACGTCATCGAAGCAGGGCAGAAGGCGCTCGACGAGGGCTGGACCGGCTACGGACCGACCCCCGGGTTCCCGGATTTCCGCGACGCCATCGCCGAATACATCTCGCGCAGCCGCGGCATCAGCGTGACCGGCAAGAACGTGATGGTCGTGCCGGGCGGCAAGCCGATCATGTTCTTCACGATGATGGCGGTGCTCGAGCCGGGCGACGAAGTCATCTATCCGAACCCGTCGTTCCCGATCTACGAGTCGATGATCAATTTCCTCGGCGCCACGCCGGTGCCGATCCCGCTCGTCGAGAGCCGCGGCTTCTCGTTCGACCTCGAGACGTTCCGGCAGAAGCTGTCGCCGAAGACGAAGATGGTCGTCCTCAATTCGCCGGCCAATCCGACCGGCGGCATGATCCCGCGCGACGACCTGGCGAAGATGGCCGAGATGCTCCGCGAGCGCGACGTGCTGGTGCTCAGCGACGAGATCTATTCGCGCATCTGCTACGGCGTCGAGCCCTCATCCATCACGCAGTTCCCGGGCATGCTCGAGAAGACGGTCATCCTCGACGGGTTCTCGAAGACCTATTCGATGACCGGCTGGCGGCTTGGCTACGGCGTGATGCCGCTGTGGCTGGCCGATGCGGTCGACAAGCTGATGGTCAACTCGAACTCGTGCACGGCGAGCTTCACGCAGCGCGCCGGCCTGGCCGCGCTGACGGGGCCGCAGGACGACGTCGATCGCATGGTCGCCGAGTTCCGGCGGCGCCGCGACGTGATCGTCAAAGGCCTGAACGAGATTCCCGGATTCCGCTGCGTGGTGCCGGATGGCGCGTTCTATGTTTTCCCGAACGTCAGCGGAACGGGCCTGTCGAGCAAGGAACTGGCGGACATGCTGCTGAATGACGCCGGCGTCGCCTGCCTGAGCGGCACGGCGTTCGGCAGCTACGGAGACGGCTACCTGCGATTCAGCTACGCCGCGTCGCTGGAGAACATCCAGGACGCGCTCGACCGGATCCGCAAGGTGTCAGAGAGGTGGGCTGCGGTTCGGACATAATCCGGCGGATTACCGCTTCATCAGCGCCAGCAGCTCGTTCACTTCCTTCGGCACGGCGGTGCTGAGGATCTCCACGCCGGTGGCGGTCACCAGCACCGTATCCTCGATCCGCACGTGCAGCTGCTGATCGGGCAGATCGATGATCGGCTCGATGGCCAGCACCATCCCCTCGGCAAACGGCAGGTTCGAATCGCCCACGTCGTGCACGGACAACCCGACGTAATGCCCTGAGTTCGCATACCGCGGATCGAAGCCCTGCTTGCGCATCGTGTCCTCGGCTATCCGCCGGATGACGCTGCGGGCGGCGCCTGGCTTGATGGCGGCGATGATCGCCTTCTGCGTCGCCAGCACGGCGTCGTAGGCCCGGCGCTGTTGATCCGTGAACCGGCCGGACACCGGCCACGTTCGCGTGATGTCCACCGTCAGGTAGTCCAGCGACCCGGCGTAGTCCATGACGATCAGCTCGCCGGCTTTCATCTGGCGGCCGTTGTCCTGGTAATGCCACTGGTTGCCCATCGGTCCGGAGCCGACGATGGCCGGGTAGGCGGCGGCCTGGAGGCCGTGTTTGATCAGCCAGCCGGTGGCTTCGGCTTCGAGCTCGTACTCGAACGTGCCGGGCGCCGCCGCCCTGATCGCGCGCACCATCGCCTCGGCGCTGATGCGGCCGTTGTAGCGCAGGATCTCGATCTCGCGAGCGGACTTGATCAGCCGCAGCCGATCGAGGTGCGGCGTAACGTCGCGGAAGTCGGCGGACGTGAACTCGGCGCGCAGGGCCGCGGCGCGGGCGCCGTCTTCGGTCGGGAACTGCGCGAACGGATTGGCCCGCCGCCGCGCGATCCCGGTCCGAACCTCCCCGCGGCTCTGGTCGATCTCGTCGCGATCCGAGAGACGCACCCACATCGTGCCGCTCGGTGCCTCGGCGCGCCGCTTCGCCAGGAACTCCAGCAGGCCAGACAGCGGCTGGACCGACGTGAACCCGTACTTCTTCGCGGCGTCGCTCTCCTCGAGCCAGTTGCCGCCGTTGAACTGCACCTGCGTTGCCGAGAGCTTCGGCATGAAGATGTGCGCGTCGCCGCTCGGCACGTCCATGACGAGCACGGCGTTGAGCGCCTCGCTGCCGGTCAGATAATAGAAATCGTGGTCCTGCCTGAACCGCACGCCGGGCGTGGCCGTGCTCGCGCCGAAGAGGATCACGGTGCCGCGCTCGGGTGCCTGTGCGCGAAGCGCCGTGATGAGGCGCTCGCGCCGGGCGGTGAATTCCCCGGGCGCATAACCGAAACGCTCCGCCTGGACGGCGAAAGTCAAAAGGCAAAAGGCAAGAGTCAAAAGAGTTAAAAGGAAGGGAGCCTCCTTTGCCCTTGCTTTTGCCTTTTGCCTTTTGCCTTTTGACCTGCTCACCTGAGCGTCACACATACCCATCCTTCCTCTTCGCCGCGGTGTTCCACGGAGAAGGCGCCGAACGCCGCGAGGACGTCGCGCTCTTCGTCGGCCATGAACCCGCTGAGAATCAGCCGTCCCTGCGCGTTGGTCAACTTACGCAGGCGCTCCGCTGACTGGATCAGCAGGCCGCCGGTCAGGTTCGCCACGACGACGTCGGCCGCGACCAGCTCCGTCGAGCGCAGGTCGCCGACGATCAGCGTGACCTGCGCCGATGGATTCAGCGACAGATTGTCCCATGCGGACTGAATGGCGTCCTGGTCCTCGTCTATCCCCGTGACGTCTTCCGCGCCGAGGCGGCTGGCGGCAATCGCCAGGACTCCCGATCCGGTGCCGACGTCCAGCACCGTGCCGCGGTCGAGACTGATTCGCTGCAGCGCCGCAAGGCAGAGACGTGTCGTCGCATGGTGACCGGTGCCGAATCCCATCGACGGCCGGATGACGATCGTAATCGGCGCATCCCACGGCGGCGTCACGATGACGCGCCCGATCTGCACGGCGCGCAGGCTCTCCTGCGACCGCGCCGCCCAGTTCTCGTCGTCGGCCACGTCGAGCGGATCGAGGCGCAGGGCCGGAAACCGGTCGCGAAGGGCCGCGAGCGCGGCGTCGCGGTCAGTCGTGCCGCTGAAGAAAACGCGCCACTGATCCTCGGACGGTTCGTCGATGGCGGCCACGTTGTGGCTGGCCAGCGTGGCGTGAATCAGCTCCGTGTCGCGAGCTGCAAGGCCGGACACCACAATGGCGGGCCAGGTCCGAGGCACCTGCTACCCGAAAATGTCTTTGACGCGGCCGAACAGCCCCTTGTCTTCCTGGCTGACCGGCGTCGGCTCGAACTTTTCTTTCGGGAGCGAGCTGGCGAGCTGTTCGAGGAGCTTCTTCTGATCCCTGGTGAGCTTCTTCGGCGTGGTGACCTTCATCGTCACGAACAGGTCGCCGCGGCCGCGGCCGGTGACGTCGGGCATACCGCGCCCGCGCAGGCGGAACGCCTGCCCGCTTTCGGTGCCTTCGGGCACCTTGAACGGCTCATCGCCTTCGAGCGTCGGGATTCTGATCTCGCCGCCCAGCGCAACCGTCGAGAAGTTGAGCGGAACCTCGACGTACAGGTCGTTGCCGTCGCGTTGAAAGAACGGATGATCCTGAACGTGGATCACGACGTAGAGATCGCCCGGCGGCCCGCCCGGCCCGCCCGCCTCACCCTCGCCGGTCAGGCGGAGACGCTGGCCCGTCGCGATGCCCGCCGGCACGCGAACGGTCAGCTTGCGCTCCTTCTGCACGCGCCCGGCGCCTTTGCACGTGGCGCACGGCTTGGCGATCACGCTGCCCGTTCCGCGGCACTGGCCGCAGGTACGGGCCACGGTGAAGAACCCCTGCTGATAGCGCAGCTGGCCGCGGCCATGACACTGCGGACACGTGGTCGGCTTGGAGCCGGCGGCGGCACCGCTGCCCGCGCAGGTTTCGCAGGCCTCCTGACGCGGAATCTGAATCGACGTCTCGGCGCCTTTCGCCGCCTCGTCGAACGAGATCTCGAGGTCGTAGCGAAGGTCGGCCCCGCGCTGCACGCCGCCGCGCCGGCGCCCGCCGCCAAAGACGTCGCCAAAGCCGAAGATGTCGCCGAGCCCGCCGAGGATGTCCTCGAAGCCGGTGAAGACGCTCGGGTCGAACCCGCCGGTGGCGGCCCCGCCGAGGCCGGCGTGGCCGTAGCGATCGTAGAGGTGGCGCTTGTCCGGATCCGCGAGGACGGAATACGCCTCGGCCGATTCCTTGAACTTCTCCTCAGCGGCGTGGTCGCCCGGATTGCGATCGGGGTGGTATTTGAGCGCCAGCTTGCGGTAGGCGCTCTTGATTTCGCCGTCGGTCGCCGTGCGCGAGATCCCGAGGACCTCGTAATAATCGCGCTTCGCCACTGTACTCACGAACGCTTCGCGACCTTCACCATGGCCGGACGCAGCAGCCGATCGCCGAGCTTGTAGCCGCGCTGCAGTTCCTGCATGACTTCGCCCTCGCGATGCTCGTCGCTCGGCTCGTGAATCACTGCCTGATGCACGTTCGGGTCGAAGTCGGCGCCGAGCGCATCGATGAGCGTGACGCCGCGTTTGCGGAGCAGATCGAGCATCTGCTTGTGGATCAGCTCGACGCCCTTCTTGAACGCCTCGCTCTCGGCCGGCCTGCCCGCCGTAGCGCCCGGCGCGGAGGCGGGCGCCTGGAGCGCCCGCTCGAAGTTGTCGATGATGGGCAGCAGCTCGAGAAGAACGTCGGTGGCCGCGTAGTCCGACAGCTCGCGGCGCTCGCGTTCGATCCGTTTGCGGTAATTGTCGAAGTCGGCGACCGCGCGGAGCAGCTGCTCCTTCAGCGTGTCGCGCTCTTTTTCGAGCACGGCAAGCGCGGCAGTGCTCGCCATGACCGCCTCGTCTCCCGTCGCCTCCGCCGGCGCGGCTGCCTCCGCCTGCTCGGCGGCGGTTTCGTCGCCGGCGCTCGGATCGGGGGCCGCGGCCTCCGCGAACTCAGGGTCTTCGTAGCGTCTGTTTGGCATTAGTACTGACTATTAGTTCGCTTCCCGCAGCACGCGTGCAACGGCCTGCGTTGTTCCGTCCACCAGCGTGATCGCGCGCGAGTAGTGCATCCGCGTCGGGCCGATCACGCCGATCGTGCGCGTCGCGTGGCCGTCCACCGCCGTCGAGGCGATCAGGCTGAACGAGCGCAGATCCGGGGCCGCGTGCTCTGCGCCGATCACCACCGTCAGGCCGGGGCCGTCGATGTACTCGTTGAGCAGATGCACGAGGCGTTCCTTTTCTTCCATCATTTCCAGCAGCGCTCGCAGTGTTGCCCGCGACACGGTGTCGTCTGCATCGTCGAGCAGCGCGGCCGCGCCCTCCACGTGGAAGGACGGCTGGCCTGGAAGCTCTTCGAGCGTCTGCTGCGCCAGCCGGAGCGCGCGGCGGAGGAGTTCGTCGTACAGGCTCCGCTCCTGCTGCAGCCGCGCGAGCACGGCTTCCCGGACGTCGGCCAGCCGCAGGCCCGCGAACTCGGTGTTCAGGTAGTTCGCCGCCTGGAGCAGATCGACCGGCCGGACCTCTTCACCGGCATCGACGACCTTCTGCGTGATCTGGTTTCCCCGCGAGACGACCACGACGAGCACGCGGCTTCCGCCGAGCGCCACGAACTCGATTCGCTGCAGGATGCCGCCGTGGTTGTCGGCCAGTGCAAATCCGACGTAGCGCGCGGCGCGCGACACGACGTGCGAGACGCTGATGAGCAGGTCGTCAATCATCGGCGACCTTCCAGCCTGCGCGCGAATCTCATCCTCGACGCTGAATGGCGGCCGTGCTGGCTTTCGGCTCTCCAACAGAAGATCGACGAACACCCGGTAGCCGCGATCCGTCGGCACGCGTCCGGCAGAGGTGTGCGGCTGGTGCACGTAGCCGAGCTCCTCCAGTTGGGCCAGAACGTTGCGAACCGTCGCCGACGACACACCGAGCCCGCTTTTCCGGGCAAGCATCTGCGACGGCACAGGCTCGCCGGTCTCGATGTACTCGCGGACGAGCGTGGCGAGCACGCGGCGCGGCCGATCGGACAGTTCGAAAGAACCCATTCGCTATCAGAAGGTTAGGAAAATTATAACGCTCTTCGCTCCAGCTCCGCGGCATGCCGCCGTGCGTCGGCGCCGATCTCCGCGGCGTCCAGCTGCAGCGGCTGGCCGTCCCACACCAGAATCTCACCGTCCACCATCGTCACCCTGACGTCCGCCGCATGAGCCGCGTAGACGATGGTGGAAAAGGGGTCCGGGGCAGGCGCCGCATGGGTGGACGAGGCGTCGATCAGGATGAGATCGGCCTTCTTTCCGACCTCAATCGAGCCAATTTCGGCATCCTGCCCGAGCGCCTTCGCCCCCGCGCGCGTGGCCATCCACAACGCATCGCGCGCGGAAAGCACGCCGGGCGAACGCCGTATCGACTGAAGGCCGGCCGCCAGGCGCATCTCCCCAAACATGTCGAGATGGTTGTTGCAGGCGGCGCCGTCTGCGCCCAATGACACAGTGATCCCGCGTTCCCGCAGCTCCGGAACCGGGGCGATGCCCGAGCCCAGCTTCAGGTTGGAGCCCGGGCAATGCGTCACCTTGACCTGTTGGCCGGCGAGAAGCGTCTGTTCCTCTTCATCCACCCACACGCAATGAGCCACGTTCAGCCGCGGCGAGAGGAGCTCGACGGCGTCGAAGTATCCGATGTTGCTGTGTCCTGTGGCCGCCTGGACCATGGCCACCTCGTCGCGTTGCTCGGACGCGTGCGTGTGGACGAGCGCGTTCAATTCCTTCGATGTTGCCGCGACCGCCTCCAGCAGATCGCTGGCGCACGACAGCGCAAATCGCGGCCCGAACGCAACGTTGATCCGGCCGTTGGCGGCCCCGTCGTACTGGCGGAACAGTGCGACGCTTTCTGCAAGCGCCCGCTGGCCGTCCTCACGCAGCCCGTCCGGCGCGTCGGGCGTGGTGTGGTCCATCAGGCTCTTGGCAATCGTGGCGCGGATGCCCGTGGCGGCCGTCGCCTCGATCACCGCGTCCGTGCCGTGGACCGTTTCCATCGTCAGGACCGACGTGGTGCCGCTCTGCAGCAGCTCGAGGCAGGCAAGGCGCGCGGATGACCGCAGCGAGGCCGGCGTGTGCGCCGCCTCCATCGGCCAGATCCTCGTCCGAAGCCATTCCATCAGACGCAGATCGTCAGCGTATCCGCGGAAGAGGGTCTGGCAGAGATGGATATGGGTCTGGACGAATCCTGGGAGGAGATAGTGGCCCGTCGCGTCGAGGACGCGGTCGTGCGGGGTTGATGGCTCCTGACCGACTGCCGCGATCCGTCCATCGCGAACGGACACCGCTCCGTTCACCACCTCCATCCCGTCGTTCATCGTCAGGATGGTGGCGTTGCGGAACAGGACTGAACCCATTGATGATCTTTGATTAGTGATTAGTGATTGGAAATCTCTGGCAGATTGACATTTCTAGCGGTTTGAAATCAGCAACGATCTCCCATCACCAGCGATTTCCAATCACTAATCACTAATCACAAATCATCGATCCTTTACCGCCCCTTCCCAGCGCATCGCCACGGCGGCGACGGCTGGTTCGGCGATCTTGCCGTGCTTCACGGCAATCAGCTCGGCGACGATGCTGACGGCGATTTCCTGGGGCGTGATGGCGCCGATGTCGAGGCCGATCGGCGCGTGCACCGGCCTCAACGCCTCGGGCGCGACGCCTTCCTCCTGCAGCGCGTCGAAGATGCGGCGGACCTTGGCCTTGCTGCCGATGAGACCCACGTAGCGCATGGGTCTCCCGGCCACTGCGCGCAGTGTATCGAGGTCGTGCGTGTGCCCGCGCGTGACGATCACCGCGTACGCTGTCGGCGACAGCTGGTTGTTCTCGAGCCAGGTGGGGATGTGCTCGACGACGACGTCGATGCCTTCGCCGAAACGTTCCTGGTTGGCGAACTTCTCGCGATCGTCTACGACGTGCACGCGGAAGCCGGCATCGTGGGCGAGCCGCGCCACGAAGTAGCCGACGTGGCCGGCGCCGAAGATGTAGACGTCCGGGGAGGCTTCAACCGGCTCGATGAACACTTCCATCTGCCCGCCGCAGACGAGGCCGGTTTCCTGCGCGAAGTCGTCGTTCAGCTCGTACTTGACGTTGAGCGGGCGGCGCGCCTTGATCGCCTCGCGCGCCTTCCAGAAGGCGTCGTTTTCGTAACAGCCGCCGCCGATCGTGCCGACCGTCCGGCCGTCGGAATAGACGAGCATCTTGGCGCCCACGCGCTGGGGCGTGGAGCCGGTCGATCCGGTGATGGTGACGAGCGCGACTTCTTCGCCTTTGGACAGAGCCTCGGCGAGGGCGGCGAAGACCTCCTGGTTCACAGAATCATTATAGGAGGTGGCCTGGGTGGCCTGGGTGGCCTGGGTAGCCTGGGTGGCCTGGGTGGCCTGGGTTGCCTGGGTGGCCTGGGTGGCCTGGGTAGCCTGGGTTAGGTCCCTTCGGACTTCATCAATCCCCTCAACGGTGCTGCTACCTGCCTGATTCTCAGTTCAAGCTCCGCGTAGGTTGCTGGTGAGACGTATCCCAGGCGTTTCGCGACATGCAGACAGTAACCTGCCTCGGCGAGCGAGGCGGATGCGATCTGAAGAAAGTGCAACCGGTCTTTGCCCGGCCTCCTGCCAAAGCCTTCGACGATATTCGCCGCCACGGAAAACGCCGAACGGCGCATTTGTGATGCGAGTTCAAATCGTTCGCTGGTGGGAAACTTCCGCGATACCTGATGCAGAGCGATGAACAGGTCGTCCGCTCGCTGCCAGGCGATTAGCGAATGGTGTGGAAGCGTCACGCCAGCCTGGATGGCAACCGCGGTGCCACAAGCGATGAGCCGTAAGTCCCAATGCTCGGACACCCCGCGCTCGGACTCTGGTGGCGTTACTACCCAATCGAAGCGTCGGCCGCTTCCGATCTACCCAGGCAACCTGGGCCACTCAGGCAACTCAGGCCACCCAACTCGCAGCGCTCAGTCCGGCGACGGTCGCTCGACGTGCTCGATAACCAGAACCTCCATCAATTCCTTTCGGCGCTCGAACTTGAGTCCGAGCTGCTCGCGTACAGCCGTCTCGAGCGAAGAACCTACATTTGGAAGATTGGGATCCGGGGATGGACTTTGTGGATCTCCCACGGGGACATAGTCGAGATCGATGTCGTACGAGCCGCGTAAGCCGGTGCGATCCAACACGGGACGGCCAATTACAAACCCTGCATTCGTCTGGAGGAGAAGTCCCGAAATTGGAAGTCCGTATAGCCGCAGTTGCGTCACTCCTGCCTCAATCGTCCTGTCGACGGCACACGGAGGCCGCAGCCCTGGCGGCGTCGCCTGGCGAGGAACGCCACGCGCCGCCGCGGCGTTGACTTCTCCACATCCCATGCGAGCCGGGCGCAGGCCGGGCCCGAGTTTGCCATCCGCTCGGGCGACTACTAGCACGTAGGCGTCCAGCGGTCTTTTCTCGGTTCGGATACGTAGTTTGAAACGATCGGCGAGCAGTTGTTTCACCATCTGCACGCTTTGTGCTCGCGACGGTTCTCGCGCGGCCTTCGCTTCGATCGTGAAACGGTCAACATTGAGCCACGCGGGACCTCCAACGAGCTGCTCAGGAAGGATGCCGTATATGAATTGGATCAGTAAGGACACCCTCACGTTCTGCGCGCGCCAGCGGCCGCCGTGTGTTGCGACCGAAATCGTTGACGTAAAGCCGTTCAGATTCTTTTCTGCGTCAGGGGGACTGCGTTTCACTGACGCCACTTCGAATGCGAGCGGCTTCGGAGACGGCGCCTGTGCGCCGTGCGTATTAACCGCGCTGACGGCGCCGATCATCGCGACGAGCATCAGCCGAAGCATGAATGATTCTCCTACCGTTACCGTCTCTCGTCTATGACAGTTCTGCGCGGGAGTGGTTGACCCGGCACCCAGTCACGATCCACCCCAGGCCACCCAGGCCACTCAGGCCACTCAGGCCACTCAGGCCACTCAGGCCACCCAGGCCACCCATGCGCGCGCTACACTCCTTTGGAGTGAATGGCTAGCGCGAGCATCCGGTGGACTCTGCGGGTACGCCAGGCGGCGTTGGTCCTCGCCGTACTCACGTGCGCGCCGCGCCTCGAGTCGTCGCCGCCCGCACAGTCGAATTCGCTGCCCGTTCTGTTCAGCCCGGGCGCAGGAACCTTTGTCGGCAGCGAAACGGTCACCCTGAGCGTTCAGGGCAAAGCCGACATCCACTACACGCTCGACGGCTCGCTGCCGACCGTGGCGTCGCCCGTTTACCGCGAACCCGTGACCCTCGACAAATCGACGCGCCTTCGGGCAGTCGCCATCGCATCGGGCACCTCTCAGGGACCCGTCTCCACCGAAATCTACCTGCGCGTGGATCCGGACACCAGGAGCTTCACGAGCCACCTGCCGATCATCCTGATTCATACGTTCGAGTCGGGCCCCCTGGATGCCTTCGGGACTGACCACGTTGCCGCGGCACTCCAGGTGTTGCAGCCGCAGTTGGGCACCAGCCGCGTCGTCGGGCGCGCCGCGCTCGATGCCCGCATCGGCATTCACGTGCGCGGCGAGACCTCTCGCAGATTTCCGAAGAAGCAATACGCCATCGAACTGCGCGCCGACGGCGAGGATACCGACGCCGATCGGCCGCTGCTCGGCTTGCCGGCCAGCTCCGACTGGGTGTTGTCGGATCCTGTTGCCTACGATCGGGCTCTGATCAGGAACGCGCTCGCCTTCGAGCTCAGCAACCGCATCGGACGTTACGCGCCGCGCACCCGCTTCGCCGAAGTGTTCATGGTCGACGACGGCGGCGACGTGCGCGCCGCAAGCTTTCTCGGGTTCTTCACGCTGATCGAGAAGATCGGCCGCGCGCCCGAACGCGTCAACATCAGCAGGCTTCCCGTGTCGGCGGCAGGCGCGCCGGCGATGACCGGCGGGTTCATCCTGCGCATCGACAAAGGCGTGCCCGACTTCAGCGCGGCGGGGAGGTGGCTCCAGTTCGTCTACCCCGACCCCGACGACATGATGTCGCCGGAGCGACGGCCGCAGCTCGACTTCATCCGCACCTTCATCGACGGCTTCGGACAGGCCGCGAGGGCGGCGGACTTCAAGCACCCGTCCACCGGCCAGCACTACTCGGAGTTCATCGACGTCGATGCCTGGATCGATCACCACATCCTCAATGCGCTGACGAAGAACGTCGACGGGCTGCGCATCAGCGCGTACTTTCATAAGGAACGCGGCGGCCGTCTGGCGGCGGGTCCGGTGTGGGATTTCGATCGCAGCCTGGGCACGCCGTACGACCCGCGCGCCGCTGAGCCCGAGGAATGGGAGACGTGGGGCGGCAGCGACTACTTCAACGAGGGATGGTGGGGGCTCCTCTTTCGTGACCCGGACTTCAGGTCGCGATACCGGGCGCGCTTCAAGGCGCTCTTGAACGGGGAGTTCTCCGCTGACAACCTCGACCGCATCGTCGACGGAATGGTTGCGCGGGTTGGTGACGCCGCGGATCGAAACCTCCGCCGCTGGACGCAGTTCGCGCAGCAAGACCACTCCCACGCCGCCGAGATCGCTCTGCTGAAAGACTTCCTCCGCCGCCGCGTGGCCTGGATCACGGAGCGGTTGGATACGAATTTCTGAGCGCTAAGTACGGCAACCCGTACAGCGCCGAATCGAGTAGAACTCTACGAACGTCGCTGGTTCTGAGAGGGGTTATGACACGTTTTTTGGCTTGCCTGGTCGTTGTGTTCGCCGGATTCCTCGCCACCATCACTGCGCAGCGGCCATCTGCCACCGTCGAGGTCTACAAGAGCCCGACGTGCGGCTGCTGCAGCAAGTGGGTCGAGCACTTGAAAGCCGCTGGCCTGACGGTTCGCACGACCGACACCGAGGCGCTCGACGATCTGAAGAACAAGCATGGCGTGCCGCGGCAGGTCCGGTCCTGCCATACGGCACTCGTTGCCGGCTACGTCGTCGAAGGGCACGTGCCGGTCCGCGACGTCCAACGACTGCTCAACGAACGTCCGGCGCTGGCGGGTATCGGTGTTCCGGGGATGCCGATTGGTTCACCAGGCATGGAGGTTGCCGGGATGAAGCCGCAGGCATATGACGTGATCGCGTTCGCCAAAGACGGATCGACTCGAGTCTTCGCGTCTCACAACAAGTAACTGCGGCGAGTCAGGCTTTCGATCGGGCACTGACCGAAAGGCCGACGTAAACGTCGGCCTCTACCACCCAGGCCACCCAGGCCACCCAGGCCACCCTAATGCAGCGGGCAGATCTCGAGCGGCTCGGTGCCGGTGATGAACGACTCGGTGAACGTGCGCGGGCAGTTCGGGCTGGCGAGCTTGCCGGTGTCGCGGTCGATCGCGACGAAGCTGATTCCCTCGGGCGCCCCGAACTGAGAGCTCGGGCGCCCGGCGACCGCCGCCTTCATGAACTCGGTCCAGATGGGCAGTGCCGCCTGTGAGCCCGTCAGGCCAATCGGCGTGTTGTCGTCGAAGCCGACCCAGACAGCGGTCAGCAGCTCGGGCGTGAAGCCGACGAACCAGGCGTCGCGCTGATCGTTGGTCGTGCCGCTTTTGCCGGCGGCGTCGTGCGTAAATCCATTCGCGCGCGCGGAGGCGCCGGTGCCCTCGTTGAGGACGCTGCGCAGCATGTTCGTCACGAGGAACGTGGTGTCGGACCGGGCCACCGGCTTCACCGTGGGAGCGGCCGGTCTCAGCACGCGGGCGCCAGCCTGAATGTAATTCAGCCCTCTGAGCGGACGGACGTTGCCGTTATTCGTGAACAGCGTGTATGCCTGAGCCACTTCGAGCGGCGTCAGCTCGAAGACCCCGAGCGTGATCGACGGAAATGCCTGCGGCGGGGTGCCGACGCCGACGCGGCGCCAGAGCCGGGCAACGGTATCGAACCCGACCAGTTCACCGACGCGAATGGTGCCCAGGTTGCGCGACATCGCCAGCGCCCGGCGCCAGGTCACCTCACCGTCGTAATCGTCGTAGTTCTTCGGTTCCCAGACCTGTCCGTCGTACTCAAAGACCGCGGGCTCGTCCCACGTCAGTGACGCGGGCGTCAGGTCGGTGCGCCCTTCCTCGACGCCCCGTTCGAACGCGGCCAGGTAGACAAAGGGCTTGAAGACCGATCCCGGCTGCCGGCGCGCGGTGGTCACCCGGTTGTACTGCGACGTGTTGTACGAACGGCCGCCGACCAGGGCGAGGATCTCGCCGGTGCGCGGATCGACGGCGATCAGCGCCGCCTGCGGGCGCTCCGGATACTTGCGCCGGCGCTTGGAGAGCTGCAGGTCGACGCTGTTCAAGCCGTTCCGTACTGCCTCGAGCGCGGCGCGCTGCAGGTTGAGATCGAGCGTCGTGAACACGTTGATTTCCGCGGACTGTGCCATCAGCCCCGGATACGCCGCTTCGACCTGCTGCACGACCATGTCGACGAAGTACGGCGATTCGTTGTCCACGGCGCGCGGAACGATCTGCAGCGGTTCGCGGGACGCGCTCGTCGCCGCGTCCGGGGTGATGTACTCCTCGGACGCCATCGCCTGCAGAACGGTGTTCCGGCGCTCCGTCGCGCGTTTCGGATTCGTGAAGGGGAGGCCCGGCAGCTGGATGCTGCCGGCAATCATGGCCGCTTCGCTGTTGGTGATGTTCGAGACGTCCTTGCCGAAGTAAATGCGCGACGCCTCGGCCACGCCGTGGATCGCAAAGGACCCCCGCTGGCCGAGATAGACGTCGTTCAGGTACATCTCGAGGATTTCGTCCTTCGACGCACGCCGCTCCAGCGCGAGCGCCATCATGATTTCGCGCACCTTCCGCAGGCGCGACGCCCAGGTCCGGCCGCGTTCGCCGCTTCGCAGCTCGGCGTTGAACTCCTCGGAGAGAAAGAACATCCGCGCCAGCTGCTGCGTGATCGTGCTGTAGCCGACGGGGGCGTCGTCGCTGTTCCTGATGTTGCGGATGGCGGCGGCGAACAGCCGAACCGGGCTGATGCCGAAGTGCGAGTAGAAGCGCTGATCCTCGATCGCCATCACGGCCTGCCGCATCCGCGGCGGGATCGTCGTCAGCGCGACGTGCCGGCGCTTTTCGCGCGCGCCGTCGGCCATCAGCGCCGTCAGGAGCGGCGGGTCGAGCTCGACCGACTGCACGTTGCCGCGGCCGCGGATCTCGATCTGCTGGATGCCGCGCGGCGGCGGAGGCGGCGTCGGAGGAGGCGACGCTGCCGCGCCGCGTCCGGTCTTGACCGGCCGTGGCTGGGGAAAGACGAGGCGGATCGATCGGTTGACGAGCGGGCCTTCGCGCGGTGAGATGGTGACGCTGTTGCGCGAGACCGTGAACTGACCGGCACCATCGATCTGCTGGCGCTGCGCGTAGCCGAGGTCGTTCAGCCGCGACACCAGATCCTCAACCGAGAGCATCTGACCTCGGCGCAGCTGGACCGCACGGCCGTAGACCCGCGGCAGCGTGCGCTCGCGCTCCCCGTGCAGCCGCTGCTCGATCAGATCCGCGTAGGAGAAATAGAAGTAGAAGAAGGTCCCGCCGAAGGCCACCATGAGGACGCCGGCGGCGTACAGGAGGTATCGCACCCACCGCTTGCGCGCGAGGCCGCGCAGCTTGAGCACGACGCGGGGTTTTTTCAGACCTGAACTACCCAATGCGTCCCCATGTCGAGCGGAATCTCCTCGCTCAATCGGTCGACGAGGCTGGGGCCGTACTTGTTCAGGAAGGCCACGAAGCCGACCTCGCGTTCCTGCGGGTGCCCGCCCGGGAACGCCAGCGCCTGCGCATGGTGGTATTGCCGCCGCAGCGTGTCGTCCTTGCGCTTGGCGGCCTGAATGACCTTTCCGTGCAGCTTCTTGAGGTCGTCCTGCATGCGTGTGAGCGTCGAGCGTGCCGCGCCTTCCAGCGTCGGATCGACCTGGGCCACTTCCTGCGCCAGGCGTCCTACACGATCTTCGACCGCTCGGGCCGCGTCCTGCAGCGACGCCTCGACCGCGGCCGGCAGTTGCGATTCCAGCAGCTCGTTGAGCGCCGCCTCATCCTGGACGTGGAGCGTCTCGAACGGGAATTCGTGGCGCGTGAGGAACTTCATCGTGTTCGCGTCGACGACCGTGGCGGTGGCACGCTGGTGGATGAGCGGCATCGGCAGGCCGAAGGCGGCATAGACGCTCTTGAGCTGCGCGAGATAACCGAGCTCGTTCGGCCCGGCCACGTAGCAGGCCGTTGGGAACAGCGTGTCCTGCACCAGCGGCCGGAGGAGAACGTTTGGACTGAATCGCTCGGGATGCTGGCGCGCCTGCTCGACCAGGCTGCCAAGCGGTTCGGTCCGGTCGCCGAGAGCAAACCCGCTGGGCGTCCGGCGGATCGCCTCCCGACCGGCGTTCAACGAGAACAGCGCAACCGTGTCGGACTGGACGCTCGCCTGCGCGTGATATCCCTGGGCCTGCAGCGCGTCGCCGGCCTCAGCGGCCAGCCGC
>JBOGIQ010000044.1:9092-26457 GCA_050742535.1 Vicinamibacterales bacterium | reverse complement strand
GACCTGACAAGGTCCGCGCCACGAGCACAGTCAGAGAAAGCTCGTATCGTCTCGCTGGTCCCGGCGATCACCGAGATGTTCTTCGCCATCGGCGCGGGCCCGCAGGTCGTCGGCGTCGGCAGCTTCGACCAGTTCCCGCCGGACGTCGCAAAGCTGCCGCGACTGGGCGCGCTCCTCGACCCGGACACGGAGCGGATTTTGTCGCTGCGACCCACGCTGGCCGCCATCTACGGTTCGCAAACGGACCTGCAGGCCCAACTCACGCGGGCGGGCATTCGTGCGTACGTCTACCGGCACGGCGGAATCGAGACGATCTACCGCACGATGCGTGAGCTCGGCACCGCGACCGCCCGTGAGTCACAGGCGGAACGCCTTGTCCGCGACCTGCAGGCACGCATCGCCACCATCCGCACGCGCGTCCGCGACCGCCCGAAGCCGAAGGTGCTCCTGGTGATCAGCCGCCAGCCGGGAACGCTGCGCGAGATTTACGTCAGCGGCGGCGTCGGATTCCTGCACGAGATGCTCGAGATCGCCGGCGGCCGGAACGTCTTTGCCGACGTCGCCCGGGAGTCCGCCCAGCCGTCGCAGGAGACGATCCTGGCCCGGGCACCGGACATCGTCGTCGAGGTTCACGCGGAGGGCATGTTCAAGACATCCAACGTGGAGAACGAGAAGGCGGTGTGGACTCCGCTGTCGTCGCTGCCGGCGGTGCGCAACAACCGGGTGCACGTGCTCCTCGGTCAGCACCTGGTCGTTCCGGGCCCACGATTCGCCGCTGGCGCCGAGGCGCTGGCGCGCACGATTCACCCCACTGCGTTCAGGTAATGACATGAAGATCCTGTTGTCGTGGAGCTCCGGCAAGGACAGCGCTTGGACGCTCCACGTGCTGAACCGACAGCACCCGGGCGCAGTGACGGCGCTGCTCACCACGATCAATGACGCGTACGATCGTGTGGCCATGCACGGCGTCCGCCGCGACGTGCTGGAAGCGCAGGCGCGCTCCGCACGCTTGCCGCTCCGTGTCGTCAGCATTCCGGACGGATGCACTAACGCCCTGTACGAACAGCGGATGGGCACCGCGGTACGCACGGCCGTCGCCGACGGGTTCACCCACGTCGCCTTCGGCGATTTGTTCCTGCCGGATATCCGCCGCTATCGCGAAGAGCATCTCGCTGGATCGGGTCTCACGCCGCTCTTCCCGCTGTGGGAGATACCGACGCGGACGCTCGCACGCGAGATGATCGCGGGCGGCCTCCGCGCCCGCATCGCCTGCGTGGACACGCGCGCGCTCGACCAGCGGTTCGTCGGCCGTGCCTTCGACGACTCGCTGCTCGACGACCTGCCGGCGACGGTCGACCCCTGCGGCGAGAACGGCGAGTTTCACACCTGCGTCTACGACGGCCCGATGTTCCACGAGCTGATGGATCTCGAGCCCGGGCGGCTCGAATCGCGCTCCCCATTCACCTGGGCGGAGCTGACCCTTCGATGAACACCTATCCTTCGCGCATCGTCTGCCTGACGGAAGAAACGACCGAGACGCTCTATATGCTCGGCGAAGGGGAACGCGTGGTCGGGGTCTCCGCGTACACCCTGAGACCTCCCGAAGCGCGGTCGAAGCCGCGCGTCTCGGCCTTCATCCACGCCCACTACGACCGCATCGAGGCGCTCAATCCGGATCTGATCCTTGGCTTTTCAGATCTGCAGGCCGAGATCGCCTCCGATCTGATCAAACGCGGCTACCCGGTCCTGGTCTTCAATCAGCGGAGCGTGGCCGAGATCCTCCGGATGATCCGGGTGGTCGGCGCGATCGTCGGCTCCACAGCGCGCGCCGATGCGCTGGCCGATCGGCTCGACATGGACCTCGACTTCTATCGCACCGCCGCTGCGGCGCTGCCGCGACGGCCGCGCGTCTACTTCGAGGAGTGGGGCGATCCGCTGATCTCGGGCATCCGCTGGGTGGAGGAGCTGATCGAGATCGCCGGCGGTGATCCGATCTTTCCGGAGCTGCGCGAGGCCGGACTCGCAAAGCACCGCATTGTGGATCCGGCCGAGGTCGCGCGGCGGGCGCCCGACATCATCATCGCGTCGTGGTGCGGCAAGCCGGTGAAGAAGGACGCGATCACCGGGCGGGCCGGCTGGCGCGACATCCCCGCCGTGCGCAATGGCCACGTCTACGAGGTGAAGTCGTCGATCATCCTGCAGCCCGGCCCGGCGGCGCTGACCGACGGCATCCGCGCGCTGCAGCAGATCATTCTGCGCGTCGCGAAATCAACGAACCGCCGGCGCGTGGGCTGACACGGAGATCGCGAAGCGCGACTCCTCATTTCGCTCGCGTGCGTGGCACTTGCGTTCGAATGAAGAGCAACGCATCCAGGGCGCCGCTCCACTCCGCCTCTTCGGGGATGAGGTAGAGCGGACTTGCGACAAGCGCCCGCCCAGCCAATCGCCGCGCGATCGGGCCATTCGCAGATTCACGAACCCGATCTCGTGCCCAGCCGCGTTCATCAACGTCTCGAAATCGACGGACGGATGCTGGCTAGGAATCAGGTCCTGGTAGTAATCATCCGCCCCTGTCACCCAGTGCGACCTTCCGTTGAACGACGTAAGGCCGATGGCGAACCTCTGGTCTTTCAGGACTTCCCACAACGCTTGGCCCACCGAAAGACCGACGTCCTTCCCACGTCTCGTTGCGCTGGGGTTCCGCATCGCGTGCACCGTATGGGACCATACGACGACTTTGCGATCCGGGTAGCGGTCTTCGTCCCCGCGATCGTCAGCGGACCACTCCTGTGCCCGATTGCCGTATCGCGTTGAAATGAAAGTAGGAATCCTCGAGGTCGAGAGCAATCGAGGCCATCGTTTTCGTGGTACCGCTGGCGACCTCCGCGAGATCGAATTCGATGCCATTCGGCAGACTGATGCGAACGTGATGCTCCGCCCCGGTCGACGGGCTCTTGATCGGACGGGCGGTGGATTCCAGCACGCCCGGGATGACGACGCGGGCCTTTCTACGTCTGATATCCGCGTCGAACTCGAACGGTTTGAAAAGCGGGGGGTGAACGGTGCTCGACATGGCCGTATAGACCCACCAGTGCGTAGCGCCCTGGCTGGTCTCTTTGCCATACATGATGGCCGCAAGCGCTTCCCGCTGCCTGTCGTCCGCCCGCACATCAAGAACAGCCTGACATTCACCGTTGCCCTTGTAGATGGGCCCCGGCCACCGGTAGAGGAGTGCGGCACAAAGGCCATCGAGCGCTACGTCTCCAAAGCGTCCCTTGTCGATCCGAACGGCGGCGAAGCCGCGGCAGTGTCCATGGGTAGGACGGGGAGACTCGAACTGACAAGGACAGGCATAATCGCAATTGCAGTTACTGACCTCGACCCCTTCGATGTACCAGTCAACCTGCGCCATCGCACCCTCCGCATCTGTCAACCGGAATGGAACTCTATTGCAGAATGCACGTCACCCATCGACAAAACGCTTCTCCATCTTGCAGTGTGATCCGGGATGTGCCGGCCATCGCGGCGGGCGAGCGCGATCTCGAGCTGGGTCGTAAACCCGCCGCGGATTCTTCCATCCGGGAGCTCCACCTGCCAGTCCTCGAGCGCGGAAAGCGGTAAGCGAAAGGGGGGTGACGAAACGAGACGTCCGCGGATCAACGGCGTCCGCAGGTCTGCGGAAAACTCATTGTCCGCGAGCTCGAGCAATTCTCCCCACACGTGTTCGGTATCACCGCCGCTGTTCTGCAGCGCGTATTTCACGTCAACCGGGGCCTCGCGCTGCGCGAACAGCTCGCGAAGCATTGGGACAGCGGCGCGGGCTCTGGCGACCACTTCGACCCACGCCGGCTGCGACGTGTCGATGTATGACCCCGCTCGCGATCCTCGCGACTTGGCAAGAAGCACGACAAGTGAAACAACCAGCAGGATAAGCGCGAGCAGCGGCCAGGAGATTTCCATGCGTGCCACCCCAGGATGCTCATTTGACGGTCGTGTCGTTATTCCCTCTTTTCGGCGTCATCCGACGCATAGATGTAGCACTCGCCACGACAGCGCGGACATGACCGATCGTCGCGTCCACCGGTCGTATACCGGCGATGCGCAGTCTTGTCGAGACCCGTCCCCTTGCAGGCAGGACAAACCCGAACGGGCTCACGTGGTTTCTGGTCTGATTCAATCGCCCGACCGAGAAATAGGCCGCGGCCAACGGCTGGCACGAGGCCGGCGCGCCGCGCGCGATCGAACAGCACTTCCACCGCCCGCCGGCCGTCGCTGCCCAGATCGACTGAGTACTCGTTCACGTAGAGGTCGATGTGCTGGTACATCACCTCGTCACTCATTTCCTGCGCGTGCTCACGAACGTACGGCAGGCTGGCGTCGCGATGAGCGAACGCGTATTCGACGCTCCGCCGCATCACGCGGTTGATCGCCTGCCTCACGTCATCGGGCAGCGAGCGCTTGACGACGATGCCGCCGAGTGGGAGAGGCGCGCCGGTCTCCGACTCCCAGAACTCACCCAGGTCGACGATCTTCCGCAGCCCCTTCGCCTGATAGGTGAAGCGGTTCTCGTGGATGATCACGCCGGCGTCGAACGTGCCGGCAAGGAGCGCCGGCTCGATCTCCGAGAACAGCACCTCGGTCTTGTTCCGCGCGGCGGGGAACGCCAGCCCGCAGAGAAAGTTCGCCGTCGTGTACTTGCCGGGGATGGCAATCGTGACCTGTCCGCCCTCCACTTCTTCCCTGCCGATCGGCCGTTTGGAGATCAGCAGCGGCCCGCAGTTGCGGCCCAGCGCGCTACCCGCGTCGAGCAGCACATAGCGATCGGCGCAATACGCGTAGGCGTGGAAACTGAGCTTGGAGACGTCGGGCGCCCCGGCGAACGCCGCGTGATTCAGCGCCTCGATGTCGGCGAGCGTCACCCAGAATTCGAGCCCCTCGGTGTCGATGCGGCCGTGCACCATCGCATCGAACATGAAGCAGTCGTTCGGGCACGGCGAAAACGCGACCGACAGCTTCACAGAGTTCCTCTCACGGCCGAATCCGCATCATCGTGTTACCGCCGCGCTGGAATTCGTACGGAACACGCTCAAGCGACACGCTGATGCCGTCCCGCTGGAACTCCGCCATCACGGGTTCGACGAACGGCGAAGGCACTGCCCCAAGCGCCAGCAATGGGAAGACGCGGACCTCTCTGGCGACGCGGCACATCTCTCGAATCGCGCGCAGATGGAATGACTCGCCGAGCTGCGTGGTGTACAGAAAGAGAAAGTGCGAGCACAATGCCAGATCGAACGTCCCGTCGCTGAACGGGAGCTCCGGCAGCGCAGCGTCGATATATCGACCGTCGGTCCGGCCCGCCGGATAGTCGTCCAGGAAGTCGTTCATCGCGGCCATCCGGACCTGACCGAGTTCCTCAACGGAGCGAATCGTGCTCCAGATAAACTCGGACGCGTTCAGGCGCGTCTGCTCCAGGATCTCCTGGTACGTGACAGCGATTCGCTCTCGTAGTTGATCGACATCGTAGCGGTAGATCGGATCGCAGGAGACCACCGTCGACCCACGGCGCGTCGCTTCAGCGTTGAAACTCGCTGGCCCGTCGCCGCACCCCACGATCGTCCGTCCACGATCAGTCTCGCTCAACGCGAACATGCGTTGATACTCGTCGAACGACCGGCCCCATGGGACCACCCTGTCGAGCGTGTACATTCACACCGACTCCAGCAGCCGCACGGACTCGACGCCAAGCGCCTCGATCGCCTGGTCCAACTTCCAGGCGCCGCGGTTCCGCCGCTCGACCGCGTTCGACACGGCGCGCACCTGCGCGAACGGCACGCCGGCAATCAGGCTCGCGTACATGAACGCCGCGCCCTCCATCGATTCGACATCGGGATCGTAACGCGTGCGGACCGCCACAATCGCCGGCTCGCTACCGTGAACGGTGTTGACAGTGATGCCGGTGACGGCGGGCAGTGCCGAGAGAGGGGCGAGCGGCGGCGGCGCGGCGTTGACGAGCAGGCCGCCCTCGAACGGAAACTCGTTCTCGCCGAGGAGCTGCAGCTGATGGATGGTCAGGAAGCCGTCGCCGTCCTGGGCGCCGAGCTCCCCGAGCCGGTCCGCCGTGACGTGCACGACGACGCCGGCCGCCAGGGCCGGGCGGAAGCTGCCGCATAGGCCAAGGTTCAGCGCCAGGTCGTAATGCTCGGAGGCAAACGCACGCGAACACCAGGCGGCCGTCGCCACCATCCCGACGCCGGTCGTCAGCACCTCGACTTCATGTTCGCCAAGCGAATAGAGGACCGAACAGCGGCCGGTGTCGGCAAGACGGCGGAGCCGCGGAACGAGCGGTTCGACTTCGAACGGTGTTGCGCAGACGAGGAGAATGCGCAGAGCTATTTCTTGGAGTTCGGACTCAGGATGTTGACGCCACCGTGGTTGCGGAACGGCCGCGGCGTCATCATTTCCAGCATCTCGTTGTGCGTCGGCCCGCCATAGGGGACCGGGCCATATCGAAGATTGTCCTGCTCGGTGAAGAGCGTAATCCTCGGCGCCACGGCGAAGACGTCGATGTAATAGCGGAGGTTCAGCCCGTCGCGCTCTTCACGAATCTGGCCCTGACGGAAGCGGCGCTCGATTCGCTGCAGATCGATCGGCAGCCGGGTGACGTCAATCCCGGACACCGGCACAGGGGTCTCGGCGCTGATGCCCGACGTTCCAACAGGCTCCCGCGCCGCAACCGGCGCAGATTGCGCCGCCACCACTGGGGCAACGCCCAGAATCAATACCGCCGTGCATGCGAAACGGCTGAAATTCATGTCAGTTGAGACGTCCGCTGGTCCCTACTGGTTTTCCTTCCATTCTTCGTACCAGGCCATCTGGATGGCCTCGAGCTTCGGCTCGTTCGAGCTCTTGGGGTCGTCGTCAAACCCGTCGAGATGCATCACTTTATCCCGAAGATCGGTAAACCGCACAGTTAAAGGATCCATCTCGGGAAATCGCTCGGAGAGCGCGATGCCGATGTCCTCGGCGTCGGTCCATTTCATGCGCTACCTCAGTCCTCGTCCTTGCGGTCCGTCTTCCCCAGCTGGATGCCGCCGCCTTCCTGCACGTAATTCCGCGTGTACATGGGGAATTCCACGGTGACGTCGCCCTTGATCACGGCCTGGCAGCCGAGGCGGGAGTTCGTCCGCAGGTCCCAGGCCGTGTCCAGGCGATCGAGCTCGTTGTCCTCGGGGTCGCTCAGATTCTGCTCCCCCTTCACGACGTACAGGTGACAGGTGGTGCAGGCACAGCTGCCGCCGCACGCATGTTCGAGCCCGACGCCGTGATTCATCGCCACGTCGAGGAACGATTCCGGCAGGCCGTGACCGTCGTACGGCATCTTGCCGTGCTCGAACTCGACGACGGTCTCTTTCCCATCCTTGATGAAGGTCACCTTTGGCATTTATCAATCCGGCTGAAGCCGGACTCTACGTCTCTCAATCCGGCTGAAGCCGGACTCTACGTCTCTCAATCCGGCTGAAGCCGGACTCTACGCTACACATCCGTTACGTTCTTCCCGGCGAGCGCCTCGCGAACGCTGCGGTTCATCATGACTTCGGCCAGGTGCTGCGTTGCGTGGTTGAGCGCGTGTGTCTGGTCGTGGATCAACTCCCGATCGGTCGCGGTCATGACCTGCTTGAGATCGGCCAGCGCCGTCCGGATGCGGTCCAGCTCGCCCGGCTTCAGATCCTTGCGCGCCACCTCCTCGAGGTCGGGACTGCGCAGCGACTTCTCGGTGGCGAGGATGACGGTCTCTGCTTCGTTCCGCGCCTCGATCAGGAGCCGCGCCGCGAAGTCCGCCTCGGCGTGCTCGAACGACTCGATGAGCATCCGCTCGACCTCGCCCTCGGTCAGGCCGTAGGACGGCTTGACCTCGATGGTCTGTTCGATGCCCGTCCGCAGCTCGCGCGCCGCGACGCTGAGGATGCCGTTGGCGTCGATCTGGAACTGCACTTCGATGCGGGGCAGGCCGGCCGGCATCGGCGGAATCCCCCGCAGCTTGAACTGCGCGAGCGATCGGCAGTCCAGTGCGAGCTCGCGCTCGCCCTGCAGCACGTGGACGTCCACGGCGGTCTGGTTGTCCACGCCGGTCGTGAACATCTCGCGGCCACTCGCGGGAATCGTCGAGTTGCGCAGGATGATCTTCGACGTGACGCCGCCCATGGTTTCGATCCCGAGCGAGAGCGGCGTGACGTCGAGGAGCAGCATCTCGCGGCGTCCGCTGATGAGGATATCGGCCTGCAGGGCGGCGCCAAGGGCGACGACCTCGTCCGGGTTCAGCTCGGTGTGCGGCGCGCGTCCGAACAGTTCCGCGACCTTGCTGCGGACGAGCGGAATGCGCGTCGATCCGCCAACGAGCACCGCTTCATCGATGTCGCGCGGCTCCAGGCCGGCGTCCTCCAGCGCCAGACGCACCGGCCCGAGCGTCCGCTCGACGAGCGGCTCGATCAACGCCTCGAACTCCGCGCGCGTAATGCGCCGCCGATAACCCTGCGGCAGCTCAGACGACGACTCCACGGTGATCTCGGCGGCGTCCTGCTCGGATAAATCCACCTTGGCCTGAATGACCGCCTTGCGAATGGCCTGGATCAGCTGCAGTGGGGCGGACCCTTCGGGGCCGCCAGGCGAGCCTGACCCCGGGGTCCCCACGGCGCCTGCGCCGTGGGGTGGCGTGGCTCGCCCCACGATTTCATTGAGCACCAGCCCAACCAGCAGGTTGTCGATGTCGTCGCCGCCGAGGTGCGTGTCGCCGTTGGTCGAGAGCACCTGGAACACGCCGTCTTCGACCTTGAGGATGGAGATGTCGAATGTGCCGCCGCCGAGGTCGTAGACGGCAATCGTCCCGCGGTTCGTCTTGTCCAGGCCGTAGGCCAGCGACGCGGCTGTCGGCTCGTTGATGATGCGCAGCACCTCGAGCCCGGCGATTCGTCCGGCGTCGCGGGTGGCGGTGCGCTGCGCGTCGTTGAAGTACGCCGGGACAGTGATGACAGCCCGATCGACCTCGAAGTCGAACTCGCCCTGCTCGCGGAAGAACTCCTCCGCGCGGTGCTTCAGCTCCTTCAGCACGAACGCCGATATTTCGGGCGGCGTGAGCTCGCGGCCCGCGACAGTGATGCGGACGACGCCACCAGGCTCGCCGCCAATACCGAACGGCAGCAGCGCCGCTTCGTCGCGCACATCGTCGATCCCGCGCCCCATGAACCGCTTGACCGAATAGACCGTGCGCGACGGCGAGGTCAGCAGCCGGCGCTGCGCTTCCCGGCCGACGAACACGGTGCCGTCCTCGCCGATCGAGACCACCGACGGCACCAGCGCGTCGCCGGACTGATCGTCCCTCGACGTCGCTCGGGATGAACGGATCACCTCGGGCACACCGTTCTTCACCCAGGCCACGAGGCTGTTGGTCGTCCCGAGATCGATGCCGACTACGTGACTCATCGCACTTGCCCTGAGCGAGCGCCAGCGAGTCGAAGGGCTACGTGACTCATCGCGGATCCGCGGCGTGCAGGCTCGAGGCCTCGCGATCGATGGTGGCCAGGAGGTTATTGATGTAGTTGCGCTCGAGCAGCCGCTCGCGGAGCGCCTCGAGCGTCGCGCGGCGTTCCCCGGCCGTCGCCTGCTCCTGGCTGTCCCACCGGGCCGCCAGCTCGCCGAGCTGCTTCTCGTGCTCCTCGCGCTTGCGGTCGATCGGCTGCCGCGCCTTCGACAGACGCGCGCCGAGGGACGTCGAGTCGGCGCCGGACTCGCGCTGCTCGCGGATCTCGTCGAGCTCCTCGTTCAGCGCAAAGACTTCCTCGAGCAGCGCCGCAGGAACCTTCGCGGTACCTTCCTCGGACTTTGCCGACGGCAGGCCTTCAATCGCGAGCAGGTGCTCGACGCGCGAAACCGGATTGCGCAGCGTGCGGTAGGCGTCGTTCAGATACGACGAGCGTTCGAGGCTGGCCAGCCGCTCCGCCGGCGGCGCGTTGTAGTAGTAGTCGGGATGGAACTGGCGGCTCAGATCACGGAACCGCTGTTCGAGATCCTGCGGGGCGATCGTCAGCCGGCGCGGAAGCCCGAGGAACGCGAAGTAGTCGCCGTGCCGTCCGAGCGCGAGGATGCGGCTGCAGTTGGGGCAGAAGTGTTCGTCAACCGGCGCGCCGGCACCGCAGGTGCGGCATTCCAAGGCCGCCTCGGAACGAACGGGAATGTGGCCGCTCATGCACCAAAGGAGCTGCCGCAGCCGCAGGTCTGCTTCGCGTTGGGGTTGTGGAAGACGAAGCCCTGGGTCAGGAGCGCCGTGTCGTAATCGAGCGTGGTGCCGTCGAGGAACAGGTGGCTCTTGCGGTCGATGAAGATCTTCGCGCCCTCCGGCCCCTCGAACACTTCGTCGCCAAGGCGGGGCTCGCGCTCCCAGCCGAACGTGTAGCTCAGGCCGGAGCAGCCGCCGCCCTTCACTCCCACGCGCAGACCTCCCTCGCTGATGCCCTGCTTGGCCATCAGCGACTTGATCTTGCGTGCGGCGGTTTCAGTGATCTGAATCATTCAAGTCAAAAGGCAAAAGGCATAAGTCAAAAGAACGTTCGCAAGAGTTCTTTTGACCTTTGCCTTTTGACCTTTGCCTTTCCATTACGCGATTGGCTGTGACGGCTGCTCGACCGTCGTCTCGCCCTTCGCCTCGGACTGCTTCTTCTTGTAGTCGGCAATCGCCGCCTTGATTGCGTCCTCGGCCAGCACGGAGCAGTGAATCTTCACCGGCGGCAGCGACAGCTCGGCAACGATGTCGGTGTTCTTGATCGCGAGCGCCTGATCGACGGTCTTGCCTTTCAGCCATTCGGTTGCCAGGCTCGAGCTCGCGATAGCGGAGCCGCAGCCGAACGTCTTGAATTTCGCATCGTCGATGACGCCCGTGTCCGGGTTCACCTTGACCTGCAGCTTCATGACGTCGCCGCACTCCGGCGCGCCGACGAGGCCCGTGCCGACGTTCGTGTCGTCCTTCGGCAGCGAGCCGACGTTGCGCGGGTGCTCGTAGTGGTCGATTACCTTGTTCGAATACGCCATTGTTTTCTCCGGTCCGCCTAAAGGCGGACACTACGTCTACGCTAGTGCGTGACCCACTGCATCTTCGACAGGTCGACGCCTTCCTTGACCATCTCGTACAGCGGCGACATCTCGCGCAGCCGGCGGACGACGGTCGTCAGCTTGTCCACGACGTAATCAACTTCCGCCTCGGTGGTCCAGCGGCCGAGGCCGAACCGGATCGAGGAGTGCGCGAGGTCGTCGCCCGCGCCAAGCGCCTTCAATACGTAGGACGGCTCGAGGCTCGCCGAGGTGCAGGCCGAGCCCGAGGAGACCGCCACGTCGTTGATGCCCATCAGCAACGACTCGCCTTCGACATAGGCGAAGCTGACATTCAGGTTGTGCGGCAGGCGGTGCTCCATCGAGCCGTTGATGTAGAGCTCGTCGAGGTTCGCGTGCAGCTTCTTGTTCAGCCGATCGCGAAGCGTCCGCAGCCGCTCACCTTCGGTGGCCATCTCCGCCTGCGCGATCGCTGCCGCCTGACCGAGGCCGACGATGCCGGGCACGTTCAGCGTGCCCGACCGCATGCCGCGCTCGTGCCCGCCGCCGCTGATCTGCTCGGCCAGGAGCACGCGCGGATTGCGGCGCCGCACGTACAGCGCGCCCACGCCCTTCGGGCCATAAAACTTGTGGGCGCTCATCGACACCAGGTCGACCTTTGCCTCGTTGACGTTGAACGGCACCTTCCCCACCGCCTGCACGGCGTCGGTGTGGAAGAGAATCCCCTTCTCCTTGGCGATCGCGCCGATCTCGGCAACCGGCTGCAGCACGCCGATCTCGTTGTTGGCGGTCATGATCGTGATCAGAATGGTCTTGTCGGTGATCGCCGCGCGCAGGTCGTCGAGGTCGATCCGCCCGTCCTTCTGTACCGGCAGATAGGTCACGCGGCCGCCCTGCTTCTCGAGCTTCTTGCAGGTGTCGATGACCGCCTTGTGCTCGGTGACGCAGGTGATGACGTGATTGCCCTTCTCGCGGTACATCTCCGCGACGCCCTTGATGGCGAGGTTGTTCGACTCGGTGGCGCCGCTGGTGAAGATGATTTCCTTCGCGTTCGCGCCGACCAGGTCGGCCACCTGGCGGCGGGCGGCCTCCACCGCGTCCTCCGCTTCCCAGCCAAACGCGTGATTGCGGCTCGCCGCGTTGCCAAAGCGTCCGCTGAAGTACGGAAGCATCGCGTCAACCACCCGCGGGTCAACGGGCGTCGTCGCGTGGTAATCCATGTAAATCGGCAATTTCATCTTTATGCCCTGCGTACGACCGCCATCGGCGCGGTCGCAACATCCTGCTCTGCCGCCATTTCTGAAAGGGTGACCGTGCCGAGCGTCACGACGATTCGCTCGCGGATCTGCCACAGCGGGTCGCGCACGCTGCACTTGCTGTACTGCTCGCAGTCGTGCTTCTCCGTCGAGCAGGCCGTCACGGTGAACGGTCCGTCGATCGCCTGAATCACGTCGACGACGCTGATCGATTTCGGCGGGCGGCTCAACGTGTAGCCGCCGCGCGTGCCCTG
This sequence comes from Vicinamibacterales bacterium, assembly GCA_050742535.1. Lineage (GTDB taxonomy): Bacteria > Acidobacteriota > Vicinamibacteria > Vicinamibacterales > UBA2999 > Gp6-AA40. The sequence continues at coordinate 13,850 of JBOGIQ010000044.1, read as the reverse complement.
CGTCGAGGCGAGCAGGCCCGTCCGCACGAGCCGCTGCAGCACCTTGGCAAGCAGCTCGATCGGAATGTCGTACTGCTCGGCGATTTCACGCGCGCTGGCCGACGGCGCCCCGGCGCCCCCTTCGCGCACCCGTGCCTCGGCGCGGCTGGCGTTCAGGGCCAGATGCTTCATCGCAATCAGCGCGTAATCGGCCTTTTTCGACAGCCTCAGCATTTGTCTAATTCCGACCTTGCTGGTCCTATTTTAACGGGATCGTCAGAAATCCGTCAATATTGGTCGGATTTCTAGTTGGTAGTTGGATAGTTGGTAGTTCGTAGCTAACTCTCCAACTAGTACTTGGGTTGTGACGGATCGACCTTATCGATCCACTCCAGAATCCCGCCGCGCAGGTTCTTGACGTTCGAGAAGCCGACCGACTTCAGGAACTCCATCGCCTTCGCGCTGCGGCCACCCATCTTGCACTGCGTGACAATCTCGCGGTCACGCGGCAGTTCCTGATACCGCCGCGGCAGCTCGCCCAGCGGAATCAGCGTTGACCCGGCAATCCGGTTGATCTGGTATTCGTTCGGTTCGCGCACGTCGAGCACGAACGGCGTCTCTCCAGCGTCCAGCTTCTTCTTCAGCTCGACCGGCGTGATTTCCCAATCGCTCACCGCAGCTCCTCCCTGCGTCTGCTGCGGCTCGGGCCGCAGACCGCAGAACTGTTCGTAGTCGATCAGCTTCGTCACGGTTGGATTGGTGCCGCACGCCGGGCACTCGGGGTCCTTCCGCAGCTTCAGCTCGCGGAATTTCATCCGCAGTGCGTCGTAGATCATGAAGCGGCCGATCAACGGCTCGCCGATCCCGGTAATCAGCTTGATCGTCTCGGTCGCCTGGATCACGCCGATGATCCCCGGCAGCACGCCGAGCACACCTCCCTCGGCGCAGCTCGGGACAAGTCCTGGCGGCGGCGGTTCGGGATAGAGGCAGCGATAGCACGGGCCTTCCTTCGTGGCGAAGACCGACGCCTGCCCTTCGAACCGGAAGATGCTGCCATAGGCGTTCGGCTTGCCCGTCAGCACGCAGGCGTCGTTGACGAGATACCGCGTCGGAAAGTTGTCGGTCCCGTCGAGGATGACGTCGTAATCGTTGAACAGCTCGAGCGCGTTCTGCGAGTTCAGCAGCGTCTCGTAGGTCTCGACATGGACGTGAGGGTTGAGGTCCTCGATGCGCCGCTTCGCCGACTCGTTTTTCGACGTGCCCACGTCTTTCGTCCCGTGCAGCAGCTGGCGCTGCAGGTTGCTGAAGTCCACGACGTCGAAGTCGACGATGCCGATGCGGCCGATGCCGGCGGCGGCAAGATACATCGCCGCGGGAGAACCAAGGCCGCCGGCGCCGATGCAGAGCACGCTGCCGGCTTTCAGCCTGCGCTGACCGTCCATGCCAACCTCCGGCATGATCAGGTGCCGGCTGTAGCGCTTGATCTCGTCCTGCGTGAGCTCAGGAAGGCCAACCTTAAGGTCGGCCTCTACCGACGTGGGCGCCCCACCCGCAACTGACGGCACGATGCTCAGGCTGTCGCCCGGCTTCACCGGCGTCGCCTCGCGCTGCAGGTAACGGATGTCCTCGTCGTTCAGATAGACGTTGACGAAGTTCCGCAGCTTGCCCTCGTCCGTATAGAGGTGCTTGCGCAGGCCGTCGTATTTCTTCGTGAGATCGGCAAGCAGCTCACCGACAGTGCCTCCGCTGACCTGCACCGACTCCTGTTTGTCGGTGAACGGGCGCAGCGGCGTGGGAATGTGAATGGTGTTGGACATATCTCTCGTGTCGTGTCCGCCGTCAGGCGGTCGTAGTGTCCGCCTTCAGGCGGACCTGGGAGTTTACAGGCGAGACGACCACCAGTTCTTCGGGGTCGAACGCCGAGCGATCGTCGCGCAGCCGCCAGGACGTCATGTCCTCTGGCGCACCACCGCGAACGGAGACGATGATGTACGAGAACGTGGGGAACGCGTGGTCGAGATCGTATTGCGACGGCCGCGCCGGATGATCCGGGTGTGAGTGATAGAACCCGAGCAGCTCGGCGCCAAGCTCCGACGCGCGCCGCTCGGTCTTCATGTAGTCCTTGTCGCTGATCCGGAAGCGGCGGCGCGGACCTTCCTCGGTAACGTTGGGCAGCGCATAGGTGCCGGTGACCACGCCGTTCGAGCCGTACAGCGCGCCGCAGCACTCGTTCGGATAGGTTTCCACTGCATGCGCGCGGATCGCGTCGTTCACGGCGGGCGTAATCGTCAGCGCCATCAGTGGCTTTCCTCTGTGTGGAGTCCGGCTTTCTTGTCCGCCGTAACGCCTCGCGCGGAGGCGGAGGCCGGATTGGCCTGGCGCCGGTCGGTGGCTGTCGATTCGTCCCAGAACCGCTCGGACAGGTACTTCTCACCGCCGTCGCAGAACACGACCACGATGACCGCGTCGCTGACACGCCGCGCCACCGAAAGCGCGCCGGCGAGGTTGGCGCCGCTCGAGATGCCGACAAACAAGCCGCTGCGCGCCAGCTGCCGAGTCAACTCGAACGCCTCTTCGGTGCTGATGCCGATGTCCTCGTCGGCAATTTTCGCGTCGTAGATACCGGGAACGATGGCGGTCGCCATGTGCTTGAGGCCTTCGAGGCCGTGCAGCGGCGAATCGGGCTGAACCGAGATCAACTTGATGGACGGGTTGAACTCCCGCAGCCTCCGCCCGGCCCCGACGAATGTTCCGCTCGTGCCGAGTCCGGCGACGAAATGCGTGATGCGCCCGCCGGTCTGTTCGATGATCTCCGGCGCCGTGGTGTCGTAGTGCGAGAGCCAGTTGCCGGGGTTGTTGTACTGGTCCGGGTAGAAGTAGAGCTCAGGGCTCTCCGCGAACATCTTCTTCGCCCGGAGGATCGCACCGTCCGACCCTTCCATCGGGTCGGTGAACACGATCTCCGCCCCGAACGCCTTCAGGATCCGCTTCCGCTCCGGGGTCACGTTTTCCGGGACGCACAGCCGGACGCGGAATCCGCGCGCGGCGCCGATCATCGCGTAAGCGATGCCGGTGTTACCGGAGGTGGCGTCGAGCAGGATCTTGTTGTGCGTCAGCGCGCCGCTGCGCTCACCGTCGGCAATCATCCGCGCTGCCGGCCGGTCCTTGACCGATCCGCCGGGGTTCTTCCACTCCGCCTTGGCATACAGCTCGACGTTGCGCAGGCCGCGCTCGAAGCCGGACAGGCGGATTAATGGCGTATTTCCGATCAGATCGACGATGGAGGCCGCCGTGCGCGGCAGGCCAGGGGTAGCGACAGACATATCCGACTGCTTCAGTCGGATTATATCTTGGCTGTTGGTGGTTCGTAGTTGGTGGTTAGTGGGGTGCTCCGGGCCTTATGCCCAGCAACGGGAGGAGATCGCCAACTTCTTCAATAGCGGCGTCGGCTTCGACGGGCCGTGAAACGGTCGGGTCTCGTCGCCAGACTGCCCACATTCCGGCCCTTCGCGCACCGGCGATATCGACTTCGGGACTGTCGCCTACAAAGACGGATCGCTCTGGATCGACCCGGAGTCGAGCGAGCGCACGACGGAAGATTTCAGGATCCGGCTTGTGTACTCTCTCAGCCCCGGAGATCAGGACGACGTCGAACGTCGATGGCGGGAACAACCACTCCAGCTTCCGGCTCTGCATCCGCACAGAGCCGTTCGTGATCAGCCCGATTGTGCGGCCTGACGCGCGAAGAGCGGCAAGAGTCCGGAGAACATCGGGAAACAGCAGGCAGGCGCTCGGGAAACGGGCGCGGTAGTCAATCAACAGCGTGTCTGCCAGGTCAGGTGGCAGGCCAAGCGCAGCGAGCAGACCGGTGAAGAGCTCGCTGCGTGGTGCATAGCCGTCCCCGTCGACTCGAATCAACGTCTGAACGTATTCGTCGGGCTGAACTGGCCGGAGAACGTGAGAGAACCGGCTCCATTGATCCCAGGCACACCGCTCGAAGCTTCGTCGACGGTCGAGGAGCGTCCCGTCAAGGTCAAAAACTACGGCCTGAATGTCGGATCGCATCGTCTGCCTTCTTAGTCAGGCCTCAGGCGTTCGTTTAGCGGACCACACCCTTCCCCGACTGGCGCAGGGCGTTGAAATGCAAGTACGAATTCTGGAGATCGAGAGCGATTGAGGCCACCGTTTTCGTTGTACCACTGGCGATTTCCGCGAGGTCGAACTCGATCCCGTTGGGAAGACTGATGCGAACGCGATCCTCGGCCCCGGTCGCGGGGCTTTGGATGGGGCGGGCCGTGGATTCGAGCACGCCGGGGATTACGACGCGCGCCTTTCTACTTTCGATGTTCGCGTCAAACTCGATGCGCGTGAAGAGCGGGGGATGGACGGTGCTCGACATGGTCGTATACACCCACCAGTGAGTTGCCCCTCGTTGGTCTCCTTACCGTACATGATCGCGGCAAGAGCATCTCGTTGCCTACGGTCCGCCTGCTCGTCGATGACAGCCTGGCACTCGCCGTTACCCTCGTAAATCGGTCCAGGCCATCCATAGAGGAGAGCCGCGCAGAGACCATTAAGCGGCACGTCTCCAAAGTGACCTTTCTCGATGCGCACAGCCGCGAAGCCGCGGCACTCTCCGTGCGTAGGGCGGCGGGACTCGAACTGGCAGGGACAGGCGTAGTCGCAATTGCAATTGCTGACCTCGACTCCTTCGATGTACCAGTCAACGTGTGACATGGCGTCCTCTGGTTGGAGCGCTTCCTGTTCACCGGTCGATCC
>JBOGIQ010000044.1:0-9082 GCA_050742535.1 Vicinamibacterales bacterium | reverse complement strand
CGGGCCGTGGATTCGAGCACGCCGGGGATTACGACGCGCGCCTTTCTACTTTCGATGTTCGCGTCAAACTCGATGCGCGTGAAGAGCGGGGGATGGACGGTGCTCGACATGGTCGTAATTGCTGACCTCGACTCCTTCGATGTACCAGTCAACGTGTGACATGGCGTCCTCTGGTTGGAGCGCTTCCTGTTCACCGGTCGATCCGCCGACCTGAAGGTCGGCGGCTACCTCTAATGGTTTAAAGGCCGACAGGTCGGCCCTGCGGCTACTTCGCGGGCCTTCCTTCCGCATCGCGAATCTCCACCATGCCGACATTCAGCTTTGCGAGCTCAGGCTCGATGACCTTCCGATCACCCACCGCGATGACGACCATGTTCCCGGGCACCAGGTACCGCTTCGACACTGCCAGCGTCTGATCCGTCGTCACCCTGTTCACGTCCTGGGCGTACTTCGTGTAGTAGTCCAGGCCCAGATCGTAGATGAACACGTTCGAGAAGTTCGCCACGGCGTCCGCGCTCGTTTCGAACGCGCCCGCCAGCGAGTTGGCGAGCGAGTCTTTCGCCCGCTGCAGCTCGGCCTGATCCATCGGGCTCTCCACCATCCCACGAATCTCCTTGAAGATCTCGGAGACCGATGGTGCGGTCACGTCCGTCCTGACGCCCGACCCGACCTGGAAGGGTCCGGCAGCGCGGCGGAACGTGAACTGCGACGAGGCGCCGTAGGTGTAACCGTTCTTTTCGCGCAGGTTCATGTTGATGCGGCTGGAGAACAGCCCGCCGAGCGCGATGTTCATGACCTGGAGCGGGCGGAAATCGGGCGACGACCGCGCGGCGCCGATGGTGGCGACGCGCAGCTGTGTCTGCGGGCTGCCTGGCTTGTCGACGATGATCACGCGCGGCGGAATCGACGTCGGGTTCGTCAGCGCCGGCCGGGCCGGTGTTCCCCGCTGCCACGACCCGAACGACTTCTCGGCCATGGCGCGCAGCTCCTTCATCGAGATGTCGCCGGCAACGACGAGCGCCGCATTGTTGGCGACGAAGTTCTGCTGCCAGAACGCCGACAGATCGGCGCGGGTGATCGCCTTCACGGACGCCTCGGTGCCGATCTCGCTGTAGCCGTACGGGTGCTTGTCGCCATACAGCACCATCGCCGTCACCTGACCGGCAACCTGCGACGGGTTGTCGCGCATCTGCACGAGCTGACCGAGGCGCTGCGCCCGCTGACGGTCGAGCTCTGCTGCCGGGAACGACGGATGCAGCGTCACGTCCGCCATCAGCGCCAGCAGCGCGCCAAAGTTCTTGCTGAGCGATCGGCCGGTAATCGTTGTCGCATCCATCGAGCTGCCGGTGCCCAGCGTCGCACCGAGCTGCGCCACCTGATCGGCAATCTGCAGCGCGCTGCGCGACGCCGTACCCTCGTCCAGCATCGCGGCAGTGAAGTTGGCCAGACCGGGCTTGTCGAGCGGGTTGGCATCGCTACCCGTCCGCAGCACGACACTCGCCGCGACGACCGGCAGACCACGGCGTTCGTTGAGGATCAACGTCAGGCCGTTCGCCAGCGTTTCCGACTGCGGCGTCGGGAGTTGCACCGGCTTCGCCGCCGCCGCTTGTGGCTGCTTGGCGCGCCACGGCTCGTCGCCGTTGATCGCCGGCGCGCCGGCGCCCTCACCGGGTTTCGGTGCCGGAGGTGTCGGCACCTGCGCCGCAGCCTGTGGCTCCCCAGCCACGGCGTGCACCACGACACGCGATGAAGGCGTCAGGTATGTGCGCGCGAATGTCCGGATGGTCACCGGCGTGACAGCGCGGTAGCGCGCCACGTCCTGCTGCAGATAGTCCGGCGTCTTGAGGTAATGGTTGTAGGCATTCAGCCGATCGGCCACACCGCCGAACCCGCCAAGGCTCTCGAGGCCACCGACGATGTTGGTTTCAATCGTGTTGCGTGCGCGGTCAACTTCGGTCTGCGCCGGCGCCGTGGCACGAAGCATCGCCAGCTCGGCGTCGAGCGCCTTCTCAATCTCCGCCGCGGTCCGGCCCGGCCGCGCGGTCACCTGAATCTGGAAGATCGACCCCAGGACCAGCGAGTACTGCTGCGCCGAGACGTCCTGCGCAATCTGCTGTTCGTAAACGAGCTTCTTGTACAGCCGGCTCGAACGGCCGCCACCGAGAAGCGTGGCGGCAATGTCGGCATCCGCGTCGCCGGGCTTGTAGAAGGCGGGCGTAATCCACGCCATGTAGACACGCGGCAGCTCGACGCGCGAGGAGACCACCTTCCTCCGCTCCGTCGTGATCCGCGGCGTCGTCGCCTTGATGGGAGGAACGGCCGGGCCGCGGCGCAGGGTGCCGAAGTACTTCTGGACGAGCGCCTTCGTCTGCGCGACGTCGATGTCGCCGACGATCGCCAGGCTGGCGTTGTTCGGCGCGTAGTACTGCCGGAAGAACCGCTGCACGTCGTCGAGCTTCGCCGCCTGAATGTCTTCGTGGGAGCCGATCACGTTGCCGTAGTAGGGATGCCCGGGCGGGTACAGGAGCTGAACCATCGCCTCTTCGGCCAACCCGTACGGCTGGTTTTCCACGCTCTGGCGCCGCTCGTTGCGCACCACGTCCTGCTGGTTGGCAAGGGCGGCCTGGTCGACCTTGTCGAGCAGGTATCCCATGCGATCCGACTCGAGCCACAGCGCCAGCTCGAGCTGATTCGAGGGAACCGTTTCGAAATAGTTCGTGCGATCGAAATCTGTCGTGCCGTTGACGTCGCTCGCGCCCGCGGCCTCGAGCAGCTGGAAGTGCTGATCGCACGGGACGTGCTTCGAGCACTGGAACATCATGTGCTCGAACAGATGCGCAAAGCCGGTGCGCCCCTTCTCCTCGTTCGCCGGTCCGACGTGATACCAGAGGTCGACGGCAACGACGGGCAGGCGGCGGTCCTGGCGGAGGATGACGTCGAGGCCGTTCGGCAGCGTGTACTTCTCGAACGTGATCCTCGGGATGTCGCTGGGTGCAGCAGCGGGTTTGGCGGTACTCCCCTGGTTCTGGGCCAGCGGCGCGGTGATACCAATGATGGCGAGAAGCGCGATGAGCAGGAGTCGCGTCGAGTGTCGTGTCGTCATGACGGTTTGTTCTCCAGACTTGCCCAGAGGTACCAACAAGCCACGGACCGATACGGTCGCCAGGGCTCGCCAATCTTCGTCAACCGCTCCGCGCGCGGCAGCTTCCGCAGCCCGTAGGCGCGCTGAACGGCTTTCAGGATGCCAAGGTCGTCGACCGGCAGGACGTCGGGGCGATGGAGACGGAACATCAGGAACATCTCCGCGGTCCAACGGCCGATTCCCTTTATCTGCGTCAACGACTGAATTACGTCTTCGTCCGAGAGTTCGTTCACCCTCTCGAGTGTCAACGATCCATCCGCGACCCGCGAACACAGGTCGCGCATGTAGCGAATCTTCTGCGAACTGAGCCCGACTGCCCGCAGCTGGGCGTCATCCACCAGTGCCACTGCTGCGGGCGTCGGTATACCGCCAAAGAGCGCGTCGAATCGCCTGGCGATGGTGGCGGCCGCCTTCGTCGACAGCTGTTGCGAAATGATCGAGTGGGTCAATGCCGTAAAGGCGTCCTCGTGCTGCGCATCGGCGAGGCCGCACGGCCCGTGACGGCGAATCAGGTCGCGAATCACCGGATCGCGCCGCGCCAGCAGGCGCCGCGCCTTGTCATAGTCGGTCGTCGTCATCCCTGATCCCTGCTCCCTGCTCCCTGCTCCCTGCTCCCTGAGGCCTACTTGATTACGGCTGTCAGCGTCACACGGGCGCGGATCTCGGTCTGTCCGGTTTCGATCGGCGGCGCGGCCGCGGCGACCTGCAGCTCCTGGCGCACCATCCGCGGCAGCGGAATCGGGCCGCCTTCGATCGGCCCCTCTTCGATGCGGACGATGCGTTCGATCGAGCGGCCGGCGCCAGCGGCAGCCGCGTCGGCCCGGGCCCTGGCATCCGCCACGGCAAGGCGCAGCGCGTCGCGTTCGTGCTTCGCCCGGTCCTTCAGATCGAACCGCACGCCACCGAGCGACGTGGCGCCCGACGCGACCGCGATCTCGAGGTACTCCCCGACGCGATCGACGTTATCCACCCGCACTTCAACCGAGTTTCGCGCCACGTAGCCGCGGCCGACGCGCTTGCCGTTCACGAAATCCCACTCGTATTGGACGTCGTAGGCAACGGTCCGGATGGCATCCGCGGCAACGCCGGCCGCCTTCAGCTTCGACAGCACCGGTGTCATCGCTTCGGTGTTGCGCCGCTGCGCCTCGCGGGCGCTTGGCGCGCGCGATTCAGCGCTGATGGTGATCCATGCACGGTCAGGCGCGACGTGCACGATGCCCTCGCCGTTGGTCACGACCACCGGTTCCGAAGGCGCGGCAGGTTGCTGGGCGTACGCCGGCAAGACGGCAAAAACCGCCGCAATGCAAAATGCAAGATTCAAAATGCAAACCCTGCCTGCAGTGACGGGCCTTGGCCCTCTCGCATTTTGCATTTTGCATTTTAAATTTTGCATTTCCCCTGACTCCTCTACCATCACCAGATGCCCGGACCCGGGCCGCTGGCCGGCCTCACCATTGTTGATCTGACGCGGGTGCTCTCCGGCCCCTATTGCACGATGCTCCTCGCCGACATGGGCGCCCGGGTCATCAAGATCGAACAGCCGGGGCGCGGCGACGACACGCGCGCCTGGGGTCCGCCGTTCGTCGGCGAGGAGAGCGCCTACTTCCTCAGCATCAACCGGAACAAGGAAAGCGTCACGCTCGACTTCAAGGCCGCCGAAGGGCGGCGCGTCCTCAACCAGCTGATCAGCACGGCGGACGTCGTCGTCGAAAACTTCCGTCCTGGCGTCATGAGCCGCCTTGGCCTCGACTACCCGGCGCTGGCTGAACATCATCCCCGGCTGGTCTTCTGCTCGATATCCGGCTTCGGCCAGGACGGCCCGCGCCGCGATCACGCCGGATACGACGCCGTCATTCAGGCCGAAGGCGGGCTCATGAGCGTGACGGGCGATGCGGACGGGCGGGCATTTCGCGTCGGCGTGGCGGTGACCGACCTGGTCGCCGGCCTGCTCGCGGCGCAGGGCATCGTCCTGGCGCTGTTCGCGCGGGAACGCACGGGTCGCGGTCAGCAGGTGGACATCAGTATGTTGGACGGGGTCATCTCGCTGCTGAGTTACCACGCGTCGATCTATCTCACCACGGGCGCGGAATCGCGCCGCGTCGGCAACCGCCACGCGACGATCGCGCCGTATGACACGTTCTCCGCCGCGGACGGCGAGCTCTTCCTCGCTATCGGAAACGACGATCAGTTCCAGCGCTTCTGCAAGGCGGCCGGATTGCAGACGCTGCTGGACGAGGAGCGCTTCTCGACAAACCCGCTGCGGGTCGCGAACGAAGCGGCGTTGAAGGCAATCATCGAGCCCGTGATGCGAACGCGCAAACGGAACGAGTGGATTGCCTCGCTCGCCGACGCGGGCGTGCCATGTGGGGCAGTACGCAGCGTCCCGGAAGCGCTGTCCGACCCGCAGGTGAGCGCTCGGCGCATGATCGTGGCCGTTGAACACGCTGTGCTGGGATCGATGAAGGTGCTCGGCACGCCGATCAAACTATCCGATACGTCGGCATCCGTGCGCTCGGCGCCGCCGACGTTAGGTCAGCACACTGATAAAGTTCTTGCAGAACTGGGACTGAGCGGTGCGGAAATCACCGCGCTGAAGACACGCGCGATCATCTGATTTATGGAAACAGGAGACGTCAGAAAGCGAGTGCTGCACGCAATCACCGCTGCCCGGGGCCGGGCGCAGGCCCGCCGCCAGCAAGCGGACGAGGCCACGCGCACATACGGTGCGTTTCTCGAGAACGTAGCGACGCCCGTGGTCCACCAGGTGGCGGCAGCACTGAAGGCCGAAGGTTATTCGTTCACGGTATTCACGCCGGGCGACGGCCTCCGGCTCGCGTCCGATCGCGGCCGCGACGACTTCGTCGAGTTCGCGCTCGACACGAGCGGCGACCGCCCGCAGGTCATCGGCCGCATCAGCCGGTCACGCGGCTCCCGCCGGCTGGAGGAAGAACGCCCCGTCAAAGCCGGCGCGCCGCCCGACGCGCTCAGCGAAGAAGACGTACTCGACTTCGTCGTGCATGCTCTGGAGCCCTGGCTGGCGCGATAGCCGTTTGCAGCCGCAGACAACCCAGCTATACTAAGTCTCACTACATATTGTGAGGCGAAGTATGTTCAGCGCCGAACTGAAGAAAGGCAGCAGCGAGATGCTGATCCTCGCGCTGCTGGAGGGGCGTGCCCGCCACGGCTACGAAATCGGCAAGCTCATCGAGGCCCGCTCGGGCGGCAAGCTGACCTTCGCGCTGCCGACGCTGTACCCCACCCTGCTCCGCCTCGAGAACCGCGGCTGGATCAAGGGGCGCTGGGTCGAGAAGGCCGGCGAGCGGCGGCGCTGCTTCTACAGGCTTACCGCAGAGGGACGACGCGTCCTGAGAGAGCAGCGCCAAACGTGGGAGAGCTTCATCGAAGCGATTCGGGCGGTGATCGGACCCTCCCATGCGTGACTGGGAGCTGTACGTGCGCACGCATCTGCGGCTGCCCGACCTTCGACGCGACCGCGAAGCGCGCATCGTTCAGGAATTGGCCTCGCAGTTCGAAGATTTCCACCGCGAAGCGGTCGCGCGTGGGATGACGGACGCCGATGCCGACGCGTTCGCGCGCGCGCAGATCACGGACTGGGCCAGCCTCGCATCCACCCTGCGGGATGTCGACGGATCGCACGTTCGATCCCCGCTCGAGCGGTGGTCGGAGCGCCTCGACGATCGCACGCCACAGAAGAAAGCCAGGTTACCGATGGATCTCTTTGCCGACTTTCGATACGCCGTCCGCCTGCTGCGAAAGAGCCGCGTGTTCACGGTGGCTGCGATTGGGACGCTGGCGCTCGGCATTGGTGCCACCACCACCATCTTCTCGCTCGTGCAGACGACCCTGCTCAGGCCGCTGCCGTACGACGACCCGGATCACGTCGTTATGGTCTGGGAGGACAGAACGGCGGCGGGTCTTCCGGGAGGCACGCCCGCGCCCGGTAACTACCGGGACTGGCGCACGATGAACCGTTCGTTCACCGACATGGCGGCCACCGGGTTCGTATTCGCGAACCTGACCGGCGACGGTGGGCCGGAGCTCGTGATCGGCCGGCGGGTCACGGCGAACTTCTTCTCCGTGCTCGGCGTTCAGCCGGTCGCCGGCCGCACGTTCACAGAGGCGGACGACCTGCCGGGACAGCGGGTCGTGGTGATCAGCCACGCGCTCTGGCAGCGGCGCTACGGCGGTGATCCCGGCATCGTCGGACGTACGATTTCGATGTCCGGGCAGGGGAGCGGCGGCGCTGCGATGGACGTCACGCACGAGGTCGTCGGTGTCGCCCCCGCATCGTTCGTCTTCTTGAACCGCGAAGACGACTACTGGGTCCCGATGCAGTTCTCGCCCGAGGAGGCCGCCGGTCGCAGCAACCACTTCCTGAATGTGGTCGCGCGCCTCAAGCCTGGTGTGAGTGTTGACGCCGCGAACTCGGACATCGGAACAATCGCGAAGCGTCTCAGCGAGCAGTATCCGGAGACCAATCGCGATTTCGGCTCGGCCGTGGTCGTCCGGATGCGCGAGCAGGTGCTCGGCAGCACGAGGGTCCAGGTGATCGCATTGATGACTGCGGCCGCCGCCATCGTCCTCATCGCCTGCGCCAATCTCGCCAGCCTGCTTTTGGCCCGCGCATCGGCGCGCCGCGGCGAGTACGCCGTGCGTCTGTCGCTCGGCGCCACGCGTGGACGGCTGACGAGGCTGGTGCTCGTCGAAGCGCTCTGCCTGTCGATCGCCGGCGGTGTGCTGGGGTTAGCGATTCCACTGCTGACCACCACGTTCGTCGAGCGAATCGTGCCGGTCGGACTCCAGGCATTCAGCGTCTCGCTCATGGATTGGCGTCTGCTGGCGTTCGCCGGTGCGCTCGCCGTTGCCACCGGTCTGTTGTTCAGCATCGGCCCGGCGCTTCAATCGGCGCATGCGTCGACCGCCGACGTGCTCCAGCAGCACGCGCGCGGTAGCACCGGCGGACGGACGCGCAGGTTCCGCGACGGCCTGGTTGTCGCGCAGGTGGCGGCGACGCTGGTGCTGCTCGTCGCCGCCGGACTGATGCTGCGAACGCTCGCCAATCTCAACGCCGTCGACCGGGGATTCGATGCCGATAACGTGCTGACGATGGTCGTACCGTTGATGCCGAAATACGTGGAGCCGAGCAAACGGCCGGCGTTTTACGATGGCATCCTTGCCGGCGTTCGCGCTCTGCCAGGTGTGCAGGGCGCGGCATTTGCCTCGGTGCTGCCGTTTCAGTCGTCCGGCTACACGCGGGGCTTCGCTATCGAGGGACGTGCACGTCAGCCCGGAGACGATCCGGACGTGTTGTTTCGCATAGGGACGGCGGACTATCTGCAGACTCTTCGCGTGACGCTGCTCGAAGGGCGTCTGCTCGATGCGCGCGATAGCGCCAATGCGCCTAGCGCCATCGTTGTGAACGAAACGCTCGTCCGACGCTACCTGCCTGGCCAACCCGCCCTCGGCCGGCAGATTCGGTTCACGCCAAACGAGCCCATCTTCACCATCGTCGGAGTGGTGAAGGACGTCCTCGAGCGTGGGTTTCAGACGGAGCCGAAGCCTGGTGTCTACGTGACGGCGGCACAAGGGCCGCGGTTCTTTCCGACCGTAAATCTGATGGTGCGCGTAGGCAACAACCCGCTCGGCTATGCGCCGGCGGTTCAGCGGATCATTCGTTCCGTCGATCCGGACCAGCCGATCCGCCTGGTTCGCCCGATGACGGAGGTGATCGCGCTCACGATAGGCGACCGGCGTCAGCAGACGACGCTGCTGGTCGCGTTCGGCTCGCTGGCACTCGTCATCGCGGCGATTGGCTTGTATGGACTGCTCGCGCAGGCGGTATCGGCGAGGGCCCGCGAGATCGGCATTCGCATGTCGCTCGGCGCGACAGGGCGAAGCGTGATGCGGATGGTCCTATCG
>JBOGIQ010000043.1:0-26483 GCA_050742535.1 Vicinamibacterales bacterium | reverse complement strand
CCCCGGCCACCGCGCCCGCCGGCGCCAGCGTTGACCAGCGGCGGGAGACGGCCGTCAGGCGGATCGATGATGAGCGACGTGCGCCGGTCGTCGTCCACCCGAGTGCCCGGATCGGTCAGGTACGTCGCGTGGATCGTTCCCGACTGGTTGGGCTGTTCGTCGGACGGCGGTTCGTCCATCCGCTTGGCGGCGCGTTCCTCGAGCGCCTTCACTTCCGCATCCGTCAGGTACTGCCGATCGCCGTACTGTTGGGGACGCTCCAGCGGCGTGATGGTCTTGTAGTCCCAGGTTCCCTGCAGGTCCGGATGTCCCCAGGGGGTCCGTGGTACGGCGGCCGCTGCCGCACCCTTCGACTCGCTTCGCTCGCTCAGGGCAGGGGATCTCGGCGCGGGCGACTGGGCAAACAGATGATCGGCCGCGACCATCGCGGCAATGAGGAGAGTGGCCAGGACGAGGGCTCGCATTCGCACGGCTGGCTCCTTCGCTTGATCGTAGCTTCCGCCTTCAGGCGGAAGCGCGATTCTTTGAATCGGCGAATCGTAGCAAAAAGGAGAAGGCGGGGTCTAATGTCTCGTGGCAACTCTGATATTTCAGGCTGACGGGAGTATCTGCAGCAGCCGCGGTCCCTACCGAAGAGACAGCACGCAGAAGTGACGGCGGAAGTCGCGCGCGGCTATGGTTCGGGCGTGCCGTTTGCTTGTGAAAGCCGGCATGATGCGAATTCTGATGAGTGCACTGATTCCCGCGGCGCTGGCGCTGACCGTTGGATGCGGCGACAAGTCGGACGCCGTGCAGACGACGCCGCCGGCTCAAGGTGGCCAGGCAGCGGCAGCACCGGCACCCGCGGCCGCCGCACCCGCACCCGCGCCTGCCCGGATAACCGTTGCCGAGCATGCGGCGACGATGAAAACCATTGCTCAGTCCGTTCAGGCCGCAAACAAAGCGCTCAAGGGCGCGGATACGGCAGGCGCGACAACGAGCGTGCAGACGATTGCGACGTCTTTCGCGACCGTCGAAACGTTTTACACCCAGCGTATGAAACCTGACGCCGTGAAGCTCGCACAAACCGCGCGTTCGGGCGCGCAGGACGCGCTGGCCGCCCTCAAGGCGGGGGATGCGATGAAAGCGCAGACGTCACTTGCGACCGCTCAGGGAACGTGCGCGCAGTGCCACAAGATGTATCGCGAGGGCGACGGCAAGACGACGCCGTACGCGTTCAACGCGGCCTCGGGAATCACCCCTCCGTAATCGATCAGCGCGGCGCCGGGGAATCAGCGACGGGCCTGCGAGATTTGGTCCGCGAACGAGCGCAGCGTGCTCGTACTGTCGCCGCCGGTCCCCGCCGCCTTGAATCGATACGTCTTCGCGGCCGACCGCAGCGTCAGCGTGTCATCCGAGACGGCGTGCAGGAACTCCGCGAACTTGAGCGTAAACGCGTCATTCGCCGAAACGAACGCGACGCCGTCGCGGCTCACCTCCAGCCGTCCACGGCAGTCGCCGAAGCGGTGGAGATGGACGACGTCCAGTGAAGCGGTGTGACCCGCTGCGGCAGAACGTCTCGCTGGAGGAGTCGCTGCATCACGGAGGGCCGCGGTCTTTTTCGCCGTGGCGGGTGCACCGGAAGGCGCCGCGGTGATCGCGACCGGCGCTCTGCCGACCGGCGCTCTGCCGACCGACGCTGTGGCGAGGGGCGCCGTGGCGAGGGGCGCTGGTGCGACGGGCGCCGCGCCGGTTGTCGGACTCGAGTGCGGGTTCACGTCCGCTGCGGGCACCACCGGACCGCCCATCGCCGATTGGACGCTCTTGGCAACCGTCAACACTCCGGCCATTGAGAGCGCGACGACGGCAGCCGTCAACGACGCCGCGTTCGCCGTCACGAGGCGACGTCCACGAACGAAGAGCTGACGAACATCCGTCGTGGCACGGTGCGGGAACCTCAACGCCTCGCCCTCGGGCTCCAGCCGCGGGGCGAGCCCGGTCTGCAACACCTCCATGGCGGTATCGGCATCAAGCGGTTTCGCGAAGAGATTCCCCTGGCCGGCGTGGCAGTGCAACTCGCGCAGGTGCACGCACTGCTCCTCGTGCTCGACGCCTTCTGCCACGACACAGAGGCCCAGCTGTTTCGACAGGTTCATGATGCCGGCGACGATCCCGGCCGTGTCCTTGTTGCTGGTCATCCCACGAACGAAAGACCGATCGATCTTCAGCGTGTCAACCGGGAATTGACGAAGGTACGCGAGCGACGAATAACCCGTTCCGAAATCGTCCACGCTGATGCGGACGCCGATCGCCCGGAGCTGCATCAGCAGCGTGATGGCCGCAGTCGGATTGCCAATGGCGATCCCCTCGGTCAATTCCAGCACCAGGCGCCGTGGCTCGAGGCCGGAGTCGTGCAGTGCCTGTTGAATCTGGTCGATGAGCGCGGGATCGTTCCACTGGACGCTCGAGATGTTGACCGAGACCGACAGGTCGTCCCTGAGCGGCAGACTCCTGTGCCATTCGGCCAGCCGGAGGCAGGCCTCACGCAGGATCCACGCACCGAGCGGAACGATGAATCCGGTTCGCTCGGCGATTGGAATGAAGTCGAGCGGCGCGATCATGCCGAGGACCGGATGCCGCCACCGCACCAGGCCTTCGAACCCGAGAATCTCATTCGACGCCAGCGAGACGATCGGCTGGTAGAACAGCTCGAACTCGCGGCGCTGGAGCGCGCCCTCGAGATCGCCCTCCAGCTGCAGCTCGGTTTGTTCAGACTGCAGAATCGCGGTATCGAAGACCTCGCAGTGCGACCCGCCGAGGACGCGTGCACGGTGCAGCGCCGTTTCCGCGTCGTTCAACACCTGCTCCGCGGTGGTGTAGCCGGTGGCGCTCAGCGCAATGCCGATGCTCGCCGACAGCCGGATCTCGCGTCCGCCGATCGTGAACGGATTCAGCATCTCGCTGAGGATCCGATCGGCGGCGATCTTGGCGTGGCCGACGTCTTTCAACCCGTCGAGCAGGATCGCGAAGAAGTGGCCCTCGAGCCGCGCGACGAGGTCGTTGTTGCGCAGGGTGGGCGTCGCGTCCGGGACGCGCAGGCACGTTTCGAGGCGCCGGGCGACGGCGGTGAGGAGCGTATCGGTGACGGACGAGGAGTGGCCAAGGCTCGTCGGCGTGCCGACGTCGATGATCAGTAACGCGAAGTGAAAGGCCCTGTAGCGCCGGGCCCGCTCGAGCGAGTGCGTCACGCGGTCCATCAGCAGCAGACGATTGGGAAGCCGCGTCAGCCGATCGGTCACCATTTCGACGGTGACGTCCGAATCCGTGCCGCTCAGGCGAATGGCGCGCCCGGCATTGTCGCGGACAACCACGCCCTGGCACGACAGCCAGCGATAGGTGCCGTCCGCGTGACGGAACCGGTAGCGGCACGCGAACTTCGTTTCCTCGCCCGTTTTTGCCGTCTCTATTGCGCGCGCGAGCTGTTCGCGGTCGTCCGGATGGACTCGCTGGAACCAGTCGCCAGGTGCGCTGCCTATTTCATGGTCTTCGCAGCCGGCGAGGGCCATCCAGCGCGGAGAAAAGCGAATCCGGTCGGATTCCAGATTCCAGTCCCAGAGCGCCTCGTTGTCGCTGCGAGGACCTCTGGAACTGCCGGCGCGCCCGCGCGAACGGTTTCGATCCAATGGAACGGCTCCTAAATCTTTCGGCTGCAATGCGATGCGGCGTTAGGGCGAGACGTGAACTGCACGCGGCTTCTTGACTTGACGCAAGGTCTTACGTCTTGTAAGACTATGCCCGCCTATGGAAAAGCGGATCTCGAGAGACGCCATCGACGGCCGCAGGGCCCGCGCAAAGTCCGCGCGTCAGAACCAGCGCGCGACGAAAGCATGGGAGCTCGAAGCGCGAGCCGCCGTCGCCGGCTCCATCTGGCGGGTGGGGTCGGTCTGGATCGACGAAACCTCGAACGCGGCGTGTGCCGAGTTCGTCAATGCGAGCAGCGGCAAGACGCACGCGCTCAAGCTGACCGCGGCCGATCGCAGAAGCGAAGTCCAGCGCCTGCTCTCGATAAACGCCGAATAGGCGGCGGGGATTTGCATCCCCTGCCGCCGGGCTAGAATAAGCGCCGCATGGACCGGGATACCGTCCGCTTCTTGCTTTTCGTGGTCGCCGGCATCGTGCTGTTTGCCCTGCTGATTCGCTGGTCGTACAACGAATCAATCCTCGACTACTTCCCTTTCTGAGGACTCGCTAGTCGGGCGTCGGCCGCTCCACCGACTCGATCACCACAACAGGGGCTGGCCCACGGGTGCGTTCCAGCCTCAACCCCAGTTGTTCACGAAGTGCGCCTTCGAACGACGGCAGGTTCGGGTTGGGCTTCTCCTGTGATAAGTCGACGCCGGGTATCTGTAGTGGCCGCCCGGCGTAATACACGTCGAACCGCCATTGCCCGGTAAGCCCCGTCTTGTCCACCACGATCGTCTGCAAATGCCGGGTGGCGATCGCTGCCAGATTCCGAACCCCGTTGGCGCAGTCGGATGTTGCGACTCCTCCGTTGGGTGGCGCTCTGAACGGCTTCTCGGGTGTTGAAATTCCGCCCTTGTCGTTTGGATCGGAACAGTCGTGAAGGTTTGGTCCGACTCGACCGTCGGTCCGTGCAAGCCGTAGTTCCAGGATCGGCATCTCGCGTGTTTCGGTCCTGACGCGCAGCGTGAATCGATCGGCCAGCAGCGCCTTGACCATCTCGCGAAGTTCCGTCTGCGACACTTCCCGGCCCGCTCGTGCGGACACGTCGTATCGCTCCGTTCGCACCCATTCCTGTCCGCCACTCAGTTGGAAGTCCTGCACCTCATAGGCATAGGTAATCAATCCGGCCACGGTTGTTGCGCGGTTGAAGATGCCGCTGCCCGCCGGTGCCACCGCTACTGCAATGCCGGTCACAGGCGTCGTCGGGGGACGCCACAGCTTGATCGACGCGACTTCGAATCGAGCCGCAGGAGACTGCTGCTGCGCGGCAAGAGGTGGACGGGTGGCGACGACAATCAGGGCGAGGAACAGCCCAAGACGAGTCATACAAGCCCCTCCGGCGCGGATTGTAGCGCCGTTGAGCCCTTCGGAAGACGTGAGATCCTTGCTGGCGTGATCGCCGTGGAGACGATCCGGCGGCGGCGATTTCATCGTGCGGTGTTCGCTGCCGCCGGCGCGTACAACATCGCCTGGGGCCTGCTGTCGATCGCTGACCCGCACTGGTTCTTCCGATGGACGGGCTTACCTCTGTCCAATCATCCAGCGCTGTTTGCGTGTCTCGGCATGATTGTCGGGCTGTATGGCGTCCTGTATCTCGACGTGGCGCGTGCGCCTGAGCGTGGCTGGCTCATCGCCGCGGTCGGACTCGCGGGGAAGATCCTCGGCCCGATTGGGCTGTCCACGCTGGTCTGGAGCGGTACGTGGCCGCCATCGACATTCCTGTTGTGCGCCACGAACGATTTCATCTGGTGGATCCCATTCGCGCTGTACTTGCACGATGCGTGGCCACTATTCCGAGCTGGTGGTTAGTCCCGCGTCGGTCGGTGCCACGGCTCACGGCCGCGATGCGGTATCGTTGCGACCGTGAAGACGTGCGCCCATGTGACGCTCACGCTCGCCGGAGCAGCTGTCCTCGCATTGTCAGCCCGTTCGACGGTCGTCGCCCAGCCGGCGCCCACGGCTCTGGCCCGCGAGCGCGTTGCCGCCTATGTGCAACGGTTCGTAGACGACCTCACCAATGTCGTTGCGGAAGAGCGATACGTTCAGGAATTCCGCCGCGCGGCGGATCGCCGACGGCTGCGTTCCGACTTTCTCCTCGTCAAGTACCCGGGGGAGGAGCGCCGGTATCAGACATTTCGTGACGTCCTCGAGGTGGACGGCCGGCCGGTGCGCGAGCAGCAGGCACGAATCACGCAACTGTTCCTCGAACCGTTTGCCAGCGCCGTGACACGTGCGGAAGAAATCGAGGTCGCGAGTTTTCGCCAGAGCCTGCGTCGCGGGCGGCTCGTCGATCCGCTCCAGGCGATTGCGTATCTGCAGGCGTTTTACCAGCCGCAATTCGAGTTCTCGGTCGCGCCGGCCGATAGCCGTGCCGGCGCAGAGGTGATCGCACTGAACTTCACCCAGATCACGCCCGCGGGCTTGTCGCTGATCCCTCTTCGCGGAAAAGCACTCGTGGTGGAGCAAACCGGCCGCGTGATCAGGACGGAGCTGACCGCCGGATCCGGTTCCAACGTACGCGTCACCACGACCGAATTCGGGTTCAACGCGGCGCTCCGGATTGACGTGCCGGTACGTTTACGCGATGAGATGCCGGTCAGCGGCCCCGACGAATTCATTGGCACCGCCGAGTACGCAAACTTCCGGCGGTTCCAGGTGCGCGCCGAAGAGGAGATCAACGTCCCGTCGAAACCGGAGCAATAGTGCGGCGAAGGTTAGTCCGGCGTCGGTCGTTCAACCGAGTCGATTACCAGCACGTCAACGGGACCGCGCGACGGCTCGAGGCGTAATCCAAGCTGTTCCTGAAGCGCAGTAAAGATCGACGGGGTATTGCTGTTCGTGGCACTCGTGCCGACGTCTGAACTCCACTCGAGCTCAACGTCGAACGGGCCCTGTAATCCGGTTCGATCAACCACACCGCGGCTGACCGCCATACTCAATGCACTCATTACACGGGCGAGAGGTTGCCCTTTGGAAATGATCCGTCCTCCACCGGGACCGACACCAAATCCTGCTGCACATGGACCATCCGGAGAGAATGTCGGGGATGCCGACTTGGCGGCTGCCGCACAATCAGCGCTCGATTGTTTGAGGCGGGCGCCCAGTCGGCCATCGGATCGAGCAACCACCACCGTATAGATCGGCTGCTCCCGTGTCTCCCGATGCACTCGCAGCTTGAACCGTCCCTCCAGTAATGACTGCAACATCGAACGTTGCTGCCCAGGCGCAGCATCGTCCGGGATCTTTGCGGATATGTCGAACCGTTCGCGCCTGATCCACTCAGGCGCGTCCACCACGCGAAACGCAGGGACGCCATACGCATTGACGATCACGTTCTCGAGAGGAACGTTGACGATGGCAACCGAACCGCGCGGCGGGACGTTCATCGAGGATTCCGCGTCCGTGATGTTGGGTTTGACCGAGGCGACCTCGAATGCAGGAGCAGGTCGCTGCGCCGTCAGGATGGGGGCGCAGATCACTGCAACGAGAAGAAGTACCGCGACTCGATTCACGCAACCGCCTTGACGCGGATTGTAGCGCCGTTGGGGTTGATCTAGGCCGAGCATCGAGCGCTGCGAAAGCGCCCGCTATAACGGCTTCTTACCGAGCCCGCCGGATCGCGGCACGCTTCGTCCGCGCATAGAGCCACGCGATGACGGCAGCAAAAGTGAGCGGACCGATCGCCGTCGCGTAGGTTTCGAAACGCTCGCCAGCCACGGCGAGGGGTGCATCGCTTCCGGAGGCCGCGACGATGCCGGCGAAGGCGACACCGAACAGGCTTTCGCCGACGATCAGGCCGGTCGCGGCCAGCACGCCCATGCGCCTGGCGAATTCCCGATGCTCGGAGCGCTCCGCCCAGCGGTCGTAGAGCAGGCCGATGAACGCCCCGACCGGAACGAGCAGCGTCAGCGCCATCGGGAGATAGATCCCCATGCCGACCGCAAGCGGTGGCAGCCGGTATCGACCTGTGCGGGCCAGCCCCTCGTCGATGAGGATCACGACCACGCCGATCACCGCGCCGTAGCCGATCAGGTTCCACCCGATGTCGCCGCCCAGCACGCCGTTGGCGAGCGACGAGATCAACGCCGCCTGCGGCGCCGCCAGGGCGTTCGGTCCCGCGCCGGGCGTACCTTGGAAGCCGAACGAGGTGCTCAGGATATCGAGCACCGGCCCGATCACCAGCGAACCGAAGATCACGCCGATCACCAGCGCCACCTGCTGCTTCCACGGCGTCGCCCCGACGAGCTGCCCCGTCTTCAGATCCTGGAGGTTGTCGTTGGAGATCGTCGCGATCGAGAAGACGATCGCGGTGGTGAACAGCGCATACGCCGTGAGCGCCTGCGCGTTGGCTGGCTGTGTCCCGTAAAACAGCGCCAGCAGCACCGCGGCACCGAGCACGGCGAGAATGCCGACTCCCGAGACCGGACTGTTTGACGCGCCAATCAGGCCCGCCATATACCCGCAGACGGCCGCGATGATCGCGCCGATGATCACCATATACACGAGCGTGGCGCCGATCACGACCGGTGCATCGGCGGCGATCGGGCCGCCGGCGGCAAACCACCAGAGCAGGGCGGCGATCGGAATCAGCGACGCCAGGATAGTGCCGCCGACGATGCCGATCGGCAGATCGCGCTCAGTGAGGGCCAGCACTTTCCCGCCAGCCCGCGCCGTCGACGCGGCCATGGCAGAACGGATGCCGTCGATGATGGGGCCGATGATCTTCAGCAGGGTCCAGACCGCGGCGACACCGATCGTGCCAGCGCCAATGAAGCGAACCTGGTTGCGAAATACATCGTTCACTGTGGACGCGACGTCCGGGCCGACTCCCTGCATCGACGTCAACACCGGGACCAGTGCCGCCCAGGAGATCAGCATGCCGATCAGCATGGCCATGCCGACGGTCATGCCGACCAGATGACCGACGCCGATCAGCGCCATCGACAGACTGGCCGAGGCGGCGCTCGCCGCACCACCGCCGAGGCGAAAGGCGAATGCCAGCTCGGCGGCGGCGAGCTTCATCGCCGCAAGTAATGCAAAGCCGGCAGAAGCGATGGAGCCGGCGATGATGGCAGCAAGGCCTTTGGCATTTTCGTCCACCGCGCCGATTGAGCCGGACCCGACCTTGAGCACTTCCGCCGCCGCCACGCCTTCGGGATAGGGCAGGTCCGATCCGGTCACCAGTGCACGCCGGAGCGGCACCGAGAACATCACGCCCAGGGTGCCACCGATTGCGCAGACGGCGACCGTGGTCCAGTACGGAAAGCCCTGCCACCAGCCGATCATGATCAGGCCGGGCAGCACGAAGATGATCGCCGCGAGCGTCCCTGCTGCCGAGGCAATGGTCTGGACGATGTTGTTTTCGAGGATGGTCGATCCGCGCACCAAGCGCAGCACCGCCATCGAGATCACCGCCGCCGGGATCGACGTGGCGAACGTGATGCCGACCTTCAGCCCCAGATAGACGTTGGCCGCGGTGAACAGCAGCGTGATGACGCCGCCCAGCAGGATTCCCCGTAGCGTGAGTTCGCGCAGTGATCGGTCGTCGCCGACTGTCAACACGGTCCCGAGCATAGCCGAAAGCGTCCAGTCGTGGTCAGTCCGGTGTTGGCGGCTCCGCGCGATCGATCACGATGAACTCGACCGGTGCACGCGTGCCTTCGAGCTTGAGCCCAAGCTGCTCCTGGAGCGCGGTGAACAGCGTCGGCGGCATATCCCCGCTGGGGAGCGCGCCACCCACACGCGCCGACGTGTATTTCAACTCGAAGTCGTAGTTCCCGGCTAGTCCGGTCCGATCGAGGACATCGCGATCGACACGATCGGCTATCCACGCGGCGATGTCAGAGATCGATCGGCTGACGCCTCTGACCGCTCCCGACCCATTGGTCTCGTTGGTACTCATGTTTCCGCACCCATCCCCGACGCAGGCAGTCGTCCTGAGCGCAGGTCCAAGCTTCCGGTCAGAGCGTGCAAGCACCAGGGCATACACCGGTTGCTCGCGCCCTTCCGTGTGGATGATCAGACTAAAACGATCCGAAAGAAGGCTTTTCACCATTTCCGGCGCGCTGGCCGGCGGTGCACCGTCCGGAATCTTTCCAAGTACGTCGAACCGGTCGCTCCTCACCCAGGCCGGACCGCCGACGATTTGAACGTCGCGCACGTCATAGGCGACCTTCATCAGCTGCTGGAGCGTCACGTTCGTGCCTTCGAAACGTCCACCGGGTGGGATGCTGGTGCCGGACCGCGGCGATCCGCTGTTGTTCGGCTTTATCGAAGCAACCTCGAAGGCAGGCGCGGATTGCTGGGCGGTCAGCGGAAAGCCGATGGCGGCGATCAGCAGCAGGAGCGACCCGAGGCGAGTCATTGCAATCCTCCGGCGCGGATTGTAGCGCCGTATGGTTTCCGGCGTCCTCCGGCGCTGTTTGATCTACCATTCGTGCCACTTCACGCCTGCTTGAAACCGATGAAAGCACTGGCACTGGCGGCGCTGATCGTGATCGCCGGTCTCGACACGGACCTGGATCGACGCGTCACAGAGATCGCGTCGCGAGGCCGGCTGCCGGGGTTCGCCGTCGCCGTCCTCACGAAAGACGGAATTCTGTTTCAAAAGGGGTACGGCTGGGCTGATCTCGAAAAGAAAGTCCCGTACACCCCGCAAAGCCTCCAGAACATCGGCTCGATCTCGAAGACGTTCATCAGCGTCTCCCTGATGCAGCTCGTCGAACAGAACCGAATCAGGCTGGATGACGACGTCAATCGTTACCTCTCGTTCAAGCTGGTGAATCCGCATTTTCCGGGCGACGTCATCACGATCCGGCACATTGCGAGGCACAGGGCGACGCTCATCGACACCGACGACTTCTGGCGCAACGACTACATCCTGTCGCCGTTGCAGCCCGTTCGACGTGGTCTCGCGCAAGTGGACGTACTCAGGGCGAAGAACACGCGGATACCGATGGATCAGTTCATCAGAAACATCCTCGCGCCGGACGGCAAGTGGTACCGCAAGGACAACTTCCTGAAGACGCGGCCGGGCACGACGTTCCAGTACAGCAACCTCGGAGCGGCGGTTGCTGCACACGTCGTGGAGCGCGTCACCGGCGAGAGCTTCGCGGAATATACGGACCGGCACATCTTCGAGCCGATTGGAATGAGTCATACCGGATGGTCGTTCGACACAATCGATCTCGATCAATACGTCACCCAGTACATCGGGAAGATGAAAGTCGTTCCGCGGTATTCGATCATCACGTATCCCGATGGCGGGTTAATCACCAGCGTCGAAGATCTCAGCCGCTACCTGATGGAAATGATGAAGGGCTATCAGGGGGAGAGCGAACTGCTGCGGAAGGAATCGTTCAGGGAATTGATGTCACCTGCATGGTGGATGCCCGGAACGTCCGACTACAACCTCTTCTGGACGCTTCGAGCGGACGGGACCATAGGACATAACGGCGGGGACCCTGGGACCAACACGTCGATGTTTTTTCATCCCGGCAGGAATCTGGGCGCCATCGTCTTCACGAATTATTCGCTTGGCGGCAACGACGATCCGGCCCGGCGTCAGTTCCTGGACGTCGCAAACGCGCTGATGGCCGACGGTGGAGCTCCGAATTGAAAGACGCTACTTCCACCCGCCGTCGCGCTTCTCCACCGGCAGGATCCGCATGAATGCTTCCACGGCGTGGATCTGGCCGTCGAAGACCTTGAACGTCTCCCACACCGTCAGCTGGTCGCCGCCCTCCTTCTGGACGCCCCAGGCCATGCGCAACCAGACGATCCCCATGCGCTCGTCCACGGCAATGACGCGGGTCTGCGGATCACCGAGACGCTCGAAGATCGCCAGCGACTGGGTCGAGATGTTCTGGCAGCCGGGAGCAAACTTGCAGTCCGGGCCGGCCATCACCTGGCCGTTCTCGAAGCGATACGCGTTGGGCGCGAACGGTGCGTTCACGGCGGCAAAGGTCTTCGCCGCACTCAGTCCTTCCGGGTATTTCAGCGCCGCCTTGATCGCCTCGTCTCGGGTCGCGAGCTGATCGGGACGGGGCGCGTAATTCGTCATCTCACTCGGCGCGCTCAGACCATCGATGTTGAAGATGAGACCTTCCTGGCTGTTGCGCGTGGCCACCAGCTCGATTTCCGTGAGCCTGTCGGCGGCCACCTTCAGGCGCACGACGAGCATCACCGGCGCTCCGCTCTCCTCCACCACGACGTGGGCGCCCGCGACGCCGGCTCGCTCGTCGATGATGTCCTGGCGGAAGCCGCGCAGGCGGGTCACCGTCTTCACGAGGCCGACGCTCGCCAGCGGCTTTTCGACCGCATCCTCGGTCACGCGCAGCGTGGTGGCCACAGGCAGGCCACTAATGTCGTGCTTTGCCAGCGCGTACAGCAGCTGCGTCACCTTGCCGCGCAGGCATTCGCGGTCACAGCTGGCCGCGGGTCGCTGCGCAGCGTCAGCCGTGGCTTCCCAGGTCGAGCAGACCAGCCCAAGTCCGACGATCAGCGCCAGGAAGGCGAATCGATATGGCTGCATGGCCGTCAGTATAGGTGGATAATCCGCACGTGCGTCCCTCCCGGCTCTCCGTCGTCGGCGCGGCCGTGCTCGTGCTCGTCGGCTTCTTTCAAGTCATTTCCATCGCCGATCAGTCAACGGCGGCGACCAGGAAATGGACTATGCCACGGACTCCCTGGGGTGATCCGGATGTATCCGGCATCTATTCGAACAGCGACGAGAGCGGCATCCCGTTCGAGAGACCCGCTCGCTTCGAAGGTCGGCGGCTCGAGGACATCACACCGCGCGAACTCGAGGATCTGCGCGCTGAACGACGGAAGGCCACGGCTGCCAGTTCAGTGGACGAAAACAGGCCCGTCGATCGCGAGGTCTTCTGGGAGAACCTCAATGCCGTGAACAGCCGCGCCTGGCTGGTTGTCGATCCTCCCGACGGAAAGATCCCGCCGACGACTTCGCAGGCACTGCAGCGCGCCGCCGCCCGCGCCGAGGCGCGCAGCCGAAGCGGCCGTGGACCAGCCGATTCCGCGGCGGATCGGAGCCTGTACGACCGGTGCATTTCGCGTGGATTGCCAGGCTCGATGATGCCGGCCATCTACGGCAGCTCCTATGAGATCGTGCAATCGCCGTCCTCCGTCGCGATCGTGTACGAGATGGTCCATGAGGCACGCGTCATTCCACTCGACCGACGCGCGCACGTCGGGACGGCTATCCGGACGTACATGGGAGACGCGCGCGGCCACTGGGACGGAGACACACTCGTCGTTGAAACGACGAACATCAAGGAGGCAATCGCCTACCGGAACGCCAGCCTCACGCTCCGTCTCATAGAACGTTTCACGCCAATCGCCGAGGGCCTGGAATGGTCGGTCACGTTAGACGATCCAGCGACCTGGACGCGGCCGTGGACCTTCGCGATGGTGCTGACGAAGAAAGACGCGTCGCAGCGCCCGTTCGAGTACGCGTGTCACGAGGGCAACTACGGTCTCCGGAACATTCTCAGCGCCGCTCGCGCGGAGGAGGCGGCGCAAGCAGGACGCAACGGTAAATAGCCGCCGAAGCGGTTCCAGAGCGTCACTGGGGGCTGGGGTGTCTATCGCCGGGGACGGAGCGTCCACTCAGCCGTCCGACGATCATCCCTCCTTGGATAGTTTTCCGCACGTTCGGAATGTTCCTCGATAGAACGGCTATTGCACTTCAATTACAGCGGAGGGAGCGATGAAACCACATATCGGCTCCTTTGCTGTGGCGCTCATCACAGCCATTGCTCTGACATCGACGCCGGCAACTGCCCAGCATCGCGGCGGGCACAGCGGCGGCGGCCGTGTCTCAACTGGCGTTATGCATCGCGGCATCCACGTCGGCGCGGGCAGGCAGATGAGCACCGGCCGCATGGTCTATGGCCGCGCGGTGCCCCGTAGAAGGGTCACGGCACCACATGTTCATCGGCATGGCACTGTATTCGTCCCATCGCATCGCAGGCACCTCAGCGTCCCCGGATTCGCCCTGGGTATAGGTGTCGGCGCGTATCGGTATCCCTACGGCTATTACCCGTACAGCTTCGGTTACTACCCGTACGACTACAGCTATTACCCGTACAGCTACCGCTATCCGGCGTACTACGGGTACTCGGCCGGGTACTCCGGCGAGTCTGTCAGAGGCGGTTATGCTTCGCTGCGAATCGTCGATGTGCCTCGCGGCGCGGAAGTGTATGTCGACGGTAGCAATGCGGGTCTCGTTGACAACTCCGATGGCATCTTTCAACTCGTCGACCTCCTGCCAGGATCGCATCACATCGAGATTCGCGCGCCTGGCTTCGAGCCGACGGTCTTCGAGGTGAGGGCGGCCGGCGGCGACACGATCACGTACCGGGCGCGGATGAATCCGTATTGACCGGCTTCCGCCGCGCTGGCGGCCGGCTGTGTGGTTCAGGGCTCAGCGGCTGATTCCGAGCCGTCGACTCAGCCTCCAGAACCACACCACGGTCGCAATATTGATCACGCTCCACAGCAGCTTGCTGCCCAATCCGACCGGCGCGATCGGGTTGTAGAGCACGATCAGACCGACCAGCACCCACTTTTCCGCGTCACGCACCCGGGGCCGTGTCAGGAAGTACGCGCTGACGATGCAGAGGAACAGCCGCAGCAGCACGTAGTACTCGTACGGCAGCGGCAGCAGGCCGATCGCGACGGCGACAGCAGCGATCGTGATCAGCCCCGGCGGATCGCGATTCCATCGAAGCCTTCTGCGCAAAAGAGTGATCGGCACGGGGCACACTCAATCAGCGACCAAGAGCCGTTGTAGCGGCGAAAATAGCAGCCTTGGACCGAGACGACCAATAGCATTGCGCAGATTGCGGTTCTCGTCAGAGTCTGATTCCTCCGCTCATCGTTAGACGGCTGTAGCTCGAAGCGAGCGAGGATTCGGAGCTGTCCTTCCTGAGCGAATCACCCCTCCGCTCGGAATAACTGCCACCTATCCGACCAGAAAGGACCATGACCGCATGGCCCGTCAGCAGGTGGATAATCCGTACGTGCCGTCCTGCCCGTGCCGATGATCGTTCCTTTGTCCGACCTGAGACGGTCGACTCGAGGCACCAGCTCTGCGCTTCTCAGGGATGGTGCGGGACAGGTACACGAAGGGCAACCACGGTGCCGCGGCCCGGCTTCCCGCGAATGACCAACTGCCCGCCGATGCTTCGTGCACGCTCGCGCATCCCAAGGAGGCCCAGCGCCTGATCGGGACCGAGATCGGCTGGCAGCCCGATACCGTTGTCGCGTACCACCAAGGCGACGTACGAAGACGTCGCGGACAGACGCACCAGTACACGCGTCGCTCGTGCGTGCCGCATCGCATTCGTCAAGGCCTCGTGGAAGATGCGGAATACGATCGTGGCGATGGAGTCGGGCGGATGCGCGACGATGTGCAGAACCACCTTGACAGACGGTCCCGAATCGCTCGTCACCCTGTGCGCTTCGTCCTCGATCGCGCCACCCACGTCCCGGTGGTCGAGCGCGGCCGGTCGCAGGTCGGCAGAGAGTCGACGCACCATGTTCAGCGCGCTGTCGACCTGCACGATCGCCGCCTCAACGTTGTCGACGACGTCCGCCGGGAACGCCAGCTCGCGCAGGCGGCTGACGGTCATCCGGAAATCGAGCTTGATCCCGGTGAGCAGCTGCCCGAGTTCATCGTGGAGCTCGCGGGCGATCCGCGTGCGCTCCTGCTCCCTCAGTTCCTCGACGCGCTGGCTCAGAGCGCGCAGCTGTTCGGAGGCTGCCGGCCCGGCACCGATCACGTCCACGACACACCTCCGAGCGTGCGCGTATGTGTAGCACACGTCGGGCGGACTCCGACGAGTGTCCGTGTTTGTCTGACACGGGTGAGAGAAATCCCTTACGCGGGATCGGTCGTCGGCCTGCACCTCAACTGCGCAGGTGCGATCGGCAGGTATGGGTCGTTCATTGATTAAGCGGTATCTGCAGGGCCATCAGGGTACCTCGCCCGCTCCGCCCGCGGATTCGTATGCGTCCGCCGACACTCCGCGCGCGCTCGTGCATGCCGATCAGTCCCAGGCGCCTTGATGACTCGGAGATATCGGGGCATCCGATGCCGTCGTCGCGCACACACAGCAGTAATCGAGATGCGTGCGTACTGACACGAGCGACGATCCGAGACGGCCGCGCGTGACGCACCGAATTCAGCAAGGCCTCCTGGAAGATGCGGAATGCGGCCGTCTCGACCTCGGGCGGAATTTCCACATTGATCCGGCTGACCACCCGAACGGAGATGCCCGAACGTGCCGATACGACCTGCGCTTCGTGGTCTACGGCTCCCCCGAGGTCCCGGTCGTCAAGCGCCTGCGGCCGGAGGCCATCGGCGATGCGGCGCACCGTGGCGATCGCCAGATCGATGTGCATCATTGCTGACTGGACCCGCGCGACCACGTCGGGCGGCGCTTTACGTTCCTGGAACTGGGGGACTGTCCCGGCGAAGCCGCGTTTGATGCTGGCCAACGATTGGCCGAGTTCGTCGTGCAACTCGCGAGCGACGCGGGTCCGCTCTACTTCGCGCACCCGTTGAAGGCGCTCGGTCAGGGCGCGCAACTGCTCCGATAAACGGGAGTCGTCGCTGGGATCGGTGGAGCGTGTCGAAATGATGCTAGGTGTAGCACATTTCGCCGGTTGGCGCAGCGAGCCGGCGACTGGCCGCATGGCGAGCGACTCGGTCGATCAGGATGCAGGGAGCGGCAATCGCCACCGCCCGACAACTGGGCTGGCACGCCTTCCAGGCTGATCAGCGGCTCAGCCATCGGCGATGGACTCGGGAAAGCGCTCCAGACAGACCAAACCACCAGATTGGTCAGCAGTAGCGACCTGTCCGCTTGTGGGACATCGCTGTTCGCCGGCGGACGGTCCATTCACGTGGCACCGACGTGATGATGCCCGGCGGTCTGCTACCAGGTGATCAACTGGTGACTCAGTGCGTAATGAGTCAATTCCGCGTTGGTGCGCAGCTCCATCTTATCCATCACGCGGGAGCGGTACGTGCTCACCGTCTTCACGCTGAGGCCGAGGATCGAGGCGATTTCCGAGACTGTCTTTCCGCTGCCGATCATAAGGAAGACTTCGTATTCGCGATCGGACAGCCGTTCATGTGGCCGCTCCTTGTAGTCGGCGTGCACACCAATCGCGACCTGTTCCAGCACCTCGACATTGAAGTACTTGCCACCGCGAATCAACGTCGTTATCGCAGTCATCAATTCGGTATCCGCGGCATCCTTGGTCAGGTAGCCGGATGCTCCCGCCGCAATGGCGCGCCGGGCGAATTGTTCCGCCGTATGCACGCTGAGAATGAGGACCGGGACTCGTGGCTGCGTCTCACGAAGACGCTTCAGCAGATCGAGCCCGCTGCCGTCCGACAGCGACAGGTCCAGAACGACCAGATCCCAGGACCGGTGTGGCGCCAGTGACAAGGCTTGCGCGATGGAGTCGGCTTCATCGACCACCGCGTCAGGGAAATGCTGCCGCAGGATCTCCGCAACACCTCGCCTCATAACGGGGTGATCGTCGGCGAGAAGAAGGCGCATCAACCGGCTTCGCTCCTCACGTGGTCCTCTCTCGGCGCACCGACAGGAGGCGTATTCCTAGAGCTCGTCGGTGTTTGTCCGACAGCTGAATGTCCAGGCGAATCGTCGCCGCCATTGGTCACCAGGCGTGGTACGACGTGTGCTTAGGGACCGGAGTACCGTCACTGGAGGTAATGACACCGTCCATGGCTGACATGGTGAGGGGGCGCGTATGAAGTTTCAGTCCGGAATGCTCATCATCGCAATCGCCGTCGGAAGCGGCGCAGTCGCGGTCGCACAGGACGCTCGCAAGACGTTCGAGGTCGCGTCGGTGAAACGGAACATGTCGGGCGCGAATCAGGCGACGGTCCAGGTGCTGCCCAATGGGGTGAACATCATCAACCAGCCCTTTCGCACGATCCTACAACTCGCCTACGAAATCAATCAGCCTTTCCGCATTGTCGGCGGCCCGAGCTGGATAACCACCGATCGCTTCGACATCGTCGCGAAGACGGCCACCGAGGTTCCCTCGGGCGAGTTGCGCCCGATGCTGCAGGCGTTGCTTGTCGAGCGGTTCAACCTCGTCGCCCGCAAGGAGAAACGACCCTTTCCCGCCTACGCACTGGTGCTCGCGCGGAAGGATGGAACGCTCGGTCCGCAGCTCAAACAATCGACGGTCGAATGCGCGGCGCCGCCGGGAGGCCGGGGAGGCCCAGAGGTCAAGCCTTCGCCGACGGCCGTCGCGTGCGGCCCACGCCCCGGCGGTGGTCCCGGTCGCGTGTGGCTTGTCGGCACTCCCCTGCCACAGATGGCAGTGATCCTTGCGCTGACGCTCGGACAGACGGTGATCGACAAGACGGGTTTGACGGGTCGATTCGATGTCGACCTGTCGTTCGCTCCCGATCCGGCGCGCCAGCCCGCGGGCGTGGAGATCGATCCGGCGTCGCCGGTATTTGCGCGACCGTCTCTGTTCACGGCGGTCGAAGAGCAGCTCGGATTGAAGCTCGAGCCCTATAAGGAGGACCTGGAGGCGCTGATCGTCGAGCGCGTCGACCCCCTGAAGGAGAATTGACGTCTGGACGGAACGGGTGATCGACTTCCTTCGCGAGATCCGCTACGCGTTTCGGCTCTTGACCCGCGACGCTGCTCATTCGCTGGTCATCATCGCCGTCCTGGCATTCGGAATCGCCGCGAACGTCATCACGTTCAGCCTCTTCAAGGCCCTCTGGCTGGCGCCGCTGGCGGGCGTCCCGGATTCGCGGTCGCTCTACTATGTCGGCGCCACGACGAGTGGCGGCCAACTGTCGCCGTTGTCGTTCCGGGACTACGAGTACTTACGCGATCACGCCTACGCGGATTTGGCATCCTGGTCGGCCCAGCCCGTGATTCTCGGGCGCGCCTCGCACGGCCAGCGCGCGTTCGCCGAGTTCGTCTCCGGTAACTACTTCCACACGCTCGGCGTCTCGACGCAACTTGGGCGGCCGCTTCAGCGTTCGGACGAAGCCGCCCGCAGCGCGAGTCCCGTCACCGTACTCTCCGACGGCCTGTGGCGCCGGGCGTTCGGCGCGGATCCGGGAGTCATCGGTCGAACGATTCTCGTCAACGCGCGCCCGGCGACCATCGTCGGCGTCACCCACCCCGATTTCCGCAGTGCCATCGTCGGCCTGGCGACGGATCTGTTCATACCGGTGACGACGCACCCGCAGCTGACCGGTCTGAACTGGCTCGACAGCGACAATCGGAACGTCCACGCGTTCATGCGGCTGCCATCCGGCGTCAATCACGCACGAGCCGAGGCGCACGTGGCGCAGATGTCTGGTGAACTGGCGAAGTCGCGTCCGATGGACTGGCAGGGCGAACGCGCGACGCTCGTCCCCATCGGAAAATGGCCCTACGGCGCCCAGACGTACATGTCGCCAGCCGTAACCGTCGTGGGCACGATGGCCGCGCTGCTGCTGATCGGCGTGTGCGCGAACGTGGCTGGCCTCGTGCTCGTCCGCAGTATCCACCGGCGCGGGGAGATCGCCGCCCGCTTCGCGCTCGGCGCGACCCGCGGCCAGATCGTCCGCCAGCTGACGATCGAAAGCCTGGTCCTGGCGATGCCTGGCGCGCTCGTCGGATTCTTGCTTCCGCAGTACGCGGAACCGTTCCTCGGCGGCGCCGCGGCGAGCGTTCCGTTGCCCTTGTACTTCAACGTGGAGCCGGACCGATTCGTCGTTGTTTTTACGCTCGCGCTGGGCTCTCTCTGCGCGTTCGCGTACGGGCTGGGACCAGCGCTGCGGCTCTCCCGGGTGGATCCTGCATCGGTGATGAAGGGCCACCTGCCGCCGCAAGCGCGATCGACCAGCCTGCTGAGGACATGGCTCGTGGTCTCGCAAATAGCCGTCTCGTTGACGTTGCTCGTCGGAACGGGGCTTGCCGTGCAAATGCTCGACGACGCGCGACGCGCCGACCTCGGCTTCGAGGCCGATGCCGTTACCTGGGCGACGGTTCCGCTGCAGGCTGCCACGCACGACGAGCAGAGCGGTCGCGTGGGCTACCAACAATTGCTCGATGCGGTTCGCGCGAGCCCGAGCGTCGATGCGGCGGCCCTGGCGGTGTCCCTGCCCCTGACGCTCTTCGACTGGCAGAACTCGAACTTCGAGCCGGAAGGGTATCAACGTCGCCGCGATGAGGACCTGACTTTCGCCCTGAACATCGTCAGTCCCGACTACTTTCGCACGCTGCGCATTCCGGTCGTCAGCGGTCGCGAATTCGATCGCCGGGATACTGACGCGAGTCGTCCGGTTGCCGTAATCAATGAGACATTTGCCCGGCGATTCTGGGGCAACACCGAGGCGGCGGTTGGCCGACGTGTTCGGACAGATCACAAATGGCTCACGATCGTCGGTGTCGCGCGCGACATCAAGTACGCGCGCCTCGACGAGGCACCTCGCCCATATGTGTATCTGCCTTTCACGCAGGTGCATGCGCCGGTGATGACCCTGCAGGTACGGACGGCAGTCGACGTTTCCTCGACGATCGCGTTGATCCGCGCGGCCGCGGAACAGGTCGATGCGTCGCTGCCGATTGTGGAGTCCGGCCTGCTGACCGACCAAACCCGTTCTGCGGTGGCGTTATTCGAAACGGTGGCCCGGATTCTTGGGGCGATCGGGCTCATCGCGGCGGGCCTCGCTGGAGTGGGTGTGTATGGCCTGGTTGCATACACGGTGCGGACCCGCACGCACGAGATCGGCATCCGGACGGCAATGGGCGCGACATCCCACGAAGTCACACGGCGGTTCGTTGCGGTCGGCGCGACGCTCGGGTCAATCGGCATCGCCCTCGGATTCATTGTCGCCGCCGCGTTGAATGGAATCATGCGCGCGTCGGGCCTGGTCCTGGCCCCGCCGAACGTCGTGTCGTTCGTCGCAGCGGCGGGAGTGATGTTTGGCGTCGCGATCGCCGCGTCGTTCATTCCAGCGTGGCGAGCGGCCCGACTCGATCCGGCCGTGGGGCTGCGACAGCAATGACGCGCGCACGCGTCAGACGGTCACGAATCGCCAGCATCGCGCTGCTGCTCTTGGTCGCCCTGGGTGCGCGGCCGAGCGCGCAGACACCGGACCTGGTTGACGCCGCGTATCAGCAGTTCTACGCCGGAGACGTGGACGGCGCGGAGCAACAATTCGCGCGGCTCGTGGCCCGCGCGCCTCGCGATTTGGCCGCGCGGTTCGGAGGTTTGATCGTGTTCAAGCACCAGACTGATGCCGATCCGTCACTGCAGGCGAAGTTCAAAGGCGCCATCGATGCCTTCCTCGCCGACGCCGAACATCGCTACTCGCGTACGCGGACCGACGACGAGGCGTTGTTGTACCTCGCCAGTGGCTACCTGCTGCGGGCGCAGTACCGCCTCGGCCTGGACGAAGGCGTCCTTGGCGCGGCACGCGACGGGGCGAGAATGAAACGATACGCCGAGGCCTATATCGAGCGCTGGCCCGATCGCGCCGACGCGTACCTTCCGCTCGGCATCTACAACTACTACGTGGATCTCGCGCCATCGGTCGTCAAGGCTATCCGCGTCCTGCTGTTCCTGCCTGGCGGCGACCGTGCCCAAGGCTTGAAGCAGATCGAACTGGCGCACAGGAGCGGGAAGCGTTTCGGGCTGCTCGCCGGCCTGGCGCTGACCGATATCTACGCCACGTTCGAGCCTCGCCCCGACGATGCCGTTGCCGTCGCTGAACGGCTGGCGGCGCAGTACCCGGCAAGTTCCATGGTGCAGCTCGCGTTCGCCGACATCTACCTGCGGCCCGCGATCGAAGAATACGCCGCCGCTGCCACCCGGTTCGAAGCGGTTATCGCCCGCGAGGACCGCCACGGCGACGAGCGTATCGGGAAGTATCGCGCACGCCTCGGGCTGGCAAACGCCCGCGTACAGCAGTGGCGGATGGACGAGGCCATCGCCGCCATCACGCAAATCATCGACGCCAATCCGCGAAGGTTCTGGCGCGAAGTGCCACGGGCGCTCCTAGCGCGCGCGATGGTCCGTGCGTTGCTCGACGATGGACGGGCCGTCGAAGACGTCCGACGCGTCAGGGCGACGGGCGCGTGGAAGGAATTCCACAAGGATGCGGATCGGCGACTCTCCTGGATCGAGACGCGTCGCAGATCGGGCGTGGCGAGGGTGTACGCGGCATTGATCCCCGGAAACCGGTTGGCCGCGGCGGGACGATGGGACGAGGCGAGTGCTGCCTACCAGCTCGTCGACCAGCGATATCCGAACGATGCGCAGGTGCGATTCAGAATCGGCCACCTCACGTTCCTGCAGGGACTGACGGACCGCGCCCGGCACGAGCTCATGACTGTCGCCGACAACCGCTCGGCGCCGCCCTGGCTGAGGGCGGAGGCGCTGCTCTACGCGGCGCGCGCCGCAGATGTCGGCGGCCGTCGCGATGAGGCGAAGGATCTCTACAGGCGAATCCTCGACGAGTTCGCGAAGGAGGACATCGTGCCGGCGGCGCGTGCCGGCCTTAGTGCGCCGTACCGGAGGCGGCAGCCGGTTCGTCCACGGTCGCAGCTCGGGGCAGCTCCGAACAGCGCCCGGCCGATGTCTTAAGAGCGAGAACGTCCAGTTGCCCTCCGCCGAGGTACCCCAGCTTCGTGCCGATGGTCGTAATCGTTTCAAACGAACGGCACGGATCGTCTCCCGGACATGAGACGTGATTCCATTGCCGCGAGATGTTGACGTCGACCAGGTGCGTAACGGGCGCCTCGACGCAGACGTACTCCAGCATGCGGCCGGCCTTTCTGGCGCGGTAGGCATCCTCGTTCACCACGCCATCGAGGTTGACGACCTTCCTCTCGCTGAAGTAGCCGAAGATTCCGGCGTTGAAGGAGCCGATCGACGCGTCCTGAGGCACGTTGCCAGCGATCCAGCGGGCCGTCTCGAGCATGTTGCGCTTGTGCGGCAGCGGCTGGGCGAACGCGGCTGCCTGCCACGGGCCGTAGAGCGCTGCGATCACCAGCACGCCCCCGGCGTATGTCAGCGCGACACCTCGTCCGGATCGCCGCCACGTGGCGCGGGCAAGCGCTGCACCAAGACCCATGGCCACGAGCGGCGGGACGGCGGCGAAATACCATTCGCGAACATGCCAGCGGACAGCTGTGTGAAACAGCAGCGTCAGGAGAACGCCGGCGGCTGCCGGCGCCAGCAGCCGCAGGTTGCGCCGATGGACGGCTCCGACCGGCATGGGGACGCGAATCATCGACGCCACGCCAAGCGCGAGGGCGGCGAGAACGGGTAGACGCAGCCACGGCACCGGCGCGAAGTACAGATCGGGCAGCTGGCGAAACAAGGCCTGCGACGTGACCGAGAGGGACCGCAGCAGCTGTGTCCCAATCGCGTCGCCGTTGATTTCCAGGAACCGCTGACGCGCAAAATCCGGCACGGCGATGCCGCTCACCTGGATCACCGTACCGAAGGACGCGAGCATCCAGACCAGCCAGGGCGCCACGATCGCGAATGCCGCCACGGCGCCCGGGAGCCAGGACGTGGTATGCGCGCGCTGCCGGACGGCCGTCCACACCAGCATCGGTGCCAACGCGAGAGCCATATCCGTGCGGGCAAGAACCGTCAGGCCCGTGGCGACTCCGAGTGCCAGGTAGTGGCGGCGTTCTACCGGATGCGAGGTGTGCAGCCGTACGAAGAGCAGCACGGTCACCGCGAAGGCGAACACCGCCAACTGCGTCTCCAGACCGTTGACGGATTCCGTGATGAGGTACGGGTGCAGCGCGTAGAACGCACTGCCAAGCACCGCCGCCCACAGATTGCCGGTCAGCCGCGCGATGACCGCGTAAATGACGACGGCAGTCGCGGCGCCGAGCAGCGCCGACACCGTCAACGCGGCGTGCACCAGTGTCTCGCGGTCAGGGACGATCGCGGCAAGTCCTGTGACGATCGCCAGCCAGAGCGGGTGGAAGCCGTTCGTGACACGTTCTCCGTCGAACGTAATGCCCTGTCCAGCGACAATGTTTCGCGCGATCGTGAAGTAGTAGAACGCGTCATCGCTGACTGCGCCGACGAGGAGATCCGATATCGGCCGCCAGGCGGCGCCGACGCGAAGCGCCGCCCCGACCAGCGCGACCGAGACCAACGCCAGCCGTGGCCACCGCCGCCGGCGCGATTCCGGCGGCCGGTCGACGCTGGGAATCCGGTTGTCCGCGACGAACATGTCGAACCTCCTCTCAGGGCATTCGCAGATGGCCGATCGGCTTCGGAACGACTGAGCCCGCGGACATCGACGTCGAGCTCGACGCGGGCGCGCGAAACGGGGTCGGGTCCGTCCACAGCCGCAGGCCTGCCGGGACCACGGGCTGGCGTGTCGACGAATCGCGACGTTCGAACACGACGACGAGCTCGGGCAGGTTGGGCGGCCCGATCGCATAACGCATTTCGAATCTCGCTTGAAAGCGGGGATCGATGCGCAGCCGGTGCGCGGCTTGCGGAGCGGCAACCCGGTTGATCAACACAGCAGTTGGCTCGCTCGCGAGCAGGTAGGAGGCGACGGTTTCCCACTGACACGCACGCCCCGCGTCCACGTCGCGGGCAGCCGCGAGTATCCGCACCATCGCGCCGTGCGTCGCACCGCCCGTCGTCGTGCAGAGGCGCCACCACCCCACCGTCCGATCCGTCAGACCGTGCGTGTCGATGAACCGCTTATCCGATCCGGCAAAAAACGGCGTCTGGCCCATCTGGTCGTACAGCAGTGTGGTGCCGGCCGGGAAATTCAACTTCACGAACCGCCCGACCAGTGCCTGATAGTTCGTGCCGATGCCGCCCCCGGTGGCCTCGTCGTCGGACCACGTCGGCGCGAACGGATCGTGGAGCTTCGCCGCCGTCGACGCGGCAAAGCGCGCCGGATCGTCCAGGAACCGGCCCAGGTTGCTATGGACTGGATTCGGCGCGAAGGTCCTGCCGTTCAACGCAACCTGGCGCTGCAGCGCCACGAAGCCGACCAACACGGCGTAGGCTGCGGCCAGCCAGATTCGGCGCGGCAATCTCCACCGCCGCGCGACGCCCTCGACCGCCGCGCATGCGAGGATGAACAGGAATGGGAGCGCTGGGATGACGTGCCGGAAGAACGGCTTGTAGAGCTCCGCGGTCAGCATGCTCCACAGCATCATGGCGCCGCAACTGACCGCCACTACCCGGCACGGTCCCGTCCACAAACGCGGCCAGAACAGAAAAACGAAAAACGGTATCAGTAGCGCGTGCGGTACCACCCCGGCCAGCAATGCCGGGCCCAGCTGGCCGCGGAACAGTTCTGTGGGCTTGACGTAATAGGCGCTCACGACCAGGTCGTCGAAATACAGGTATCGAATCAGCATCATGGCGGAGAACGTTCCCACCAGCACCGCCAGGGGCACGACCGCGCTGCGCCACTCCCTCCACCGCGCGAGCAAGTACGGCGCGAGTATGAGCAGCAGCAGCAACGGCGCCTCCGGTCTGCCGAGCAGCAGCACCACGGCGGGCAGCACCCATGCGCCGGGCCGAGGCGGACGCACCAGCCACAGCGTCAGCCACAAGACCGTGAAGACGTGCAGCGGCGACTCGAGGCCGCGTTGCATCCACGCGACGAACGGCACCGACAGCGCGAGCATCGCCGGCGGAACGAACCACGACACTCGCTCGGCGAGCGTCTCCCGGCTCAGTCGATACAGCAGCAGGATGCATCCGATTCCGAAGGCAACGCCGAGCAGCTTGGCCCACGCCGTCAGGTCGACCGTGAGGACGGCGCCGAGCAGCAGAAGCATCTGCCAGAGCGGCGCGCTGCCGGTCTCGATCCGGGCATCGCCGGGATTGAACACGTAGCCATGGCCGAGCGCGAGGTTGTCCGCGACGCGCATGTAGATGTACGCGTCTTCGTCGATCTGGTTGTAGATCAACGCCGACGCGGCCACGTAGACGGCGATTACGGCGGCGACCGCCGCTGCATACCGGTTCATCGGATTGCCTCCCGAGCGAGGTTACGGGACCGTCGGGTGCGGCCGCGCGAGCGGGACGATCGCCAGGGAGCCGAGGGCTCCGAGCCCGTTTCTTACCAGCCTCAGATCCAGTTCGCGCGCCACGTGCATCTCGAACGCAAACGCGTTCGGCGTCGGGGCCACAGCGCA
Source organism: Vicinamibacterales bacterium (assembly GCA_050742535.1). Taxonomy (GTDB): domain Bacteria; phylum Acidobacteriota; class Vicinamibacteria; order Vicinamibacterales; family UBA2999; genus Gp6-AA40. The sequence continues at coordinate 537 of JBOGIQ010000043.1, read as the reverse complement.
CCGCGTTTCCGCCACATGGCGTCCGAAGAACTCCCGGAATCCCCGCAACACCGATCGGACCGCGACCGGCGCACGGGCCTGCAGCCGCCGAACGGCGGCCTCGACTTCCGTCCACAACTCCGGCAGATGCGTCGTGAAGCTCCACCGGTTCTCGGCGACTTCGGTCAATGCCGCCGCCCACACGCCGAGCGCTTCGTCACGGCGTTCGATCGGCACCGCAGCGGCCATAATCGCTCGCAGTGCGACCCGGGCCTCGCCCGACGATTCAATCCCCGCCAGGTGCCGGGTGAACGCATCGGCGAGTGTTTTCGCCTGCGGTGCGTACAGTGGGTGCGCCGTCGCGTCGGGCCAGAAGAAGCTCATTACTTCCACGAACATCTCGTACTGCGGCGTATGGTCGTAGGCGATTGTCGACAGGCAATCGCGAGGACGCAGCGGAACACGCTGCGCCGCGGCGAGCAGTTCGACCGCTCGCGCCGGGCGCAGCTCCAAGAGCGCCGCCACCGCGCGCGCCTGGAGCGACTGCGTGTCCAGGCC
>JBOGIQ010000042.1:0-26649 GCA_050742535.1 Vicinamibacterales bacterium | reverse complement strand
CCAGAGAGTCGAAGCTCCGCCCGCAGGCGCCGTAGGATCCGCTCCGGCGTCACGCCTTGGGATTATGACGCGAAGTCAAAAAGGCAAGAGTCAAAAGTCAAAAGGCAAAAGAAGGCCAAAGAAACTTCTTTTGACCTTTGCCTTTTGCCCTTTGCCTTACCGTCTGCCTCCCGTCAGGACTGGCCGAAGTTCCCGCTCGAGCCGGATGTGCCACGGTCGCTCCCATACGAGCTGCCGCTGCCCGTTGTACCGCTCCACGTGCTGCCCGTGCTGGGGCTGCTCGTGCCCGGGCTGCTGTAGCTGCTGCCCGTCGTGCCGCTGGCGTAGTTGCGCGCTTCCTCGGCGCCGCGAGACACGGCTTCGCGCGCCTGGTTGACGAACTCGCGCCCCTTCTCCGCCCAGGTACCGGCGGAATCGCTGGCGCGGCGATACTGCTCCGACGCCTTGTTGCCAAGGTTCTTCGCCTGCTCGCCGATGGCGCCGCGCAGTTCGCTGCCGGCCTTGGGCGCCAGCAGCATGCCGAGACCCGCACCGAGCACGGTGCCGGTGATCAGGCCCATCACGAAGCCGTTGCCGCCACCTTCGTTGTCATATCGATCGAAGTCCGCCATCTCCCTGCTCCTCCCTAATGTGGCTTCCGCCTTACGGCGGAAGCGACGGGACGCTGTCAATGCGACGTCCCACTGCCAGGAAACTGTTGTCCGCGCGCCGCACTGAACTCCTGCACGACGCGTGCGCCCTCGCTGGCCATCCGCCCAACCTGCTGAATCGTTCCCTGAAAGCGTCCGAATTCACGCTGCAGATCCTCGAGGGCAGGCTCGATCCGATCGCGCAGCCCGCGGCCGCGCTCGGTAAAGAAGAGATAGCTGGCCGCGGCGCCGACAACTGCGCCGATCAACGCTCCTGCTGTCACTGCCGTTCGGTCGTCCACACGTCCTCCCTGTTTTCTGCTCTGACTGTTCCAAAACGAATGCCAGAACTGGACAGGCCTAAGGCCACAGGCCCAAGGCCCAAGGGCTGGTCCAGGTACGAGGAATCAGCAAGGAGGTATTAGGGACGGATGAGGCACGACGCGAACCGCAGCTTCGTTCCTTACTTAGGCCTTCGGCCTTCGGCCTGAGGCCTTAAGTCAGGCCTTTACCTCTGCAGCCGCAGCGCGTTGCTGGGCGCGTTGGTCGACGATCTCGTGCTTCTTCATCTTGCTGTAGAGCGTCGGCCGGTACAGCCCGAGGATCTGCGCGGCTTCTTGTTTGTTCCAATTCGTGCGCTGGAGTGTCTGAAGAATGGCCATCTTTTCGATTTCGGCCAGCGTCCGGTGCGGCGGGATCGTGAACTCCTGAGCCGGCTTGCCTTCCTCGCGAATCTGCTCGGGCAAATCGTTGGGAAGAATCTCGCCCGTCTTGCTGACCAGTACCGCGCGCTCGATGGCGTTGTCCAGCTCGCGAACGTTCCCCGGCCACCGGTTTCGAATCAGCAGGTGATACGCCGCCGGTGAGATGGCGCGGACGTTCTTCTGGTATCGCTGATTGAACTTCGAGAGAAAGTGATTACAGAGGAGTGGAATATCCTCGCTGCGCTCGCGGAGCGGCGGCACGCGCAGCGTGATGGTGTTGATGCGGAAATACAGGTCTTCGCGCAGCTTCCCTTCGCGCAGGGCGACGTCGAGATCGATATTCGTGGCGCAGATCAGCCGGAAGTCGACGTGCACGAGCCGATCGCTGCCGATCGGCCGGTACTCCCGCTCCTGCAGCACCCGCAGCAGCTTGGTTTGCAGATACGGCGGCATCTCGCCGATCTCGTCGAGCAGCAGCGACCCGCCTTCGGCCATCTCGAACAAGCCAACCTTGTCCGTGTTGGCGCCGGTGAACGCGCCCTTCTTGTAGCCGAACAGTTCGCTTTCGATCAGCTCCTTCGGGATCGCCGCGCAGTTGATCTTGATGAACGGTCCCTTCACCCGGTTGGAGTTGTAGTGAATCGCGTTCGCGATCAGCTCCTTGCCGGTGCCGTTCTCGCCCTGAATCAGGATGTTCGCGTCGCTCGCCGCCACGCTTTCGATCAGCTCGAAGAGATCCTTCATCTTCTTGCTCTGGCCGACGATGTTCGCGAAGCTGTACTGGCCGCGAATCTGTTCCTTGAGCTGCTGGTGCTCGGCCCGCTCCTGCGTGCGGTCGATCGCCTTCCGCAGCATGTCCAGGAGCCCGTCCTGACTGACCGGCTTCTCGAGGAAGTAGAAGGCGCCTGCCTGTCCGGCTTCGACCGCGCGCGTGATCGTGCCTTGACCGCTGATGACGATGACTTCCGGCGCCGGATCGATTTCCTTGAGCCGCCTTAGCAGCTGGATACCGTCCAGGTCCGGGAGCATCAAATCCGTCACGACCACATCGGGCCGCCATTGCTTGAAGATTTCCTCGCCGCGGGTCCCGATGAGCGCGGTGCGGACTTCGTATCCTTCTGCTTCGATGACCATCTTGAGCCACTCGGTCATCGCAGGCTCATCGTCCACGGCGAGCACCCGGCGGCGGCGTTTTGGAGGGGTTGAAGGGGTTGAAGCCATTAGGTCTCGTCAGCGGAGGGGTAGCCTACCATACGGTACTACATCCGTTTGCAATCAATACACCTCTGCCCGCTCCGAACTGTAAACGGACAGACTGTAGCTTTTTCATACCACGTCCGCCGTGTCTTGCGCCTTGAAGTGGAAGACGAACCGTATAATCGGCCCCGCCTCATGGACCGCCTCCAGACGCGCATTCGCCCCGATTCGCCGGAGTTTCAGAAGAATCGCGACCGGCTGCTGGCGCTTGTGGCCGAACTGAAAAGCCGGTCGGACCTGGTTCGGCAGGGCGGCGGCGAACGCTACCTTCAGCGTCATCGAAGCCAGGGAAAACTGCCGGTGCGTGAGCGCATTGACCGGCTGCTCGACACGGGATCGCCGTTTCTCGAGCTGTCGGCACTGGCCGCCTGGGACATGTACGACGGCGAGGCGCCGGGAGCGGGTCTCGTCACGGGGATTGGGCGCGTGTCGGGCCGCGAGGTGGTCGTCGTCGGCAACGACGCCACGGTCAAGGGCGGCACCTACTATCCGATCACGGTCAAGAAGCACCTGCGCGCGCAGCAGGTTGCGCTCGAGAACCGGCTGCCGTGCGTCTACCTCGTCGACTCCGGCGGCGCGTTCCTGCCTCTGCAGGCGGAGGTCTTCCCGGACCGCGAGCACTTCGGGCGCATTTTCTTCAATCAGGCGCGGATGTCGGCCGAAGGCATCGCCCAGGTCGCCGTGGTGATGGGGTCCTGCACTGCCGGCGGCGCATATGTGCCGGCCATGTCCGACGAAACGATCATCGTCAAAGGGACGGGAACGATCTTTCTCGGCGGCCCGCCGCTGGTGAAGGCCGCAACCGGCGAGGAAGTCACCGCCGAGGAGCTTGGCGGCGCGGAGGTCCACACGCGGCACTCCGGTGTTGCCGACTACTTTGCCGAAGACGACGCGCATGCGCTCAACATCGCGAGAACGATCATCTCGACATTGAACCGGGGCAAGACGATGCCCGCCGACGTGACGTCTGCGGAAGATCCCGCCTACGACCCGGCGGAGATCTACGGCATCGTCAGCGCCGATGTGAGGAAGCCGTACGACGTGCGTGAAATCGTGGCGCGCATCGTAGACGGATCCCGGTTCGACGAGTTCAAGGAGCGCTACGCGCCGACGATCGTGACCGGCTTCGCGCGCCTGCACGGGTTCCTTGTCGGGGTTATCGCCAACAACGGGGTCCTGTTCTCTGAATCGGCGCTCAAAGTCACGCACTTCATCGAGCTGTGCAATCTGCGCGGTGTTCCGCTCGTCTTCCTGCAGAACATCACCGGCTTCATGGTCGGCCGGCAGTACGAACGGGGCGGCATTGCCAAGGACGGCGCGAAGATGGTCCACGCCGTGGCCAACTCGGTCGTGCCGAAGCTCACGGTCCTAATTGGCGGGTCGTTCGGCGCCGGCAACTACGGGATGTGCGGTCGCGCCTACGACCCGCGATTCCTGTGGATGTGGCCGAACGCGCGGATCTCGGTCATGGGCGGCGAGCAGGCCGCGTCGGTGTTGGCCACGGTCAAGCGCGAACAGCTGTCACGCGAAGGCAAAGAGCTGAGCGCGGAGGAAGAGGAACAGATCCGCCGGCCAATCCTCGAGAAGTACGACCACGAGGGATCGCCCTACTACTCAACCGCCCGCCTGTGGGATGACGGAATCCTGGATCCCGCCCGCACGCGCGAAGCTCTGGCGTTGGCGATCTCGGCGGCGTTCAACGCACCGATTCCTCCCCCGAAGTACGGAGTCTTCCGGATGTAACTTGATCGCGGACGTGACAACGTCCGCGCCACGATCGCTTCAAAGCTAAACTCATCAAAACGTGGCGCTCTCTAAAAGGATTCTGATCGCCAACCGTGGCGAAATCGCCGTGCGCGTCATTCGCGCATGCAGGGAGCTCGGCATCGAATCGATTGCGGTCTATTCGGACGCAGACAAGCGATCGCTGCACGTCGCGCTTGCCGATCACGCCGTTCGTATCGGTCCCGCGCCGGCGGCGGAGAGCTATCTGTCGATTGACGCGATCATTGCGGCCGCGAAATCGAGCGGCGCGGACGCAATCCATCCCGGCTACGGCTTCCTGTCCGAGAACCATGATTTCGCCGCTGCGTGCGCCGCAAACGGCCTGACCTTCATCGGCCCGCCGGCCGCGGTGATGGCGACGATGGGCTCGAAGGTGGCGGCGCGCAAGCTGGCACGGAAGGCCGGCGCACCGGTCGTCCCTGGCGAGACTCCCCGCGAGCAAAGCGACGAAGCCATGGCGGATGCCGCCCGCCGTGTCGGATTCCCGGTCCTCCTGAAGCCCGCCGAAGGCGGTGGTGGCATCGGGATGAAGGCGGTGCACGACGAAGCTGGTCTCGCCCCCGCCATTCAGCAGGCGCGGCGCGAGGCACAGGCGGCCTTCGGCGACGGCACGCTCTACGTTGAACGTCTGATCGAACGGCCGCGCCATATCGAGTTCCAGATCCTCGGCGACGCGCACGGACACATCCTTCACGTGTTCGAGCGTGAGTGCTCGATTCAGCGGCGCCACCAGAAAGTCATCGAGGAGACACCCTCCACGGCGCTGACGCCGGCGCTGCGTCAGCGTATGGGGGATGCGGCGGTCGCGGTTGCGCGCGCCGCCGGCTACCGCAATGCCGGCACGATCGAATTTCTGCTCGACCCCTCGACTGCGCTCGGGGCAGGCGGCATGGACAACGCCAGCTTCTACTTCCTCGAGATGAACACGCGCCTGCAGGTCGAGCACCCGATCACGGAACAGGTCGTGGGAGTCGATCTCGTCGCGGCCCAGATTCGGATTGCCGCAGGCGAACCGTTGGCGTGGTCGCAGGATCGCCTCTCGCAACGGGGACACGCGATCGAGCTGCGTATCTACGCCGAGGACCCGCTGCAGCGATACCTTCCGCAGGCCGGGCCGCTGCTGCTCTATCGGGAGCCGGTGATGCCTGGCATCCGTGTCGATTCGGGTTTCATCGAAGGGGATGAAATCGGCGTCCACTACGACCCGCTCATCGCCAAGCTGATCGCGTATGGCGAAAGCCGTGAAGCGGCGCGCCGCCGAGCCCTCGCGGCCCTGAGAAGCTTCCCGATCCTGGGGCTCAAGACGAACGCGACGCTGCTGCTGGAACTGCTCGAACATCCGCGGTTCGTCACCGGCGGGGTGGATACGCACTTCCTCGATACGGAAGCAGAGACGTTGCGCACCCGGCTGGCGGTCGAGGCGCCGGCGGCGGCACACGCCATCGCGGGAGCAGTCTCCGGTGAGGCACACGAGACACGATCGCCGACCACGCCAGATCCGTGGTCCACGCTGCACCACACGCGACTGTGACCGTTAACAGCCTCGGCGCCGGACGCTATGAGCTCGTCACCGATTCCGGCCGGAGGCTCGCCTATTCCGTGCGCCGTGGCGGCACTACGTGGGTATTTCTGGAAGGGCGCGTGTTCGTCGTCCAGCCAGACGGTGCGCAGGTTGGCCCCAGGCACCGAGACGAGGCGGCGCTTGCCGCGCCGATGCCCGCAACGGTGGTGGCCATCAACGTCGCGCCCGGTCAGAACGTGAAAACCGGCGACGCCCTTGTCGTCCTCGAGGCAATGAAGATGGAACTGGCCGTGACCGCACCTCACGACGGCCGGGTGCGGCAGGTGGCTTGCCGCGTTGGCGAGCTGGTGCAGCCGGGCGTTCCGCTCGTCGAAATCGATGGATGAAAGGCCGACCTGAAGGTCGGCCTCTACCAGGCGCAGATTAGAATCTCCGCATGGAACCGCAAGAGGCCCGGCTGCTCACCGATTTCGTGATGATGGTCGGCCTGCTGCGCCGCGACATCAAGAACAACAGCGACTTCGACCGTTATTCAGGCCGCTTCGCGCGAATCGAGCAGAAATTCCAGACCCTCGCCGAGCTGATTTCGCGCGACGATCCGGAACTGGCCAAGGCCCTCCACACCGCCTTTCAGCAGCCCGCCCGTGCGCTGGCGTTCAAGAATGCGGAACATCAGAAGGAACTGAAGCGACAGAGGAGCACGGAGGAATAGGAACCTCCTCCCTCCTCACCGCTCCCACGCCCCCCTCGCCCACTCCAGGAACTTCTTTTCCGGCCAGTAGTTCACGATACGGTCCTGAGGAATTCCCGCCAGCCGCGCGTGCGCGATCGCGATCTCGATGAAGTCGAGCTCCGGGTGCGAGTGGGCGTCGCTGTCGAGCGCGAAGATGCAGCCGCGCTCGAGCGCGCGCGCCGCCAGCTCGTAATGCACGTCCTGGCGATCCCAGGAGCCGTCGATTTCAATCGCCACCTGACGCTTCGCTGCCACTTTGAACACCTTGTCCCAGTGCGCCGACACACCCGGCCGCACGTTGAACCGGCGTCCCTGCGGATGCCCGAGGATCGCCACGCCGCGCTGTGCGACTGCGCCTGCCATCCGCGCGGTCTGATCGACAGTCTTGCGCAGCAGCGAGTGCGGCGACGCCACGACGAACTCGAACAGGCGAAGCTCGTGCTCCTCCATGTCCACCGTGCCGTCCTGGCGGATGTTCGCCTCGATGCCCTTGAACAGGCGGAACCGACCCTTATAGGTGCGGTTCAACGCGTCGATCTCCGCGTGCTGCTCCCTCACCTGCGCCATCGTCATCCCGCCGGCAATCGGCAGTCCGTACGAATGGTCCGTGATACCGGCGCATCGATGGCCGCGCGCCATGCACGCCTCGACGATGGACGGGAGACCTTCTGCGCCGTCGCTCCAGGTCGAGTGCATCTGAAAGTCGCCGCGATACGCCTTGCGAGACGGCGAGCCGCGGCGGCCGAGAATGTCCTTCACCGCCGCGCGGCTGAGGAAGTGCTTTCGCAGCGCGCGGAGTTTGGCGATGGCTTCCTCTTGCCCGGCGCTGTGAACCGACTGCTCGACAAACGGCGAGCCGCCATCGAGGATCAGCTCGCGGGCGATGCGATCGGTGGTCGGTCCGATGCCGGAAACGGCCTTGAACGTGTTGGCTTCGACGAGTGGCGTGATCGCCTCGTCGATCCGCAGGACGGCTTTAGCGGCGCGCTTGTAGCCCCAGCCACGCTGGGACTCGCCGGCGAGAGCTGCCATGTCCAGCAGCAGCCCTGCCAGCTCGAGATTGACGTCTCTCAGTCCTTCGAACCCTCGGTCTGATTGGACAGGTACCGCTCGTAGCCCATTTCCTTGATCTGGCCGAGCTGCGCTTCCAGCCAGTCGACGTGCTGCTCCTCGTCCCGGAGGAGGCGCGAAAACAGATCGCGCGACGTGTCGTCGCCGGCGTCTCGCGAGGCCTTGACCGCGTCGTTGTACATCTTGACCGCGTTCACTTCGAGCTTGAGGTCCGCTTCGAGCTGCTGTTTGACGTTGCTGCCGACACTCAGCTCCATGTACTCCATCTTCGGCGTCGCGTCGAGGAACAGGAGCCGCTCGACCAACTCCTCGGCGTGCTTCATTTCGTCGATCGACTGCTTTTTGATGTAGTCGCCGAGCTTGTGGTAACCCCAGTTGTGACACATCTCCGCGTGCAGGAAGTACTGATTGATCGCCGTCAGCTCCTCTTTGAGTGCCTGGTTGAGCTGGGCAATGACCTGGTCGTTACCCTTCATGAACGCCGCCTCCTTGCCGCGGACGCGAGCGCGTCAGCGGATCTACATCGCGCTCCGGGCTTCAGCGCCCGAAGCAACCGCATCGTGACACACGACGTGGACAATCCTCAAACTTGCGACTGAGACGCACTCGCTCACCACGGGCCGCGAAGACGCGGAGGCGCGGAGATTCTGAATCACCGTCTGACGATCAGGTGCTCGAAGCGCACACCGGCTTCGATGCCTTGCCCCTCTTTCAGCACCACCCGATCGACGCGCGGACGGCGTCCCGCGTGATACGGCGTCCCCGGCGTGCCTGCGTCGATGGCGGACGTTGTCAGATAGATGTCCTGCACGAGCTGCTCGTCGAGCAGAGTCGCCGCCGTGCGCGGGCCGCCAACGCAGGACAGCACCCCGATGCCGCGGCGGCACAGCTGCTCCATTGCCGAGGCGAAGCACACCGGCTCGCCGGCGTCGATGACATCAATCCAGGGCTTGCCAACGAGCCGGTCCTGAATCGTTTTCACCGCTCCACTGCGCGTAATCACGAACACCCGCAGTGAGGGCTCCTGAAACATCAGCCCCTCGTCGAATCGCAGGCTACCCGCGTCGGTCACCACGACCTGCGCGGGATGGCGCGGCCGGCCGCGCGCGAGCCGAAGCGCGACCAGCTGCGGGTGCCAGACCGAAAAGACGATGTCCTTGCCGCGGGCGGTTGCCGCGCCCGCCAGCACGGCGTCGGCGTCAACGCGCGAGAGGCCCTCGTAGATCAGATGAAGGTCTGTGTCGCCGCCGCCGAGCGTGGAGGGATCGGCCGCGACCGTGTTGCCGTCGCGCGACTGGACGAACACCAGACTGGTAGTTGGGATGCCCGCTCGCGCAGGCACTGCGCTCCGGTAAAACGGGCCGTCGAAGAGCGCCGCCGACCACGGAGTTTCCAGCGCGACCAGATCTCCGCAATCCCGAACCTCTGCGGTCACGTAGCCGGGAATTGCCGCGGCCAGGGCAGCCTGCTCCTTGCGCTCGCAATACTTCGCGAAACGGCCCGTCATCCCGCTTTGGCGACGCGCGGCGGAGCGAGCCCACACGCTTCTCCGAGCTGACGGATCCGTTCGACCAGCGCGCGCGCGAACACGTCGGCCTCCTCGCGGTCCGCACCGCTGGCGATGAGAGCCTTCTGGAACGCCGGTTCGGTGATCCGCCGCGCGTAGCGATAGAACCAGGCCGCGTGCTCGACGGTGATGCCGCGGGCGATTTCGGCGGTCCGCTGCCCCTGATATCCGAAGCTCACGTATCCATCGCGGACGCCGGTCACGAAATGGACTGTGTGCTGCTCGAAGCCCGCTGGATCCCATCGGTCGCGGGACACGATGTTCGATCCCCAGCGGCCCATGGCTCCGCCCCAGTCGGTGATCAGATAGCGCGCTTCACGTCCAAAGCGCGATCGCACTTCGAAGATGGCGGTATTCGAGCCTCGCGCCACGTCGCGGCGGTCCTTCTCCTCGGCGCCACCCGGCCCGTAGCGCAGATCCGACGCATCCGCTATCGACGGCTCACGCCAGATTCGGTGCCGAATGGCAACGAGCCGGCGGGGACCGGCACGCCGGATTTTCCATTTGCCGCGGAGATGCCAGACCAGATACACGGTCCACAGGCCCGCCACGAATCCGGCCGCCGCCACCACCCGGTACCAAAGGAACTCCCGCCACGCCACTTCGTCCGTTTATGCAAGAACGTGTTACATTTGAACGACTTGTCCCTGTCCAAGCCGCTCGACGTCACGCTCGAGTTAGCCCCAAAAGCTCGGTTTGATGTCGTCGATCTGCGGTCGCGGTTCGCGGCCGAGCACGAGGCGCTGGAATCCTTTCCGCGGTGCCTCTACTGGTCCTTTCACACGACCGCCGGGTTTCTCGATCGCAGCCTCGCGGCCAGGCTGAGCGCTCAGCACATTCCGACCTACGTGGATGCCTTCCGCACGCTGTTTCCGGAAGGGGCCGGCTACGAGCACGACCGCCTGGAGCGGCGGACCGACCTGGACGCCGACCAGCGTGCGATTGAACCGCGCAACGCCGACTCGCACCTTGCGTATATCGCCAGCGGCCTGCGGACTTGCGTCACTCACCCTAATCGGGCCGGCGAAACGGTCTATTTCGTCGATCTGGACGGCGTCTACGACGGACGGCCGCGGCGCCGCACGACCCGCGTGATCGGATTCAGCCAGGAACGGCTGGTCGCGGCAACACGGATCGAAGTTCCTGTTTCGGCGCACCCGATCGATTCGGTGAACCTCAAGGATCCGCGGCTGAGCGTCTACGGGCAGCTGTCGGCGTTCGTCAAAGAGGCCGGCGTCGGCAAGGGGCGCCTGCGCGTGTCGCTGGATCCATCGGAGCGGCACTCCGCGCTGACGGTCAACGAGTACGAAACGCTGCTGATGAAGTACGACCTGGCGGAGGTGTTGAAGAACCCGCTTCGCTTCGTCGCCGAGAAGTACCGCCACGCGATGGCGAACCCGCGCGCCGTCCCGGCCAAGACGCTCGGCTACGCGAAATACGATCTGGTCCGCATCCTGAACCAGAGCCTCGACACGCTCGGCCTCCGCGGATCTATCGTCGAGAAGATCATGGCCCGGACGCTGGCGGTGCCGGCCGCGCGCTTCTTCCGCATGCGCCGTTCGGTCAGCCTCCTGGTATCAGACTGCCAGCACGGCGTCCCGGGGATCATCGAAGGGACCTACCAGAGCCCGATCCTCGTGCAGTGGCAGCACGCCCCGCGCCAGTCGCGCGTGCTGAACGTCACGCTTTCGGAAATTCGCTAGACCTTCCCGGACACGCACCGCACGAGCCTGCTCGCGGCTCCGGGTTCGCGACGCGGACTGACGAGTGTGGCGAGATCGAGTCCAACAGGATCATGGCATCCATTCGGGTCGGGTTCTTTGAGGACTTCAAGGGCGCGGACACGCTCTTGCTCGACGTCGACCACGAGGGTTTGAAAGCCTTGATCGCGTGGCTCCGCAATGCTGCGTCTTGGGGCGGGAAGATCGCCATCAGTCACTGCCCGGGAGCTGTCGTTCAGTCAGATTGAATCCGGAAACGAAAAGGCGGGCCCTGGTGTTTGTTGAGCCCGCGTCCTGATGCCGTTAAGTCTAAGACGTCAGTGCGACGGCGGCTTCATGGTTTCGCAGCTTCCGGCTGAAACCGTTTGAAAGCCTGGTGTATCTTCTGCAGCCCACTACCAACGCTCGAGACAGTCGCTGATGGCCTTCTAATGTGCTGCGTCGTCTTGTGGGTCAACGCACCGCACGAGCCTGCGCGCGAGCGACTTGTGAGCGACGTGATCAGCGAAGGCTGTAAATCGGGCCCGCAGGCCCTGATGCGCTGGCGCCGCAGCTGTTGCCATTGACGTCCGAGACAGCTGGTTACTCACACGATTCGAAGGCTGTCGCGCGGATCATTCAAGGCGACAGCGATATCGTCAGTCCACGCCGGAGGGGCCGATTTTCCACGTCGCGCCGGAGCCGCGAGCAGGCTCGTGCGGTGCGTTGTGATTTGACCCGACAGGCGTACGGTATGGGAAGAAGCCGAAGGGGTGCGCGTGCTGGTGTTCGCGGTGATCGTATCCGAGGCGAGGCGCGAGGTCCGCGAGGAGCAGATCGCGTCGGTGTTGGTGCTTGTTGATCAGTTCGTCGAAATCCGCGCGACTGAGAAATACCTTGCTCGCCGGCTCACGCTCTCCGCTTACCGCATCCCCCCGAGAACGTGGCGGTCGTACAACCTCGAAGCACCCAAAATCGACATCCCCGTGCGCCCCTGGACTCCGCCGCAACGCTAAGACCGGTGTTCGAAAGCGTGTCGTGGGCAACGCACCGGACGAGCCTGGGCGCGAGCGACTTGTGAGTGACGTGATCGGCGAAAGGCTATAAATCGGGCCCGCAGGCCCTGATATCGTCAGTCCACGCCGGAGGGGCCGATTTTCTCCGCCTACGCTCGCGTGTAATCCATGCGAGGCTCCGGCGAGACCCGCCGTAGCCTTGGCGAAGGCGGGCACGTCGCGAACCCGGAGCCGCGAGCAGGCTCGTCCGGCGCGGTGCATTGTGATCGAGAACGCCCCGAACGACTCGAACGATTATTTAGGCAACCGCTCCGGCATCTCGGCAACCGCGTAGGTAACGATCGCGATGGCGGCGGCGGCCTTTGACACCTCCTCCGGTGCGATCCTCTCGATAGTGTCGGCCGCTGTGTGGTGGATGAGAAACAGCCGCGACGGGTCTCCCAGATACGCCATCGTCGGGAGATTCCCGGCCATGGCGATCGGGCCGATATCCGCTCCCCCGCCGCCCGCCACAATCGGCGGGAAGTTGAGTGGAGCGAGCAACGTGCCGACCCTGAGCATCACTTGACGCGCGGCCTCGGTTCCCGTGAAGCCCAGCGATGCCGGCGCGAACAGTCCCGAGTCGGCCTCCAGCGCGAACACGTGGTTCGACGCCTGCGCCTGATAGCGCTCGGCGTATGCGTTGGCCCCGCGCAGCCCGTGTTCCTCGTTCTCCCACAGCACGAGGCGAACGGTCCGCCGCGGCCGGATACCAAGGGCCTTCATCAGCCGCAGCGCTTCCCACGTCACGATGCACCCTGCCGCATCGTCCGATGCCCCGGTTCCGACGTCCCACGAATCGAGATGCGCGCCGATCAGAACGATTTCATCGGGCTGTTCGCGGCCACGAATCTCGGCCACGACGTTGGCCGTCTCGACATCGGGTCCGAACGCGCCGGACGTCACGAGCCGGACGCGAACCCTGCGGCCAGCGGCGGTCAACCGGACAATCCGGCTGGCGTCCTCGGCGGCAAGCGCAGCCGCCGGAATTCGGGGCTGGTCGGCGGCGTAGGTCACGCTGCCGGTGTGCGGCGTGCGCAATCCGATTGGCCCCACGGATCGCACGAGCACCGCGACCGCGCCGTACAACGCCGCGGTGCGCGCGCCACTCGTGCGATATGTCACCGTTTCCGAGTAATTCGTATACGGAACGTCGAAGAGCACGATTCGCCCGCGCGCGTCGGCCTGGCGCGCGCGGAGATCGTCGAAGCTGGTCACTGGCAGGACTTCGGCCTCGACGCCGCCGGGGGGTGTGGCGACGGTTCCACCCAGGCCAAGAATCGAGAGGGGTGAACCGGGCGGATCGACGATCTCGGCGCTCTCGTAACCGCGGGTCCAGCGGGGCACGATGACGGGTTCGGTCCTCACGTTCTCCAGCCCGTCTGCCTTCATCGCGGCAAGCGCCCATTCCATCGCGCGGCGCAGATTCTCCGAGCCGCTGAGGCGATGGCCGAACGTGTCGGTCATCTCCGCCAGGCGCCGCCAGGCAAAGTTGTCCGCCGTGGCGGCCGCGAGCAGGCGCTCCGTGGTGGGCCGCATCTGCGTGAGCCACGCCGGATCGGACGCCGTGTCGGTCCACGACGTCGCGGGGAGCGCGACGATGAGGAGCGCGAGCAGGAGGCGGCGGGCGGACATCGTGAGCACGTTCGGAGATTATGACGGCGACGGCTGGAAGTACGCGGGCAGATCCTTCTTCGTCGCGCGCAGAATCTCCACGATGGCGCGGCGATCGACCGCCGATAAGCGGGTGGCATAGGGCGCGCGCTTCTCGCGGCCCGAAAGAATCTCCCACATCCGCGCGTACACCGCATCCTTGGCCGCACGCGGCAGCGCGTCGAACGCGTCGGTGTAGATCATGTAGCTGCAGGGGTACTTGAACAGCCGGCGGCGAAGGTCGAACTCGCGGAGTGATCGCCCCTGCGCGTCCCGTGGTCCCTGCGTCACGAAAAGCTCGGCAAAGCGCGACGACCCCTGCATTGCACCGGCGAACGGCGCTTCGTCCACGAACAGCAGGTAGTCCACCAGGTCAGACGCCGCTTCCTTGACACGCAGCGACGCGTCCGCGCTCGGCGCGGCCGCTGCCAGACGCGCTTCCCAGCCGGCACGGGTGATGACGTTCGTCATCCGCACCTGGTGCGCCAGGACCATCTGCGCGACCACGTCGCTGAAGGCAGTCGGATACCCCTTGAGATCGAACTGGCCGTCCACGGTTTTCAGGACCTGTCGGGGATTCGCAAGCTTCGATTTGCCCTTGTCTTCCGGCATCACCGGGATGTTGCCCATGTGACGGGCGCCACCATGATTCCCGGTCACCCACCATCCGCCCCATCGCTGATCCAGCGGGCTGGCGTGCGTCGTGTTGTATCCGTTCACGTATGAAATCTCGTCCGGCAGCGGATGGACGCTTTCGACCATGAGTCCCGGGACGCCGAGCGTCTCCCACGACAGGTGGCAGGCAAGGCAGTCGTTGTTGCGCTCGAGCCGGGGCGATGCCGCCTGACGCTGTTCGAGCTGATAGAAGACAACCCCCTGCGATCGGTCCTGCGCGGCAATCTCGAGGATGTCGCCGCCGCGAACCCACCCGACGGAGACGATGTCGTTGAAGTAGACCGCCCGGGGATTACGGAAATTGATGTGAGGGGCCTGGAAGCTCGTCTTTGAAAACACCAGCGCCTGCGATTCAACCGGCACGCCCAACGCATCGAGCAGCGACTTCAGGTATCCGCTTGCCGGATCGAATGTCAGCGTCGCGCCGCCGCCCTGGAGCCGGCGGTTGAGCGCGGCCGCGGGATTATTCGTCTCACCTGCGGAATAGCGGATAGCCGCGTGATCCCGGGAGCCGACGAACACGTCGCGGCGCTGGGCGGTCGCCAACCCTCCCGCGCAAATGACCGTCAAAAGTGCCGCCGCGAACCGGTATCGAGGCATCCGCAACACTCACTAATTGTAAGGGCGGCGATATGATTCAGGTTCCCCTTATGAGCACCCTTGTCAGCAGTACGGTCCAGGATGGCATCGCGGTCATCACCATCGACAACCCGCCCGTGAACGCGCTGAGCCAGGACGTGGCGGATGGCATCGACGCGGCGGTTGCCCGCGCCCAGGCCGACGCCGCGGTCCGCGGCATCGTCATCGCCGGCGCGGGCCGGACGTTCGTGGCCGGTGCCGACATCAAGGGACTGGAAGAGCTCGCCTGGGGCACGGGTCCCGGGGCTCCCGACATGCACGAGAGCTTCAAGCGCATGGAGGCCGGGCCGAAGCCGGTAGTCATGGCCCTCCACGGCACCGTGCTCGGCGGCGGGCTCGAGCTGGCCATGGCAGGTCACTACCGTGTGGCCGCCCCAGCCGCCCAGATGGGTCAGCCCGAGGTAAACCTCGGGATCATTCCCGGCGCGGAAGGCACTCAGCGGCTGCCGCGCCTGGTCGGCGTCGAGAAGGCGATCGAGATGTGCGTCACCGGAAAGCCGATCAAGGCTCCCGAGGCGCTGACGATCGGCCTGGTCGATCAGATCATTGCCGGCGACGTGGAGTCCGGCTTCAGCCGGATTGATCTCATCAGTGGCGCAGTCCAGTTCGCGCGGGAGGCGGCCGATCGCGGCAGCGCCCACCCACGGACGAGCGAGCGCACCGACAGGCTGCCGGCCCTCGACGCGCTGCCGGCAATGGTCGCGACAGGCAAGGAGCTCGCAAAGAAAACGCGCCGGAATCTCGAGGCGCCGCGCGCCGTTGTCGACGCCATTGAAGCCGCCGTCACCCTGCCCTTCGACGAAGGTTGCGTCCGCGAGCGCGGCATCTTCGCCGACTGCGCGAAATCCGAGCAGTGCAAGGCGCTCATCCACGTGTTCTTCGCCGAGCGCGGCGCGTCGAAGGTTCCCGGCCTGTCGAAGGACGCGGCGGTCGCTCCCATCAATACCGCGGCCATCATCGGTGCCGGCACGATGGGCGGCGGCATCGCGATGGCGTGCGCGAACGCCGGAATCAACGTCCTGATCAACGACACCGGCAGCGAGCAGCTGGAAGCCGGGCTGGCGCGCATTCGCTCCAACTACGACACGTCGATGAAGCGCGGACGCTTCACGGCGGAGGACGTTCAGCAGCGGCTCGGACGCATCCGCGCCGAGACCGGTTACGGCGGCGTGGAAACGGCCGATCTCGTCATCGAAGCGGTGTTCGAGAACATGGCGTTGAAGAAGGAGATCTTCCAGGCGCTCGACGCGCGCGCGAAACCGGAGGCGATTCTCGCGACGAATACCTCGACGCTCGACATCGATCAGATTGCGGCGGTCACGCGCCGGCCCGACAAGGTCGTCGGCCTGCACTTTTTCAGTCCGGCGAACGTCATGCGGCTGCTCGAAATCGTCCGCGGCTCGGCCACCGCGCCCGCCACCCTCGCCTCGGCGCTGGCCATTGCCAAGCGCCTCGGCAAAGTGGGCGTCGTCGCCAGCAACGCGCCGGGATTCATCGGCAACCGGATGATGTTCCCGTACATGTACGAGGCGCAGTTCCTCGTCGAGGACGGGGCAACGCCCGAGCAGGTCGATCGTGCGCTGACCGACTTCGGCATGGCGATGGGCATCTTCGCCGTTGACGACATGGCGGGCGTGGACATCGCGTGGCGGGTGCGGCAGGAGCTGAATCAGTTCTCCGAACCGGGCGCGCGCAAGCCTCTGGTGGCCGACAAGCTGTGCGAAATGGGGCGGTTCGGCCAGAAGACGGGCGGCGGTTGGTACCGCTACGGGGACGATCGCAAGCCGCTGCCCGATCCCGACGTCCTGGCGCTCATCGAGGAGACCACGACGGCCGCGGGAATCACGCGGCGCTCGTTCACCAGCGAGGAGATCATCGAGCGAACGATTTACGCGCTCATCAACGAAGGCGCGCGCGTGCTGGAAGAAGGCGTGGCGCTGCGCGCCGCCGACATCGACACCGTCTACGTGAGCGGGTACGGCTTCCCGGCGTATCGCGGCGGCCCGATGTTCTACGCCGACCGCGTCGGGCTGGCGACAATCCACGACCGCGTCGCGGCACTGCACCGCGAGCACGGCCAGCGGTGGGCTCCGGCGCCGCTGCTGGCGCGGCTCGCGCGCGAAGGCTCGAGCTTCAAGGAGTGGGACGCCTCGCGAACCGCTCCGGCCGGCGCCAGGTCCTGACGGGTGGCCACCGAGACGCGACGCATCCGCCCAGTGCGGCTGGGCACCATCGATGCCGTTGCGCGCCGCGGCGCGAATGGCGTCGTCTACCTCACGTCGAGTCAGCCGCTGGGGGACTACCCCACTCGAATCACGGATTGCCTTGACCGCTGGGCGCGCGAAGCGCCCGATCGACTGTTCCTCGCGGAGCGCCCTGTGGAGTCCGGCTTTAGCCGGATAGCCGGCGAAGACGGCCACTGGCGACGCCTCACCTACGCCGAAACGCTCGAGCGCGTTCGCAGCATCGCCCAGGCGCTGATCTGCCGGAAGCTGTCCGCCGATCGGCCGATTCTGATCCTCTCCGGCAACGAAATCGATCACGCGCTCATGGCGCTTGCGGCGATGTACGTCGGCGTCCCGTACGCGCCGGTCGCGCCTGCCTACTCGCTCCAGGCGCAGGAGTTCACCGCGCTCCGGCAGGTGTTCGAGCGCATGCGGCCGGGTCTGGTATTTGCCGCGGGCGGCGCGCGCTTCGAGCGGGCGCTGCGCGAAGTGCTGCCTGAGGGCATCGAGCTGGTCGTCACGCAATCGGCGCCGTCCGGCATGCCATCGACGCCGTTTCAGGCTCTCTGCTCGACCACGGCGACGGCCGACGTCGACGAAGCGCGCGACCGCGTCGGCCCGGACACGGTTGCGAAGGTACTCTTCACGTCGGGATCGACCGGCCGGCCGAAGGGCGTGATCAACACGCAGCGGATGCTCTGCGCAAACCAGGAAATGATCCGCTCTGTGCTGGCGTTTGTCGGTGATGCGCCGCCTGTGCTGTGCGACTGGCTGCCGTGGAACCACACGGCGGGAGGCAACCACAACTTCGGCCTCGTGCTCTACAACGGCGGGACGCTCTACATAGACGAGGGCAAGCCGTCGCCCGGCCTGTTCGACGCCACCGTGCGCAACCTGCGTGAGGTGCCGTGCACGGCGCACTTCGAGGTGCCGCGGTTCTACGAGATGCTGATGCCGCACCTGAAGACCGACCCGGCGCTGCGCAGCACCTTCTTCCGCGACCTGAAACTGATCTTTTACGCAGCGGCTGGACTCGGCCAGAAGTTCTGGGACGAGCTGCGCGAGGTCGCGCTGCAGGCGTGCGGCGAGGAGCTGCTGATCATGACCGGCTTCGGCTCCACCGAAACCGCGCCGTTCGCGTTCACGACCGGACCCGAAGGTGCGTTTGCCGGCATGGTCGGCTTCCCTGCTCCTGGACTCGAGGTCAAGCTCGCGCCCGTCGGTTCGAAGCTCGAAGCGCGCGTTCGCGGCGCCAGCATCACGCCGGGCTACTGGAAAGACGTTGCGCTGACGGCTGCCGCCTTTGACGAGGAAGGCTTCTACTGCCTTGGCGACGCGATGCGCTTCGTCGATCCTGACGACCCCTCGAGCGGGCTCGTCTTCGACGGCCGGCTGGCGGAAGACTTCAAGCTGTCCACGGGCACCTGGGTCAGCGTGGGCCCGCTGCGCGCGCGGATTCTCGCCGCCGCCGCCGGGCTTGCGCAGGACGTGGTGATCACCGGTCACGATCGGGAGTTCGCCGGCGCCCTTGTGTTTCCGAACCTGGCCGCCTGCCGCGAGCTGGCCGGGCTTCCGGCAGACGCGCCGGCACCGGACGTCCTCGCACATCCCGCGGTTGCCGGCAGGTTCCACGACGCGTTCCACGCGCTCGCTGGCGTAAGCACCGGCAGTTCCACGTTCGTCGCCCGCGCGCTGGTGCTCGAGCGGCCGCCGTCGCTCGACGCGCGCGAGATCACCGACAAGGGTTCAATCAACCAGAAGGTCGTTCTCGACGAGCGCGCGGCGCTGGTCGAGGAGTTGTACGCGCCGGTGCCATCCGCGCGCGTGCTCATCGCTGCCTCACTTCGCACATGACCAATCGAATCGACGCAACGACGATCGCCGCCTTCGACGTTCACGTTCATCTCGAGCATCCCGGCAGCGACACGGACGCCGACAAGCAGGCCGCGGCCTATTTCAAGGGCAGCGGTCCGCGCGATCCGGCGGCGATGGCCGAGTATTACCGGTCACGCAACATCGCCTTCGTGGTCTTCACGGTCGATGAAACGCTGAGCGGGATGAAGCGGTTCACGAACGACGAGGTGGTCGACTTCGCACGGAAGAACGCGGACATCGCCATTCCGTTCGCGAGCATCAATCCGATGCGCGGCAAAGACGCGGTCGCCGAAGCGCGCAGGCTGGTGTCGGGTGGGCTGGTCAAAGGCCTGAAGCTGCACCCGCCGATCATGGAGTTCTATCCTAACGACCGCGTCGCGTATCCGCTGTACGAGGTCTTCGCCGAAGCGCGGCTGCCGGTGGTCTTCCACACCGGGCACAGCGGCATCGGCACCGGAATGCGCGGCGGCGGCGGCATTCGCCTGAAGTACGGTCACCCGATGCCGATCGACGATGTGGCCGTGGATTTTCCGGATATGCCGATCATCATGGCGCACCCGTCGTTTCCGTGGCAGGACGAAGCGATCTCCGTCTGTCTGCACAAGTCACAGGTCTACATCGATCTGTCCGGCTGGTCACCGAAGTACTTCTCACCGACGCTGGTGCAGTACGCCAACTCTCTGCTGAAGCACAAGGTGATGTTCGGATCGGACTATCCGCTGCTTACACCGGACCGCTGGCTGGCGGACTTCGAGAAGGTGGCATTCAAGGACGACGTGCGGCCGCTCATTCTAAAGGAGAACGCCATCAGGTTACTTGGATTGGCGTGATGGCCACGTGATCTAGGAGGCATGCCGCGGCCAAGCCTGCTCGCGGCTCCGGGTTCGCGACGTGCAAAATCAAGCCCTCCGGCATGGACTGGCGGCGACGACGCAACCACGCCTGCAGGCCCGATTTGCGGTCTTCGCTGATCACGTCGCTCACAAGTCGCTCGCGCTCAGGCCTGCCAGCGGCATGCCTTCGACAGTGACTACATTAATCACACATATGCGCTACGGTTTGCGCTTCTCGGCGGCCTCGAGCTGCGCCATGATCTGATCGAAATCCGCAATGGTCGGCCGGCCGCGATCGAGCACCGTTCGCGGGCGATTCGATTCGTCGGCGCGTGCGCGCCGCGCGCAGTCGAGGGCAGACTGCACGGACGAGCCGCCGAGCGGATCGGCCCCTGCGTTGAGCAGCACTCTGACGACCCGCCAGTTACCGCGGCATGCGGCGTCGGCGCCGACCTTCCCGACTGGCCGCTCATGCGGATCGGCTCCAGCCTTTAGCAGCAGGTTCACCATACCTGCAGACAGCGCCGAAACGAGTGGCGGCAATCGGTTCTCCCTCGGACCGTCGAGATCGGCACCCAACTCGATCAATCGGCGTGCGATCGGCACATCATCGCGTTCAATCGCCTTCTGCAAGAGCGCTGCGCCTTCCTCGCTCGCGCCGCAGACCAACCCGTCCTTACGAGGTCTCCAGCGCGCCCTCGTCGATGAACGCCCATCGTGTTGTTCCGGCAGCGTTGTCGATCTCGCGCTCGAATTCCTCAAGAGAATCCGGTCCGGCAACGTAGTTCTCCACTCGTTTCGTGCGCCCGTTGGCGGTGACTGAGACGATCCTGGTCGGCAGGTCGCTTACGGCTGTCACCGTGCCATCCGGATGTTCGATCACGCGGTAGGCGTCGCGCATCGCGAAGAAACCGATCTGCGCCGCGCGAGCCAGTAGCGTGCCGACAGCCACGGGCGGGATCTGCCCGATTCGGCGGCCGGTAATCCGAACGGACCGCTCACCCACGTAAGTGACCGTACCGCGTGAGTCGATTGTGACGGAATAGCTGGGACATGGGCCGTCGCAGGACGTTCGCTCGAGGCTGATAAGGGCGTCCGGCGGCACGGGCGCGGGTTGCGCGCTCGCGGTCGTACAGATGCTGAGCAGTGAAATGACAAACCAAACATGCAGCCGACGCATCATCAGATCAGGCTCCGACGGGTTACGTTCGGCCGTTTACCAGCAGAAATCAGGCCGTCCAGTTACCAGCGTTTCGCCGGTCAGCCTGTTGGTGCTGACTACGCTTCGGTCATCGGGCACACGGAGTCGTTACTACTTGAAGGCATGCCGCGGGCAAGCCCGCGCGCGGCGACTTGTGAGCGGCGTGATCAGCGAAGATCGAAAATCGAGCCCGGAGGCGTTGTTGCGGCGGCGCCGCTGCTATTGCCAATGACGATCGACACGCCCGACTACCACACACGATTTGAAGGCTGTCGCACGGATCACCCAAGGCGACGACGTACCCGCCAGCCCATGCCGGAGGGCTCGATTTTCCACGTCGCGAACCCGGAGCCGCGAGTAGGCTTGCCCGCGGCAGGCCTCGCGAGGGCTTCGCGCAAATCACGCAGCCGCGCGAAGCGTGCGGCGTCGGGCAAACAAAAACGGATGGCCGCACGTCACGCAGGCGTACTCGCTGAAGTGGCCGCGTGGACGGACGAACGACACCCAGTGTCCGAGCAGCACGCACGCCATCGGATGACGGACCAGCGACTTGCGGTCGGGCTGATGGACGAAGCTGTGGCCGCAGTGACAGGCGTACTCGACGCCGCCGTTGCGCTCCGCGACTCGATGCACCTGGTGTCCGAACAGCCCGCACAGATACCTGACGCGTTTCTGGAACCGGTTTCGGGCGTTGTACGGATCCGCGTTTTGCGGAAACAACAGCGGGTGGCCGCACCGCACGCACGCGTATTCCATGTGTCCGTCGCGTGCACCGACCGGTTCGTAGGTGTGATGGCGCAGGAAACACGACAAGGTGTGCCCGATACGCACCGGCGCCGGGTCGTCCCGCAACAGCGCCTTGCCGCAGCGCGTGCAGGCGCGTCCGTGATCCGCGAACACGTGGTTGTCGACCGCATGGCCCCAGATGAGGCAGACTAGTCCGGGCGTCATTCACACCTCCTGCCACCGAAGGTGTAAACGCCAGCCCGATCGGCTCAGGGGCGCGTGAAAACGATGAGGTGCTGGCGCGGCAGATCGTCGTAGACGCGCTGTTGCTTGAAGCCTTCGTGCTCGACCTCGAGCTTCACCTGCGCCTTGGTCATCTTGTGCTCGCGAAGAATCGGCACATCAGGATCCTCCGCCCGATACTCGAGCAGCACGAGGCGACCGCCGGGCTTCAGCGCGCGCTTCACGTGCCCCAGCGTCACTTGCGGCGCCGCCAGCTCGTGATACACGTCCACCATCAGCACGAGGTCGAGAGACTCTGCTGGAAGCCGTGGATCGTCCGGCGCGCCAAGGACCGGGATGACGTTCGTGAGCCGCTGACGCGTCACCGCCTGCTGCAGCAGCGTCAGCATTCCTGGCTGGATGTCCACCGCGTACACCTTGCCCTCGTTGCCAACCGCGCGCGCCAGGCGGACCGTGAAATAGCCGGAACCCGCGCCGAGATCAGCCACCGTGGAACCGCGCTGGACCCTGATCAACCGCATCGCCAGATCGGGGTCTTCCTCCAGTTCTCGCTCCCGCCGGTCGAGCCAGGGAGCGCCGGCAACGCCCATCGGCAACGCGTAGACACGGCCGCTGACCGGGTGAACGCCTGGTTGCTGGGCAACCAGCGAGACGAAGAGGGTCAAAGCGGCGAGGCCACAAGCCGTGGCCCATCGCGGAGCCGGATTCATCGCGCTTAGATTAGCGCTTTTTCGAGCTCGCTTTCCGGCCGCCCTTCCTCATCGGCTCACGGTTTTCCGCCTTGCCATAGCCGCCGCCACCGCGTTTTTCGCCGCCTCCGTGAACGGCATTCACCGTGGCCCACGCCCGCCGCTCCGCTTCTCCCTCGGAAAGGCCGCGCTCGCGGTAGCCCTCCTCGATATGCTCAGCCTGACGCTTCTGCTTGTCGGTGTATTTGTCCTTGTCTCCTCGCGGCATGGTTGGCTCCTTTGAGGTCCGCCTGAAGGCGGACACTACGATGCGAATCCGGCTGAAGCCGGACTCGACGATCGGGAAGCAGACAGCATGCCCCAGGCAACCCAGGCAACCTAGGCCCCCCAGGCAACCCAGGCAACCCAGGCAACCCAGGCCACCCAGGCAACCTCGATACAATCGACGCATGTTCAGGTATGCGCCTGCGGCGCTGGCTCTGGCCTCGGCCATTGGCACGATCGCCATCGGCTGCGGGAAGACTGGGCCGCCCGCGGAAACGGATCGACCCGTGACGACGACCACAGCTCAGGAACGCGACATCCATAGCTACGCCCGGCCTGACGAAGCGCGCGTGACGCATGTCGCGCTCGACCTCACCGCCGACTTCGACGCCCGCGTGCTCAGCGGAACCGCGACGCTCAAGCTGCAGCGGAAGCCTTCGGCAAACCAGGTGGTGCTCGATACCAAGGGGCTCGACATCCAGCGCATCAGCGGCGGCGGCAGCGATCTCAAGTTCGCGCTTGGCGGCGAAGACAAGATCCTTGGCCGGCCGCTGACGGTCGATCTGCCGCCGAACGTCTCCGAAATCACTATCGCCTACCGCACGAGTCCCGAAGCGGGCGCGCTGCAGTGGCTGCAGCCAACGCAGACGGCCGGTAGCAAGCGTCCCTACCTGTACTCGCAGGGTCAGGCGATTTTCACGCGCACGTGGATCCCAACGCAGGACTCGCCGGGCGTGCGCCAGACCTACTCCGCGCGCATCACGGTACCGCGCGATCTGCACGCCGTGATGAGCGCCGAACAGCTCACGCCGAAGGGCACGGAAACCGCGACGGGCCGCGCCTTCGAATTCCGGCTGACGCATCCGGTGCCTCCCTATCTCATCGCCATCGGGGTCGGCGACCTTGCCTACCGCCAGGTCGGGCCGCGGACGGGTGTCTACACGGAGCCGGCCATGCTCGACGCGGCGGCAAACGAGCTCATCGATCTCGAGAAGATGGTCACCGCCGCGGAATCGCTGCTCGGGCCGTACCGCTGGGGACGGTTCGACGTGCTCGTCCTGCCGCCGTCCTTCCCGCTCGGCGGCATGGAGAACCCGCGTCTCACCTTCGCCACGCCGACGATCATCGCCGGCGACCGTTCGCTCGTCTCGCTCATCGCCCACGAGCTGGCACACTCCTGGTCGGGCAACCTCGTGACCAACGCCACGTGGAGCGGATTCTGGCTGAACGAAGGCTTCACCACGTACGTCGAAAACAGGCTGATGGAAGTCCTCTACGGCGCGGACCGCGCGCGGATGCTGCAGGTCCTCGACCGGCGCTCGCTGGACACCGAGATCAAGCGCCTCGGGCCCACGCACAAGGACACCATCCTCAACCAGGATCTCGCCGGGCGCGACCCGGACGATGCGGTGACCGATATCGCGTACGAGAAGGGCGCCACGTTCCTCCGCACGATCGAAGCAGCGGTGGGACGCGATCGGTTCGACAGCTTCCTGCGCGGCTACTTCGACCGCCATGCCTTCCAGTCGATTACCACCGCGGAGTTCTTCGAGGATCTCCGCCAGCACCTCTTGAAGGGGGATCGGCAGCTCGAGGAACGGTTGAAGGTGCAGGAGTGGCTCTATCAGCCCGGGCTGCCCGACAACGCCGTCGTTCCGTCATCAGACGCGCTCGCGCGCGTCGAGCAGGACATCAAGGCATTCACGGCGGGCGCGCCGGCCGCCGCCATCAAGAGCGCATCGTCGTGGAGCACGCAGGAGTGGCAGCACTTCGTCGGGTCGCTGCCCGACACGCTGACGCCCGCCCAGCTCGCAGATCTGGATCGCACGTTCCGCTTCAGCGACCGCCGCAACGCTGAAGTGCTGTTCGCCTGGCTGCGCGTCGCGATTCGAAACCGGTACGAGCCGGCCATGCCGGCGCTCGAGCGGTTCCTCACCTCGCAGGGGCGACGCAAGTTCCTGAAGCCGCTCTATGAAGATCTGATGAAGACCGACTGGGGCAAGGAGGACGCGCGCCGGATCTACGCCCGGGCGCGCCCGCTCTACCACGCGATGTCGACGAACACGCTCGATCCGATCGTGTCCGGGTCCGTGAAGGGCAGTTCCTAGGCCGTCCCTAGGCTGTTCTAGACAACCGCGCCCCTCAGCTTGTCGCCGTGAGGCGCCGTCAGCGTCTCCGGATCCATCGGTTCGCGGTCGTCGTGGCTCCTCGCCCCGCTGTGCCGGCAGGTGGCCATGCCGACGATGGCGCCGACAGTTCCCGCCGCAACGGCGCCCAATGCGATCCATTCGGCATAGCCTGCCTGCCGCCCCGACGGACGAGTCTGAAGTGGAATGGGGTCGTTCAGCTTGTCCACGTTGCCTCCTTGGGTAGCTGAGTGGCCACCTAGGTTGCCTGGGTAGCCTGGGTAGCCTGGGGTAGCCTAAGTTGCCTGGGTTCGATGCAGGAATCACGCCTCAGGCCCCAGGGCACAGGAGTAAGTGATCGCCAACCGCTGTTCAGTCGTCTTCACGGACACACCGCGGGCTGCGGAGTATGATCGGCAGCCGTGATTGCTCTCGTACTCGCTCTTGGTCTTGCGCTGCAGGGTGCACCCGGCGGCCGCGGCGCCGTCGCTCCCGGTGTCGTCACTGGTCAGATCCTGACTCGCGATGGCGCTCCGGCCACGGCGGTCCGCGTGGCCGCGATTCCCGCGCCGCCACCACGGGCGCGTGAGGGACTGAATTACTACGTGCCGCCGGCGCCCACGCGCGTGACGCAGACCGACGATCTTGGGCGCTACCGCCTGACCAACCTTCCCCCGGGCGACTATCTGATTGCCGCCGGTCTCATCGGTGTCGGCACCTACTACCCCAAGGAGACCGACTGGCTCCGCGCGTCCGCGGTGACGGTGACGGCCGATAAGCCGGCCGCCGTCGACATCAGGATGGTCACGCCCACCGGCGCGCAAGTCAGCGGGCGCGTCACGCCGCCGCCGGCCGCCGATGCGGGCGAAATCGCCGTGCTGTCCGGGACGAGTCTCGCCGAGGTTGCCGAGATCGTGGTGGGAGCTGACGGCCGGTTCGTGTTCGGACGCGTTCCGGCCGGGCGCTATCTCGTCAGCCTCTTCCCCACCCCGCCTGGATTCGGATCGCTGGCCGTCGATCTTCGCGACGCCGACGCCACCGCGCTCGAGATCAAGCGGCCGCCCACGCATTCGGTCAGCGGACGCGTGGTGACGTCAGGCGGTCCGATTCCGAAAGGACTGCTCGCGCTCGTAACGGACAGAAGCTACGTCCCGGTCACGATCAACCCCGACGGCACATTCACGGCCCGTGCGCACGCCGCGCGCCATCGGTTCGAGTTCAGCGCGATGTCGGCCGGTTACCGACTGAGCGCGGCACGGCAGGGATCGCAGGACATCTCGCAGGGCCTGACGGTGGGCAGCGCGGATATCACCGGCCTCGTGGTCACGATCGAGGCGCCGCGCGACCTTCCGCGCATCAAAGGGACGATCGCCGGGCTCGGCAGACCGGCAACCGTCGAGATGAGAGGACCGATCGTCGGCGCATTGACGACGGCGGTCGGCGCGAATGGGTCCTTCGAATTCGCCGCCGCCACGCC
>JBOGIQ010000041.1:0-27072 GCA_050742535.1 Vicinamibacterales bacterium | reverse complement strand
CGGGGTGCGCGCCACGAAATTCTGCGTGCGTGGTGAAGATCCCGGCTCCGCGAACGTCCACGAGCATGCGCACGGCCACGCCCACGCTCACGCGCACGGCCCTCATGAACACCACTCGCACGATCATTACCACGACGGTTATCCGGCTGAAGCCGGACTCCACCAGGAGTCAGCGCATCGGCACAGCCACACTGAGCCGCATCATCACGTGCATCGGACGCTGGCCGAGATCACCACGCTGATCGAGGGATCCGCGCTGAGCCCGGCCGGTAAAGCGCGCGCGACGGATCTGTTTCTGCAACTCGGCGCCGCCGAGGCTGCGATTCACGGCACCACCCTCGAGCAGGTTCACCTGCACGAGGTGGGGGCTCTCGATTCCATCATCGACATCGTCGGAAGCGTGTACGCGCTCGAGTCACTCGGCGCCGATCGCGTCGTGGCGTCGCCCTTGAACGTCGGCAGCGGCAGCATCAGGTCGGCTCACGGCGTCTACCCGGTGCCCGCGCCGGCGACGCTTCGTCTGCTCCAGGGCGCGCCGATCTATTCCGGTCCGCAACAGGCGGAGATGGTCACGCCCACCGGGGCGCTGCTCGTGAAGTCCTACGCATCCGAATTTGGCACGATCCCGGCGATGAAGGTCAGCGCGGTCGGCTACGGCGCCGGCAGCCGCGACTTTCCCGACACGCCGAACGTCCTTCGCGTGCTGATTGGTGAGGCGGATCGAACGGCGCCTTCGGCGTCCGTCGTGGTCATCGAAGCCGACATCGACGACATGAACCCGCAGATCTTCGGCGTGGTCATGGACACCCTGCTGGCCGAGGGCGCGCTGGATGTGTTCTATACGCCGATTCAGATGAAGAAGAATCGTCCTGGAATCCTCCTCACCGTGATTGCTCCGCCCGACGCGCGGGAGCGTCTGACCGCGACGATCTTCCGCGAGACGACGACGATCGGCGTGCGGTACCGCGAGATGGCGCGTGAATGTCTCGACCGCGAAGACGTCACCGTCCAGACGCCGTTGGGCGCCGTCCGCGTCAAGGTGGCGCGGCGGGACGGCCGCGTGCTGAACGCGTCCCCGGAATTCGAGGACTGCGCGCGGATCGCCCGCGAACACAACGTGCCCGTGAAGGAGGTCCAGGCCCTGGCCACCAAGGCGTTTCTCTCATGAAGCCGTCTTTCGTCACGACTCCCATCTACTACATCAACGCCCGTCCACACATCGGCCACGCTTACACGACGATGCTCGCCGACGCAGTGGCGCGGTCGCGCCGGCTGCTCGGCGAGGACGTGTTCTTCATGACCGGCACGGACGAGCACGGACAGAAAGTCGAGCGGGCCGCTCAGAAAGCGGGCATGAACACCGAGATGTTCGCGGAGCAGACCGCCGCGCATTTCCGGCAGATGAGCCGGGACCTCAATATCTCGAACGACGACTTCATCCGGACAACGGAGCCGAGGCATCACCGGGCGGCGCAGGAGATCTGGCGCCGCGTGGCCGCGAACGGCGACATCTACAAGGGTGAATACGAAGGTTGGTACTGCACCGTCGATGAAGTCTTCGTGCCCGAGACACAGCTGCTGGACGGGAAATGTCCGACCTGCGGCGGGAAGGTCGAGCGGCTGAAGGAGGAGAGCTACTACTTCCGGCTGTCGAAGTATCAGCAGCCGCTGCTCGACTTCTACGCCGCCAACCCCGACTTCCTGCAGCCCGCGTTCCGGCTGAACGAGGTGCGAACGTTCGTCGAGGCCGGCCTGCAGGACCTGAGCATCAGCCGGACGTCGTTTTCGTGGGGCGTCCCGGTTCCCGACGACCCGAAGCACGTGATGTACGTGTGGTTCGACGCGTTGACCAACTACCTGACGGTGCTCGGTTTCGGCAACGGCGACGAACGCCGCGTGCAGCGATTCTGGCCGGCGGTCACGCATCTGGTCGGCAAGGAGATCGTTCGTCAGCATGCGCTCTACTGGCCGGCGTTCCTGATGTCGGCCGGGTTGCCGCCGCCGCACCGTATCGTCGCCCACGGATGGTGGCTGATGGGTGGCGCGAAGATGTCGAAGTCGGCGGGCAACGTGGCCCGGTACCAGGACTACGTGAGCGTCTTCGGCGTCGATGCCTTGCGCTACTTCGTGATGCGTGAGATGCCGTTCGGCGCGGATGCCAACTTCTCCGACGAAGGGATCCTCACGCGGTTCAACGCCGACCTGGCCAACGACCTCGGTAACCTGGTGAGCCGGGCGACGACGATGGTGCAGCGCTACTGCGGCGGCGTGGTGCCGGAATCGAACCCGGCGCGGCGGGACGATCTGGATACCGGCCTCGTGGCGCGCATCGATCAGGCCATCGGCGCGGTCGTCCGCCAGTTCGACGCGATCCAGATCACGGGAGCCCTGCAGGACGCCTGGGAGCTGATCCGCGCGGTCAACCAGTACATCGTGAAGCGCGAACCGTGGGCGCTGGCCAAGAAGCCCGATCAGCGCGCAGCGTTGGAGGCCACTCTGTATCACGCGGCCGATGCGCTGCGCGTGACCGCGGCCCTGATCGATCCGGTGATGCCCGGTGCGGCCGAACGGATTCGCCGCATGCTTGGGATCCAGCAGGAGCCGTGGACCGGCTTGAAGGCCGGCACGCTCGCCCCCGGGACCCGGCTTGGTACGATCGAACCGTTGTTTCCACGCATTGAAAAGACGCTCGAGGAGCTGCGCGCGATGGCAGATACGGCGACCCCGCCTCCCGATCAATCCCCTGCGGCTCAGCAAGGTGCCACGGCAGCGCCGGCCGCGCCGCCAGTCGTGGCAGGCGCGGTGCCGGCTGCTGGCAATCCGGCTGAAGCCGGACTCCACGACAGGCGGCTGTCGATCGACGAATTCATGAAGGTCGAGCTGCGGGTGGCGAAGGTGCTCGAGGCGGAGTCGGTTCCGAAGTCGAAGAAGCTGATCAAGATGCGCGTTGACGTCGGCACCGAGCAGCGGACGATCGTCGCCGGCATTGCCGAGGCCTATCAGCCCGATCAGCTGATCGGGCGCTCCATCGTGATCGTCGCGAACCTGAAGCCGGCGAAGTTGATGGGGATCGAATCGAACGGGATGGTCCTCGCGGCAAGCGTCGAGGGAGGTGCGCCGACGCTGCTGTCCGTGGATCCCTCGATGCCGCCGGGAACGAGAGTGCGCTAAGCGCTTGATCGATTCCCATTGCCACATCGCCGGGCCGGAATTCGCCGGCGATCTCGATGCCGTGGTTGCGCGTGCGGCCGCCGCCGGGCTGACCCACGCGCTGGTCATCCTGGCCGCAGACGACCAGCCGGAGATTGAACAGGCGCAGGCCGTCGCCGGATTGTGGAGCGGCGTCCGGTTTTCGATCGGCGTGCACCCGCATGCGGCGGGGAAGTTTGCTGCCAACCCCGAAGAGGCGGCACGTGCGGTGGCGGCGGCGATCGACGGGCAGCCGCTGACCCGCGGCCTGGGCGAGATCGGACTCGACTACCATTACGATTTCTCGCCGCGGGACATCCAGCAGACGGTGTTCCGCAGCCAGATTGCGCTGGCGCGCGATCGCCGTCTTCCGATCGTCATTCACACGCGCGAGGCGGAGGACGACACGTTCCGCATTCTCGAAGAGGAGCGGGCGGCTGAGGTTTCCGTCGTGCTGCACTGCTTTACCGGCGATCGGGCCATGGCCCGCCGCGCGCTGGAGGCCGGATACGACCTGTCGCTGGCCGGCATCGTCACGTTTCCACGCGCGACGGAACTGCAGGAGGTGGCGCGCCTGGTCCCACTCGACCGGTTGCTCATCGAGACCGACAGCCCCTTTCTGGCGCCGGTGCCGCATCGCGGCAAGCGCAACGAACCGGCCAACGTCGTCCAGGTGGCCGATACGATTGCCGGGCTCAAGGGCACGACGCGTGAGGCGGTGGCCACTGCCACGTCCGCCAACTTTGTACGGATATTCGCGCCCTGACGGCCGCAGACGGGCCGGGTTGACGGCGCCCGCGCCGCGACGCTCTCCGACGCGATATATTTAGGTTCGACAAACATCTTGAATCCAGCAGCCGCCTCCGCTCAAGCTCCGGCGCCCAAGGCGCCGAACCCTTCCGCAGCGACGCTTGCCCAGCTGTTCGAGCCGATTCGCGACGACCTTCGCGAAGTCGAGCGCGAGTTCACGCGGCACGTCCAGTCGCAAGTCACTGTCATCCCTGCGATCGGCAGCTACATTCAGGATGGCGGCGGCAAGCGGATCCGCCCGGCGGTGCTGCTGATGGCCGCGCGGATGGCGGGGTACACGGGCGAGCGGGCGGTTCTCTACGCGTCGGTCATCGAATTCATCCACACCGCGACGCTCGTCCACGACGACATCATCGACGAATCCGACATGCGCCGCGGCCGCGACGCGGTGCATACGCGCTACGGCAACCACATTACGGTGCTGTTCGGCGACTTCCTGTACCTGAAGTCGATGTCGCTGGCGCTGACCCACGACACGCTCGATATCGTCAGGCTGCTCTGCGACGTGACGCTGCGCATCGTCGAGGGCGAAATCTACCAGCTGACCAAGACCGGCGCTGTCGATTTGAGCGAGGAAGAGCACTTCGACATCGTGCGTCGGAAGACCGCGCTGCTGTTTGCCGGCTCGGCCAGGATCGGCGGCATGCTCGGGCAGACGACGCGCGAGCAGCAGGAGGCGTTGTGGGACTACGGCCTCAACATCGGGATGGCGTTCCAGGTCGTCGACGATCTGCTTGATTTCACCGGCGAGCAGGGGGCGCTCGGCAAGCCCGTTGGCGGCGACCTGCGCGAAGGCAAGATGACGCTGCCCGTCATTCACCTCTACGCCGGCGGCGAGGAGCGTGCACAGGCACTGCTGCGCCGCGTGGTGGATGCGCGTTCGGTGTCGGCCGACGAGTGGCGGGAGATTCGTGCCCTCCTCACGCAGTCCCGATCGCTCGAGTATGCACAGCGGACCGCCGCCGCCTTTGTCGAGCGCGCCAAAAAGGCGCTGCACGTGTTTCCGCCGTCCGAGGCGCGCGACGCGCTGCTGTACCTGCCTGACTACGTCGTCTCAAGAGACCGATAATTCAGAATGCAGAATGCAGGATGCAAAGAACGTTTGCATTTTGAATTTTGCATTTTGAATTACCGCGTCCCCATGAGCCCTGCTGATCGCGTCGCCGAACTTCGCCGCCTGATTCGCTACCACGAAGAGCGGTACTACATCCTCGCCTCGCCGGAGGCGTCCGACGCGGAGTTCGATGCGCTGATGCACGAGCTCGAGCGGCTGGAGGCAGAGCACCCCGATCTGGTCACCGCCGATTCGCCGACGCAGCGCGTCGGCGGACGCGTGGATGCCGGCTTCGAGACCGTCGAGCATCTGGAACCGATGCTCAGTCTCGACAATGCCTACAACGAAGAAGAGCTGCGGGCGTTCGACGATCGTGTGCGCCGCGGCCTCGACGGGGCAGGGACGCCTGCCGACGCGGTGGACTACGTTGCGGAGCTGAAGATCGACGGCGTCAGCATCGCGCTGACCTACGTCGACGGGATGCTCACGCGGGCGGCAACGCGAGGCGACGGCGTCTGCGGCGAGGACGTGACGGCGAACGTCCGCACCGTGCGCGCGATTGCGCTGCGGCTCGGCGCGGGCGCGCCATCCGGCCGGATCGAGGTCCGCGGGGAAGTGTATCTGCCGCGGAAAGCGTTCGAGCGCATCAACGCCGATCGTGAGCAGATGGAAGAACCATTGTTTGCCAACCCGCGCAACGCCGCGGCCGGTACGCTGCGGAATCTTGATCCGGGGCTGGTCGCCAAACGCGGACTGAGCGCGCTGACCTATCAGCTCGTAGTAGACCGTCAACCGGGAGAGGCCGACCTTCAGGTCGGCCTTTCCGAACGCCATTCCGAAATTCTGAAACACCTGCGTGAATGGGGACTGCCCGTCGAAGCCCACTGGCAACACTGCATTGGCGTCGATGCTTTGGTTGCGTTCGTTGCTGAATGGGCGGAGCGACGTCGCTCGCTGCCGTTCGATACCGACGGCATCGTGATCAAGGTCGACTCGTACAACCAGCGCCGCGCCCTGGGAGCCACGAGCAAGTTCCCGCGCTGGGCAACCGCCTTCAAGTTCCCCGCTGAACAGAAGACGACGCTGCTCCGCAAGATCGAGGTGAACGTCGGGCGAACAGGCGCGGTCACCCCGTTCGCGATGCTCGACCCCGTGTTCGTCGCCGGGTCGACCATCTCGATGGCGACGCTGCACAACGCCGACGATCTGGCACGCAAGGACATCCGCGAAGGCGACTGGGTGATCATCGAGAAGGCGGGCGACGTCATTCCGCGCGTCGTGGCGCCGATCCTGAGCCGCCGGCCGCCCGACAGCCAGCCATGGGTCATGCCGACGGCCTGTCCGCGCTGCGGCAGCCAGCTGGTGCGCGAGGAGGGCGAAGCGGTCTGGCGCTGCGAGAACACGTCGTGTCCGGCCAAACTGCAGCGCGGCCTCGAGCATTTTGCGGCGCGCGGCGCGATGAACATCGACGGTCTCGGCGAGTCGCTGATCGCGCAGCTGATCACCAACGGCCTTGTTCGCGACTATGCCGATGTGTACGCGTTGAACGCAGGGCAGCTGGCGAACCTGACGAGCACATCGACCCGCTCCGACGGCCGGGAGATCCAGCGCCGGTTTGGCGAGAAGAACGCCGCCAAGGTTGCCGACCAGATTGAACGAAGCAAGACCAATGAGCTGTGGCGGCTCGTCTACGGGCTGGGCATTCGTCATGTCGGCGAACGGGGGGCCCAGGTGCTCTCGCGCGCCTTCTGGTCCGTCGACGCGCTCGTCGCGGCATCGATCGAACAGCTGCAACAGACGCCGGAAATCGGTCCGGTCCTGGCGGAGTCGATCCGATCGTGGATGGACGAGCCGCGAAACCGGGAGCTGCTGGATCGGCTGCGGGCTGCCGGTGTCCGCATGGAAGTGCCGGAATCTGAGCGGACCGCGGCGCCGGCAACCGGCGCGCTGTCGGGCCGCACGTATGTGATCACCGGGACGCTGACGGCCATGACGCGCGATCAGGCGGAAGCCGCATTGAAGCGCCTGGGGGCGAAGGTGGCCGGTTCGGTCAGCAAGAAGACCAGCGGGGTCATCGTTGGCGCCGAGGCAGGGAGCAAGGCCGAAAAGGCGCGCGAACTGGGCGTACCGATGCTGGACGAGGCTGGCTTTCTGCACCTCATCGGTTCCGGCGCCGATAAGCCGTGAACCAATTTATGATCAGGACATGACGCGGCGGCTCATTGCGGTCACCATCGGCCTTGCCGCCACTGTCTCGTTTCTCATCGGCCTGATCGTCGCTGGCACGATGACGCCGACGCCGGCGACGTCCGCGCCGGAGCCGCGGCTGGCCAGGACGCGTACCGTCAGCACGCCCGCTCCCGGCGCCGCCGTGACGTCGTTCGCGGACATTGCCGAACGATTGAATCCGGCTGTCGTCAACATCGACGCGACGATGACCGGGGCGGCGACCTCGCGGCAGCGCTCTGATTCTTCACTTCCCGGCACTCCCGAATACGACCGCCGCCAGCCGGCGCCGGACCGGGATACGCCGCGACGCGGCGCGGGAACCGGATTCATCATCGACCCGTCCGGTTACATCCTCACCAACCACCACGTCATCGCCGACTCGAGCCGCATCTCCGTCCGGCTGACGGACGGGCGCACGCTACGCGCCCGGCGCATCGGATCGGATCCGGACACCGACATCGCCCTGATCAAGGTCGAGTCGCCGCGGCCGCTGCCGCACGCGGTACTCGGTGATTCGGACGAGCTGCGCGTCGGTGAGTGGGTCCTGGCGATCGGCAATCCGCTGGCCTATGAGCACACGGTCACGGTCGGCGTCGTCAGCTACATCGGACGCAAGCTGTTCGACTCGGCGCTGGACCGGTACATCCAGACGGACGCGGCCATTAACTTCGGCAATAGCGGCGGGCCGCTCATCAACTCGCGCGGTGAAGTCATCGGCATCAACGCGGCGATCAGCTCGCGCGCCGCGAATATCGGCTTTGCGGTGCCGATCAACCAGGCGACGGCGATCCTGCCGCAGCTGCGGGAGCGTGGGCAGGTCTCGCGCGGCTTTATCGGAGTGGCGCTGAAGAAGGTTGATCCCGATCTGCAACGTTCGCTGTCGCTCAGGACGTCCGCGGGCGCACTCGTGCAGGATGTGGAGGCAGGAACCCCGGGTGACCGGGCCGGCCTCCGACCCTATGACGTCATCGTCGCCGTGGACGGACGCCAGGTGGCGGCAAACGACGATCTCATTCAGATCATCGCCGCCCGCAAGCCTGGGACGGTCGCGACGCTGCAGATCGTCCGCGACGGCCGGACGATGAACGTGCCGGTGAAGCTCGCGGAACGCCGGCTCCGTGCCGAGAACGAGGCGGCCGAGGAGCGTCCGCGGCCGCGGCGCCGCGAGCTGCCGCTCGCAGGGATGGCCGTTCGGAATCTCGACGACGAGCTGCTCAAGCATCTCAACCTGGCGGCGGACACGCGCGGCGTGGTGGTTTCCCAGGTCGATCCTGCCGGCGCCGCGTTCGAGGCCGACATCCAGCGCGGGCACGTGGTGACCGAGATCAACCGGCAGCCCGTACGATCGGTTGAGGATTTCAAGCGCATCGTTGGCGCCGCCAAATCGGGCGACGTGCTGACCCTGTACATCTTCAACCCGGGGTCGGGACGGGCGCTCCACACGCTCAAAATCGACTGATCGTGCCGGCACCCCGAGGTCCGGCTGAAGCCGGACACGACGAATGAAGCCACGCATTCTGGTGATTGACGACGAGGGCGCGATCCGCGACTCGCTGCGGATGATCCTCGAGTACGAGGACTACCAGTTCGTCGGCGCGGCGACGGGACAGGAAGGTATCGCGGCGGTCCAGCGGGAGCGGCCGGATCTCGTGCTGCTGGACATCAAGATGCCGGGCATGGACGGCCTCGAGGTCCTGCGCAAACTCCACGCCCTCGACGAAACGCTCCCCGTGGTGATGATCTCCGGGCACGGCACGACGGCCACCGCCGTCGAGGCGATCCGTTCCGGTGCGCTGGACTTTCTCGACAAGCCATTGAGCAGCGAGCGCGTCATCGTGACGCTGCAGAACGCGCTGAGGCAGTCGGAGCTGCGCTCGGAAAACCGCGAGCTGAAGCTCGCGATGGAGTCGAAGTACGAGATCGTCGGGCAGAGTCCGTCGCTGCGTAAAGTGCTGGAGGCCGTCCAGCGGGCGGCGCCGACGAATGCCACCGTGATGCTGCTCGGCGAGAGCGGCGTCGGCAAGGAGCTGGTGGCGCGGACGATTCACCGCAACAGCCCGCGTGCCGGGCAGCGCTTCGTGCAGGTCAATTGCGCGGCCATTCCGGAGGAGCTGATCGAGTCCGAGCTGTTCGGCCACGAGAAGGGGTCGTTCACCGGGGCGACCGAGAAGCAGATCGGCAAGTTCGAGCAGGCCGATCGCGGGACGATCTTTCTCGATGAAGTCGGCGACATGAGCCCGAAGACCCAGGCCAAGGTGCTGCGCGTCCTGCAGGAGCAGGAAGTCGAGCGGCTGGGATCCGCGCGCACGATCAAGGTGGACGTGCGGGTCATCGCGGCGACGAACAAGGATCTCGAGGACGCCATTTCACGCGGCGAGTTCCGGGAAGATCTCTTCTTCCGGCTCAACGTGATCCCGATCGTCGTGCCGCCGCTGCGCGAGCGCCGGGAGGACATCCCGCAGCTGGTGCAGCACTTCGCCAGGCTGACGAGCGAGGAACACAACCTCAAGCCGAAGAAGTTCGAGGCGGCGGCGATGGATGCGCTGCAGCGCTACCGGTGGCGCGGGAACATCCGCGAATTGAGGAACACCGTCGAGCGCGTGTTGATCATGAGCCCGGCGGAGGTCGTCCGGCACGATGATCTGCCTGCCGAGATCCGGAGCGGGGAATCGCGTGTGACGCCGGCCCTCGCCTCCGATACGCGCGCGGTAGCGCCTGCGGGCGGGACGTCGGCCGCACCCGCCAGCAGCACCCCGCCGGGCGGCACGCTGCGCGAGTTCAAGGACGCCGCCGAGCGCGCCTACCTGGTTCAGAAGCTCCGCGAGAACAACTGGAACATCTCGAAGACCGCCGAAGTCATCGACACGCCGCGCAGCAATCTCTACAAGAAGCTGGAGCAGTACGGGATCAAGCAGGAAGTCGACGGATAGGCCCGTACGCGATAATCAGGAGTCGCAGTCACCCAGACGATCGCCCGTCGTAGCCGCGAAGCCCGAAGGGCGGAGCGCGAAAGCGGGAGGAAAGTCCGAGCTCCAGAGGGCAGTGCGCCGGGTAATTCCCGGGCAGGGCAACCTGACGGACCAGTGGCACAGAAAAGATACCGCCGTTCGACTCGCCCCTCCGGGGCTCGTTAGTGGCGCGAGCGAACCCCGAAGGGGCGAGTCGAAAGGTAAGGGTGAAAAGGTGCGGTAAGAGCGCACCGCGCCGGCGGTAACGCCGGTGGCAGGCAAAACCCCGCACGGAGCAAGACCAAATAGGGTGGCGCTACAGGACTGCCCGTCCGAGGCCACCGGGTAGGTCGCTCGAGCCCGTGAGCAATTACGGGCCTAGAGGAATGATCGTCGCGCCGGAGCGCCGCAAGGCGCGACGGCGGACAGAACTCGGCTTATCGGGCGGCTGCGACACTTTTCGAAATCCCAAACCCAATCCTCAACCCCAAATCCCAAAACCCCAAACCCAACGTACAATTTCCACATGCTCAGCAGAGTCGTCATCCTGGTGCTGGCTGTCGTGGCGGCGACGGCGCTGGGCGTGGCCCAGGCGCCGCAGGGGCCGCAGAGCCAGGGCGCCATCCGCAACCGGCCCGGCGCCGACCGCGCGCCCGAATTCCCCGCGCCCAGCATCCTCGACTACAAACCGCGGTCCACGCTCGTCGTGCCGCAGCATCAGGTGCCGCGGGCGAAGTATCCGGTCATCGACTTCCACAGCCATCAGCCGGCGCCGATCACCGAGGCCGCCTTCGACACGATCGTCGCGTCGATGAATCCGCTCAATCTGCAGGTGCTGGTCAATACCAGCGGCGTGTCGGGCGATCGGCTCGTGCAGGCAATGCAGGCCCTCCGGACCAGCAAGCACAAGGACCGGATGGTGCAGTTCACCAACATCACCTTCAACAATGTTGGTCCCGGATTCGGCCAGCGCGCGGCGCAGCAGCTCGAGGCCGACGTCAAGGCCGGCGCGCTCGGCGTCGGCGAGATCAACAAAGGCTTCGGCCTCAGCGCCCGCAAGGCCGACGGAACGCGCCTCAAGATCGACGACCCGGAGCTCGATCCGATCTGGCAGACGGCGGCCCGGCTCAATATTCCGATCTTCATTCACACCGCCGATCCGCAGGAGTTCTTCCAGCCAATCAACTACCAGAACGAGCGCTGGCTCGAGCTCGCGCTGTTCCGCGATCGACGGTTCCCGTCCCCTCCGAATCCGACGTTCGAGGAGCTGATGGGGGAGCGCGATCGCCTGTTCAAGCGTCACCCGAAGACGACGTTCGTCACGGCGCACCTGGGGTGGCACGCCAACGACCTGGCGCGGTTGGGGCGGATGTTCGACACGATGCCGAACCTGTATTCGGAAGTAGGCGCGGTCCTCTACGACCTCGGTCGGCAGCCGCGGATGGCGCGCGAGTTCCTCATCAAGTACCAGGACCGCGTGCTGTTCGGAAAGGACAGCTACCAGCCGGACGAGTTCCCGTATTACTGGCGGGTGTTCGAGACGGCCGACGAGTATTTCGACTACTACCGCGACTACCACGCGTTCTGGAAGCTCTACGGGCTGGATCTGCCCGATCAGGTGCTGCGGAAGCTCTATTACCAGAATGCGCTGAAGCTCGTGCCCGGTATCCCGCGCGCCGGTTTCCCCCGATGATGTGGAGTCCGGCTTTCAGCCGGATAACTGCGGAAGCGATTTCGCTCAGGTAAACACCCGTGGCCTCATATCTCGTCACCGGCGGCGCCGGTTTCATCGGATCTCATCTTGCCGAGGAGCTCGCCCGCCGTGGCGAACGCGTGCGCGTCGCGGACAGCTTCATCACCGGGAAGCGCGAAAACCTGAAGCACATTCCGGGCGTCGAGTTGATCGAGGGGGATCTGGCCGACCTCGCCGTCGCCGAGCGAGCCGTGGCTGGGGTCGAGTACGTGCTGCATCAGGCGGCAATTCCGTCGGTGCCGCGCTCCGTTCAGGATCCGATCACCTCGAATCGCGCCAACATCGACGCGTCGCTGAACGTGCTCGTCGCCGCGCGCGATGCCGGTGTCCGCCGCCTCGTCTATGCAGGGTCGTCCTCCGCTTATGGCGACACGCCGACGCTGCCGAAGGTCGAGACGATGGGAACGGCGCCGCGGTCGCCGTATGCGCTGCAGAAGCTCGTGGCGGAGCAGTACTGTCAGATGTTCACCCGGCTGTACGGACTGGAGACGGTGACCATCCGCTACTTCAACGTGTTCGGACCGCGGCAGGACCCCTCGTCGCCGTATTCCGGTGTGATCTCGTTGTTCATTCGCGCCCTGGTCGAGGGACGTCAGCCGACGATCTACGGCGACGGCGAGCAGACGCGGGACTTCACCTACGTCGCCAACGTCGTCGACGGCGTGCTGCGGGCGTGTACCGCATCCGACGCGAGCGGAGAAGTCATCAATGTCGCAACGGGCGGACGCATCTCTCTCAACCAGCTCTTCGACGTGCTGAAAGGTCTGACTGGGTCTGACGCGAGCCCCCTCTATGCCGAGCCCCGCGCCGGCGACGTGCGCGACTCGCAGGCCGACATCGGCAAGGCCCGGCGTCTGCTCGGCTACCAGCCGCTCGTCGCGCTCGACCAGGGCCTGGCACAGACGGTGGCCTGGTACCGCAAAACTCAAACGACTGCGGCGTAGGAGTGTCCGCTACGGACGTACGGTGAGGCCGTGGATCGCACATCCTCCGCTTCCGGTCGGCGGCTGCGGAAGCGGCGGGCCGCACGTCGCTGGGTTGAACGGCGCGGGCGGAGAGAGTTGAAGGAATGTGACGGTCTGCTGGTTGACCGTGACGATCGCGAGCTGACCGGACGCGCGAAGCGATACGAAGAGTGCATTGCCGCGCACGCTGAGCGCGTCCGGCTCATCGTTCCCCGCACCCGGTGTCGGGTCGAGCGGCAGCACAGCTATCGGACTGGCAACCGGGCCGGTGAGGTCCGCCAGGATGATCTCGTCGCTATGCGGTGACGTGCCGAACCCGACCTTCTCGTTCGGGCTCATGGCGAAGCTGTGCCAATCGGACGCGCCGAGAGTGCCAGCGTCGACGAGCGTGTCTGTGGCAGTGTCCAGGCGATAGAGATGACCACCTCCACCGCTGGAGGCGACGGTCACTATCCGTCCCCGCTTGGACTTAATCATGCCGCAAGCCACAAAGCCGTCGGTGTCGAACGTGGCGATATGGGTCATCGTCTGCACGTCGACGATGGCGATCCCGCTCGGACGCAATGAGACATACGCCCGTTCGCCGTCGTCTCGGAACACCGAGCAGATTGGCGCTCTTCCCAACGACGCGAAGGAGAGGCTCCCGACCACCTGCCAGCTCTCCGCCGCTTCATCGGCGGCAACTTTGATCAAACTCATTGATGCCAGTTGGGCGACGAGGAGGACCGATCCATCCGGCGACGGCTTAGCCTGGTGCGTCAGCGTCGGCCCGAGATCCAGCGTTTGCACGACCTTGCGGTCGTCAGCGCGGATGATGGTCAGGTCGCCGTTTCTCATCCCCGCCACGTAGGCGTAGTCGCCCAGCGGCGAGAACGTGGTGATATGCGGGCCGATTCCCGGCACGGGAAGCGTCTCGATTGCCGAGCCGTGTCCGTGGATGATGAATAGGCGATCGGTGCCTTGACTCGTCACCCACAGCTCGCCGGCGTCTCCGTTCGCTCGGGCGCGCGGGGTTGTGCTCATCAGAGCGAGCAACACGATCGCTGCGCCCGCGGCTTGCTGATGCTTCTTCATGGCTGTCTCCCTTCCTCGGACCGTTTGCCGGAGGCGACTGACAGTACGGCGCGGAAGACCTTCGGCGGAAGTGCAACGAGCGGACTGAATCGGTTCAATTCTTGGACTGGCACGGGGGGTCCTGGCGTGCCAGGATTCCGCATGCAGAAATACAAGCAGTACTGTCCCGTTGCACGGGCGTCGGAAATCCTGGCCGATCGATGGACGCCGCTCATCGTGCGGGAGCTCATCCTCGGGAGCCATCGTTTCAACGAAATCGAGCGTGGACTCCCCGGCATCTCGCGGTCCCTGCTTGCGTCGCGCCTCCGCGACCTGGAAGACGCGGGCGTCGTTGAGCGGTTACCGGCTGCACAGCCAAAAGTCACCGCGTATCACCTCTCTGAGGCCGGGAGGGAGCTCAAGACCGTCATTGAAACGCTTGGTGCCTGGGGCGTCCGGTGGGCCTTCGGCGAACCGAGACCTGAAGAGCTGGACGCGGGGTTATTGATTTGGAGGATTCACCAGAGGATCAATCGCGAGCTCTTGCCGGAGCGGCGCACAATCGTTGAGTTCGATTTCACCGGTCCTCGCGGACGGCGAGTCTGGCTGCTCCTCGAGCCACGGGAAGTGTCAGTCTGCGTAACGCCCCCTGGGTTCGACTCCGATCTCATCGTCCATGCGGATCTGGCGTTCTTCTATCGCGTGTGGTTGGGACACATCGAGTACGAGAGCGCTATTCGCTGTCGGTCGGTGGTTGTCGAAGGGCTGCCTGCCCTCGCGAAGCAGCTTCCGCACTGGTTCATGTGGAGCCCGATGGCGCGTTTCGTTCGGGAACACGAGCAGGCGGCTGCACCCTCCGCCGGCCTTGTCGGTGCGGCCGAGCGCCGTGCCAGATGACTGCGGCCGGCGTCACGCCGGTTAACGATCGCTCGCGGGCGATCTCGCGATCCGTACTCGCCGCTCCTGCGGCACCTCCCTCCGCGTTCGCAGGGGCCCGCCTCGGATAGCCTATGGACCATTATCGGGACCGGATGACGGTCTTCCGGCTTCCGCAAGACCCAGATGACCAAGGCGTGACGGCCGTCACTTGCGCGTCCAAGCGATGGACTGCGCCGCTGAGTCCATTGCCACGTGAACCGCCCAGAGCTCGATCGTTCGCATGCCGCCGTTGTCATTTACGGTGCCCGATACTCCGGGCCCAGACACACTGACGAACGCCGCCGGCGCGTCTGTAACCATCATCGGAGGCGGCTCGTCCTTCAGCGGGAGGGCCCACTTCTGAATTAGGTACGACAGTGACGCAAAGGTGAATATATCGACCCGGCCTTCGACGGTACCCGTGGCTTCCAGAAATCCGCGGGTGCCCCTCTGTCCGCGGGCGGCACGAGTAACGGTTAGAAGCGCCCGGCCGAACTGGTCGTCATTGGAGTTGCGGATCCCGGACCTCGCGGTGCCTCGGTGAAACGTCACCGCGTATGCGGGACAGGTCCCGAGGCACGATGTGCGCTGCAGCGTGATGCTGTCGAACGGGAGCCCGGCCCACATTTCGCTCAGCCCACCCGCCGCAGGACCGGCACCTGGGAACAGGAAGCGAAACGGCTGTGGAACGTCGGGGTAGGAGTACGGCGCGCGTCCAACGACCGTCACTGCTTCTTGTGCTGCCGGCACGATATTGGCGCAGGCTACCAGCATCAGCGTCGTTATTGCGAAGGCTCGCATTACGAATCTCCCTTTCCCTGTCTAAGACTCCCGGCAACCATCAATGGGCGGGCCATACTCGGCCAGACGCAGATGACCACGGCGTAACTCCGGTTCACGATTCCCTCGCGGGCCGAGCCGGTGACGATTCCGCCCGAGCCCGCAAGTCCTCTCCCACGACTGAGTTCCGCGATCAGCATGGACTGTTGCCGCGCGGCCGGAGGCTTGCCCTCGAGCCTGGCGTCCCGACGAGTGCGTGGCGAGTGCGAGCAGCGAGAATCCGTCCAGATGCAGATCGGCACCACTCGCCGCTTCTGCGGCATCTTCGCCCCTGTGTTCGCTGGGGCCCGCCTCGGATAATCGATGGACCATAACCGGGACCGGATGACGGTCTTCCGGTTCGACTTCGACTACCTGAAGAACCGCTACGACTTCGAGCTGCAACGCAAGGAGCAGCTCACCGCGCAGCTCACCCTGCCGGTCGCGGTGCTCGGGTTGCTCGGCTCCGCGATCGTGGCGATGGCCCGGTCGTTCTCGTACCTGGAGATGGTGCTCACCATTCCGTTCATCATCATGTTGAGCGCCGCGGCGCTCGCGTTCCTGATGTGCCTCGTTTACCTTGGACGCAGCTATCACCGGCAAACCTACGTGTTTTTGCCGATGCTCGAAGACACGGACGCGTCTCGCACCGAATTTCTCAAATTCGCACCGGTTATGGCGGGCGGAGAGGCAGAAGTCCTCGGCGAGTTTGAGAGACAAATGCGGGGGCGTATCATCAATGCAGCGGACCGGAACACGGAGACGAACGACGAACGGAGCGGGCTTCTGCATCGTGCCCGGCTCGCGCTTTTCGCGGTCCTCCTTCTCGCGACGGTTGCCGGACTTCCGTACGTGATCGATCAGGTGAGGTTCTATATGACCAAACCGACGCAGACGACTCCGGAGCCGCCGCCGGCACCGGCCGCGAGTCAGACGCCGACGCTCCCGACCGTTCCTCCCAATCGCGAGATCCGCGAGGGTGACATCCCCACGAGGCGCTAAGATGGGCGAGAAGGACGAACCCAAGCCGGCGCCGACGAACTCGACGCCCCAGCTCCCGAAGGTTCCCGCCAAACACTCTTCCTGCAGTTGCCTGGTTTCGTAAGACTCAACGACTGCGGCGTAACGCCAGTTCACGACTCCTCGCGGCGCGATCTCGCGGCCATTCCAGCCAAATCCGGAAGTCCTCTCCTTTAACGAAGTTCCGCGATCAGCAGGCGGTGACGCCGCGCGGCCGGAGGCTTGCCCATCAGCCTGATGTCCCGGCGGGTGCGTCTTGGTTCAACGAGTGCCCGGCTCACCCATCGTGCTCGTCGGGAACTTTCGCGCAGGGGAACCATGTGGCAGGTCGACGCGAACCGTTCCTTTCAGCTCCGCACGTTCCGCCTCGCCGGGCGAGGCCTGCCAGGTGCGGACAGGAGGCAACAGATGATTCGGATGATGACAGCGACCGTTCTGGTTCTTGGCCTGCTCACCGCGGGTCTCTCGGCACAGGAAGCAGCCCGTCCCGCGGCCAGGGCGGCCGCGCCGGCGCCTGCGGGGCCGATCAACCTGAACACGGCAACCGTTGCACAGCTCGAGACGCTGCCCGGAATCGGCAAGGCCACCGCCGAGCGCATTCTCGAGTACCGGCAGAAGAACGGCGGGTTCAAGAAGGTCGAGGACCTGATGAACGTGCGCGGCATCGGCGAGAAGAGCTTCTTGAAGATGAAGCCGCTGATTACCGTCACGGCGGCGAAATCCGAATAGCGCGGCGGGCACACGGAGACCGCGGGCACCGATGGCGCCGGCGGTTTCCGTGCTCCGCCGGCTACACCGTGATCGAGCTCGTCGCTGTCACCGGTGTGATCGCAGTTCTTGGCGGCGCCGCTGCCGCGCATGTTCTCTCAGCGGC
The DNA here is from genome assembly GCA_050742535.1 of Vicinamibacterales bacterium. GTDB lineage: Bacteria > Acidobacteriota > Vicinamibacteria > Vicinamibacterales > UBA2999 > Gp6-AA40. Next base: position 9,440 of record JBOGIQ010000041.1, on the reverse strand, counting down.
CGACCATTCGCGCGGGTACGCCGCGGCCCGATACCTTGCCGGCCGGATGGCGCTGGCCCGCACCCAGGCGGTGGCACGGAGTCGCGCCGTCGGTCTGCGGTTTACTCAGGAGTCGCGCGGTTTCACGTTTGCCGTGTTTCAGGACGGCAATGGCAACGGCATTCGCACCGCCGACATCGAGGCGGGTGTCGATCGGCCATCGGAGCCGGCGGCGAGCCTGTTCGAGCAGTTTCCAGGCGTGGACATCGGGCTCTCCGCACAGTCGCCAGCCACGAGCGCAGTGCAGCTTGGCCAGACGAACATCCTCACATTTACGCCGCTCGGCACGGCGACGTCCGGAACGATTTACGTCAGCGACCAGCGTGGATCGCAGTGGGCTGTTCGAGTGCTCGGAGCGACCGGGCGGACACGCGTACTGCGGTACGACGCGCGGACGGGAGACTGGCTTGTTGCGCAGTGAGGGTGTCGTCGAACGCCGGCGGAGGGCCCGGCGGCTCGTCGCCGCCGACGAGCCGCTCTCTCAGATACGGCTGCGAGCGGGTCGTCAGCTTGGCGTTCTCGATATCTCGGAGTCTGGACTGCTGGCGGAAGGCGAAATGCGGCTGCTGCCAGGGACCCACGTGGACGTCCACCTGGTCACAGACGAGGGGCGCCTTCTGATCCGCAGTCGCGTCGTTCGCGCCTTCGTGTGTCATGTGTCGGCGTCCACGATTCGCTATCGCGGCGCGTTGGCGTTCGATCGTCCCGTGCAGACAACGGTGGAGACGACCGTCGCCGGGTATGGCATTCCCGGTGGGCCGAACGGGCTAGCGGTCGCGGAGGGCAACCCATACCCTGGCTCAACGCCTCCGTCCACTCTGTCGTCCGTAAGTCATTCATCCGGCTGACGCGTGATCGATCCGCCGCATGGCATCGAGCTTGGACTCGGACGCGCGCATCGCTACCAGGTTGGAGGGGTGAATGTCGATGTGCGACGAGGTTCGTGGAACACCGCGCGCGGTTCCCGCGCTGGCAGGCGCTGGAGTGGACGCTGCCGCGATGCAGCAGATCATCGCGACGCTCGGCAGCGCCATGGCGCAGACCGGGCCCGAGCACGACTTGATCGTGCTGTTCGAGCGCGAGGTGCAGCGGCTGCTGCGCATGCGGGCGGTGCGCCTGCGCGAGATTCCGACACGGTATCAGGTGCGGCTGGTGACGCCAACGCGGACCGCGGAGTCGCTGGTTCTCGGCGTGCCGAGCGCCGATAGCCGGGTCCAGGTGGTCCTCGAGGCCACGTGCGATCCGAATCGTGACCTCGACGAACGCGACTACCAGATGCTGAGCTCTGTCGCCCAGCTCGCGGCCCTGGTACTCGAGGCCTCGCGCGGCCGGAACGTGGTGCGCGCGCGCCCGGCCGACGGTGCGGCCCCACTCATCGGATCGACACCGGCGATGCACGATCTGCGCAGCCGCATCGAACGTGTCGCGCTCACGGACTTCACCGTACTCATAGAGGGCGAGTCCGGCGTGGGCAAGGAACTCGTCGCGCGGCAGGTGCACGAGCTGTCCCGCCGGCAGCGGGGGCCCTTCGTGGCGGTGAACTGCGCGGCCGTCGTCGAATCGCTGTTGGAAGCCGAGCTGTTTGGCATCGAGGAACGCACGGCAACCGGTGTCCGCGGGCGGCGCGGTAAGTTCGAGAACGCCGACGGCGGGACGATCTTTCTCGACGAGGTCTCCGACCTCTCGGCGTCAGCCCAGGCCAAGCTCCTTCGCGCGATCCAGGAAGTGGCGGTCGAACGGGTTGGCGGTCACGGCGTCCGGCGTGTGAACACGCGCATCGTGGCGGCGACGAATCGTCCGCTGGCGCGCCTCGTCGAACAACGCCTGTTCCGGTCCGACCTGTACTACCGTCTTGCGGGCGTGGAGATTACCGTTCCGCCGCTGCGGGAGCGGTCGGAGGACATCATCGAGCTGGCCCGCTACTTCCTCGAACGGCATCGCCACACACGCGCCCTCACCATGTCGCCGGCCGCGCAGGAAGCGTTGCGTGCCTATCACTGGCCCGGAAACGTCCGCGAGCTGCAGCGGGTGATCGAACGTGCGGTGGCCCTTTCGGAAACGGATTCGATCGAGCTCGACGACCTGCCGCCACAGGTTCGTGGCGAGTTTGCTGAAGTTCTATGGCCGTCGCTCGAGCGTGGAGACTCGCTTCGCTCATGGGGCACGCGGTATGCTCAGCTGGTGTTCGAGCGCTGTGGCCGCAACAAGCGCACGGCGTGCCGCGTGCTCGACATCAGCTATCACACGCTGCGCGGCTATCTGTGCCAACGCCCGGATCGACGCAAGTCCTTTACGGCGGCAGACGCGGGCACCGGCAGCAAGGCACACACAGTGTCCGCGCCCTGGGTGCAATCGACCAGCGAAAGCTCGAGCGAATCACCATCCGCGGGCGAGGACTCATGAGCGGCTGGCTCTATATGTGCCGCTTCTTCGCCGTGGTCCCGCCGATGCCGCTGCTGATGATCGGAGCGTTCGGTGTCGTGACGGCCGTGGTCATGGTGATGGTCGCCTTCGATCCGTCGCGCGCCCCGCAAGCCCTGACGCCGATTCTGCTGCTGCAGCTGTTTGCCTGTTCCTCCGGATTCGACGTACCGGCGCGTCGCGGACATTACGATCTGCTGCTGACACACGCCGGAAGCCGCCGCTTCGTCCTGCTCGGCCACTGGGCGGCGTCGGCGTGTCCGGGAGTGATCTGCTGGCTTGCGCTCGCGGCGAGTTGCCTGGTCGCGGTCGGACGTGACGCCGGCGGTTTGTTCACGACTGGTTCGATGGCTGCTGTCTGCCTTGTGTCCACGATCCCGTGGGCGGCAACACTTCGCCTGCCACGTTTTTCAGGCGCCATTGGATGGTTGCTGGCCGTCGCGGTCTTGTCGCTCGTTGCGCCGGAGGCGTTTTCGGTTGGCGCCGAACCGTCCGGCGCCGACTGGAAGTCGTGGCTGCAGACCGCATGGGCAGTGCTTGTGTATCCACCTGTCCTCGTCGGCCGCAGTCTCCACGGTGCGGAAGCCCTGGCGGCCGTGCCCGCACTGCTCGTCGCGATCGGTGCGCTGACCATCGGGCTCTGGTCTGCACAGTGGCGGGACATCCCCCTCGAGGCGGCGCAGTGATCGGTGCGCCCGTGCTCCTCTCGGTACGAGGCGCTGCTGCGCGATACGGCCGGCGTGAGGTCTTCCGCGACTTGAGCTTCGACCTGCGAACCGGCCAGGCGTTGGGTGTGCTCGGGCCTAATGGAGCGGGAAAGACGACGCTGCTGCGGATGCTGATCGGATGCCTCTCCCCGGCGGCGGGAGACGTCCGTATCGCGGGGTTTCGGCCGCGCGATGCATTGAGGCGCACGACCGTTGCCTACTTCGCGGGCGCGGCCACCCTTCCACCCGCGGTCCGCGCGGCGGCGTGGGGAGCGCTCGGCAATGGGGAAGTGGTGCTGCCGGATCGGCGACCGATCCGGGCGTTGTCTCAGGGCCTGAAGCAGCTGCTCGGACTCCGGACGGTCCTGAGCCGGCACCCGCTGCAGCTGGTCGTCCTCGACGAGCCATGGGAAGGTCTCGACGGCGAAAGCTCGCGCTGGCTGAACGCCACCCTCGAGTTGAAGCGTGACCGCGGCGCTGCCGTGGTGGTGTCGTCTCATCGGCTGCACGATCTCGCGGGCCTGTGCGACGATTACCTGTTTCTGATGCCCCACGAGGCGCGCCTGTTGAAAGCGCCAGAGATTTCCCGCGTCGGGCCGGTCACCGCCGCGCTCCTGGCCGATACCTTCGACAAGCTGCGCGAACGCACTACCAGCTAGACGTCACAGGCTCTAGAATGCCGCAGCATGCGGCTACTCCTTGCCATCGCGCTGCTCGCGGCGCCGCTCTCAGCTCACCATTCCATCGTCGGCCAGTTCGACGTCTCGAAGAAGGTCACCGTCCGCGGCACGATCGTCAGGGTGGACTGGATCAACCCGCATCCGTATGTTGTCGTTGATTCGATGGAGAAAGGCAGCACGCGCTGGGCGTTCTCGGCGGCGCCGATCGCCATGTTGCGCAAAGTCGGGCTGACGAAGGAGCGCCTCGCCGGCAATCCGGGCGAGGTGGTGACGGTCATCGCGCACCCGGCGCTCAATGGGCGGCCGATGGGATGGATGACGAAGGTGACCTATAGCGATGGCCGGTATTTTCTGTTCTCGGAGTAGCGGTCCGATGCGCGCGCTGCTCCTGATCGTCACTGTGGCTCTCGCCGGCTGCCGTCCGGGCGATACACCGGCCGTGCCGGACTTCACCGGCACGTGGGGACATCAGCGCGTCTTCGGGATCGACGAGGTCTGTGGCGAGACGCTGCCGGGCGGTTCGCTCCGAGCCGCCGAGTGCCCCGAGCGCACCGACGCTTCGCCGGCGGCCACGTCAGGTACCGACTTTCCGAAATACAAGCCGGAGTTCGCCGCGAAGGTCGAGGAGCTGAAGACTAAACAGGTGTCGACGGATACCGTGCTCCGCTGCTATCCGCCAGGCGTGCCGCGCATCGGCCCGCCAGCGAAGATCGTCCAGAACGCGCGCGAGGTGATTTTTCTCTACGACGATGCCAACGGGAGTTTCTATCGCGTCATCCCCATCGACGGTCGCAGACACCGCACGGGGATCTCGTCGAGCTATTTGGGTGATGCCGTCGGCCGCATCGAAGGCGACACCCTCGTTGTTGAAACGGTCAACGTCACGGACGAGACGTGGCTGACGGACAACGGCGCTTTTCACACGACAGCCCTCCGCGTGGTCGAGCGGCTGCGGCGAGTCGGCGACACCATCGAGTATCAGGCGACCGCGCACGATCCCGCCGTCCTCGCGGAGCCATGGACGCTGCCGGCGCGCGTATTGAGGCGATCCGATCGCGACGTCGAGGAACCGCCGCGTTGCGAGGAGCGCGACCTCGAGCACATGGTCGACGCGACGCAGTATCACGACAACCCTCGCTGACCGTTCTTGATTCCTCCCGGGGCGCGTAGTACCGTCGGTTGGCGCGCGTCTTTCGCGCCCCGCATGGCCGACACGTTCGTCGCAGAGCTCCGCAAAACCCCTCTTCACGCGCGCCACCGCGCCTCGAACGCGCGCATGGTGCCCTTTGCCGGCTGGGATATGCCTGTCGAGTACTCCGGCATTACGGCCGAGCACATGGCCGTGCGTACACGCGCCGGATTGTTCGACGTCAGCCACATGGGGCAGATCGAAGTGGCGGGCAAGAACGCCGCCGCGGCCGTGGACCGTCTCATCTGCAGCGATGCATCAGCGCTTTCGGTCGGTCAGGCAAAATACAGCGGCCTGCTGACGCCCGACGGCACCTTCGTGGACGATGTGCTGGTGTACCGGATGGCGCCGTTTCATTTCCTGTTCGTCGCCAACGCCTCCAACGTGAAGAAGGATTTCGCGTGGATCACCGAACAGATCAAGGCCGTTGGCGACGCCGCCGCGGTGGACAGCAGCACCCGCTACGCCCTGCTTGCCCTGCAGGGGCCGGCCGCGCGTGAGGTCCTGCAGCCGCTCACCGGTGTGGACCTGAGGGAGATCCGACCGTATTGGTTCGCCAACGGGGAAGTGGCCAATGCCCGGGCGACGATTTCGCGAACGGGCTACAGCGGCGAAGACGGATTCGAAATCTTCGTGCCGCCGAACATGGCGGATAAGGTCTGGCAGGCGGTGCTCGAATCGGGCCGATCGGCAGACGTCATCCCGTGCGGCCTCGGCGCGCGCGACACGCTGCGGCTCGAGGCGGCGATGCGTCTCTACGGCAACGATATCGACGAATCGACGTCGGTCCTCGAGGCCGGCCTCGACTGGACGGTTGCCTGGTCGAAGAAGGATTTCATCGGACGCGATCGCCTGGTCGAGCAGCGGGACCAGGGTGTGGCGCGCGCGTTGGTTGGGCTCGAGATGATGGATCGTGGAATCGCTCGCCACGGATACCCGGTCGTGCGCGACGCCCGTCCGGTGGGCGTGGTGACGAGCGGCACGCAGACGCCGTTTCTGAAGAAGGCGATTGCGATGGCGTACGTGCCGGCCGAACTCGCCGCGCCCGGCGCGGAGATCGACGTGGACGTTCGTGGGCGCGCCTCGAAGGCGCGCGTCGTGCCGTTACCGTTCTACAAGCGCAAGCGCGCGTAGGGCACCCTTTCAAGGGTGTCCGATAACGTAGGGCGCCCTTTGAAGGGCGCCAAAGAGATATGGCGTATCCGACAGATCGCAAATACACAAAGGACCACGAATGGATCCGTGTCTCCGGCGACACCGCTGACGTCGGCATTACCGACTACGCGCAGCGTCAGCTCGGCGACGTCGTGTACGTGGACCTTCCCGACGTGGGCAGGCGAATTGCCGCCGGTGAATCGTTTGGATCGATCGAGTCGGTCAAGGCGGTGTCCGAGCTGTTCGCGCCGATGAGCGGTGAAGTGATCGAGGTGAACCCGCGCCTGAAGGATCACCCGGAAGCCGTCAACAGCGACCCCCACGACAGCTGGATGGTGAAAGTCCGTCTGTCCGATCCGGCGGCGGGGGAGTCGCTCCTTGACGCGGCCGCCTACGAGGCGCTCGTCAAGGAGTGAGCGTCGCGCTGTTTCCCGATCGGTTCGCGCGGCGGCACATCGGCCCGTCCCCTGACGAGCGCGATGCGATGCTCGAAGCGGTCGGCGCCGCGTCGATCGACGCGCTGATCGACGAGGCGATCCCATCGGCCATCCGGCTGGGCGAACCGCTGAACCTGCCGCCGGAAGAAACTGAGCAGGACTTTCTCCGCCGGCTCACGCAGGTCGCGCGCGGCAATCGAACGTTCCGTTCCTACATCGGCCTCGGCTACCACGACACGTTTACGCCCAGCGTCATCCGCCGGATGGTGCTCGAGAATCCGGGCTGGTACACGCCATATACCCCGTATCAGGCGGAGATTGCTCAGGGCCGGCTCGAATCGCTGCTCAACTTCCAGACGATGGTGGCGGACCTGACAGCGATGGACGTGGCGAACGCCTCGCTGCTGGACGAGGCGACGGCCGCGGCCGAGGCGATGACGCTGCTGCAGCGCGTACACCCGCCTTCGCGCTCCGCGGCTCCGGCGGGCAAGCCCAATCGGGGCGGCGAGGCGCGGACGTTTCTGGCCAGCGATCGCTGCTTTCCGCAGACGTTGGAAGTCCTCCGGTCACGGGCGGAGCCGCTCGGCATCGAGCTGAAGGTCGCTCCGATGGATCAGATGGAGCTGACGCCGTCCGTCTTTGGCGTGCTGCTTCAGTATCCGGATGAACGTGGCGAGATGCGGGATCTCGCGCCCTTCATCGAGCAGGCGCATCAGAACGGGGTGCTGGTTGCCGTGGCGACCGACCTGCTCGCGCTCGCCCTGTTCAAGCCGCCGGGCGAGATGGGTGCCGACGTCGTCGTCGGCAACTCGCAGCGGTTCGGCGTCCCGCTCGGCTATGGCGGGCCGCACGCGGCGTTCTTCGCGACGCGCAACGAATTCGTTCGCCAGATGCCCGGCCGGCTGATCGGCGTGTCGGTCGACGCGCACGGCCACACGGCGTATCGCATGGCCCTCGCCACGCGGGAGCAGCACATCCGCCGCGAAAAGGCGACGTCGAACATCTGCACCGCGCAGGCGCTGCTGGCGAATATGGCGGCGATGTACGCCGTGTACCACGGGCCGGACGGTGTGAAGGAGATTGCGGGGCGTGTGCACGCGATCGCGGTTGTTCTGGCTGTGGCTCTGAAGACGGAGTCAGGCCTCGCCGTGCAATCCGAGCAGTTCTTCGATACCGTCTTCGTCGATGTCCCCGGCGGAGTCGACCGAATCCGCGCGCGGGCGCTCGAGAAAGGGCTCAACTTTCGATATCCCGATGACCGCACCGTCGGGATTGCAGTGAACGAGACTACGACGATCGAGGACTTGGAAGATATTGTGCGAGTGTTCGGCGGCGCGATCTTCGATGTGCGCCTGGGCTCGCCTGGCTCGCCTGGCTCGCCTGGCTCGCCTGGCCCGCTCGTTGCTCAGTCGCTGGCACGCACTTCGCCGTTCCTGACCCATCCCGTCTTCAACTCGCACCATTCCGAAACCCAGATGATGCGCTACATCCGCGGTCTCGAGCGGAAGGACATCGGGCTCGACACGTCGATGATCCCGCTCGGCTCGTGCACGATGAAGCTGAACGCGGCCACGGAGATGCTGCCGATCACGTGGGAGCATTTCGGCCGCGTCCACCCATTCGTGCCGCACGATCAGGCCCAGGGATACGCGCAGATCGTGAAAGAGCTGGAAGACGCGTTGTGCGCGATTACCGGCCTTGCTGCGGTGTCACTCCAGCCGAACTCGGGAGCGCAGGGAGAGCTGACGGGTTTAATGGTGATCTGCGCGTACCACCGCGAGCGCGGCGAGGAACACCGTGACGTTGTCCTGATTCCAGCGTCCGCGCACGGCACGAACCCGGCGAGCGCTGCCATGGCCGGCATGCGCGTGGTCGTCGTGGCCACCGCAGCGAGCGGCGACGTCGACATCGACGATTTGACGCGCAAGGCAGCGGAGCACGGCGGCCGCCTCGCGTGTCTCATGATCACCTACCCGTCCACGCACGGCGTCTTCGAGGACGGCATCCGCACGATCTGCGAGATCGTCCACAGCCACGGTGGCCAGGTGTACATGGACGGCGCGAACATGAACGCGCAGGTGGGGCTCACCAGTCCGGCCGCGATCGGCGCCGATGTCTGCCATCTGAATCTCCACAAGACATTCGCGATACCACACGGCGGCGGTGGGCCGGGCATGGGACCCATCGGCGTCGCACAACACCTCGTGCCGTATCTTCCGGGCCATCCGCTGGTGCCGGTGGGAGGCGAGAAAGCGATTCCGGCCGTGTCCGCGGCGCCGTGGGGCAGCGCGAGCATCCTGCTGATTTCCTACGCTTATATCCGCATGCTGGGCGCGGAAGGCGTCACGGATGCCACCCGATACGCCATCCTGAATGCCAACTACATCAAGGCGCGCCTCGAACAGCACTATCCCGTTCTGTACACGCGGCCGAACGGGCGTGTCGCGCACGAGCTGATCTTCGATCTGCGATCGTTCAAATCCGCCGGCATCGAAGAGATGGACGTCGCCAAGCGGCTGATCGACTATGGCTTTCATGCTCCGACCGTGTCGTTTCCGGTGGCCGGTACGCTGATGGTCGAGCCGACGGAAAGCGAAGACAAGGGCGAGCTGGATCGGTTCTGCGACGCGATGATTCAGATTCGCGCCGAAATCGAGGACGTGATTGCCGGGCGCGCCGATGCGCGCGACAACGTGCTCAAGAACGCGCCGCACACCGCGGCCGCGGTGGCGGCGTCGGACTGGCCGCACCCGTATTCACGCGAACAGGCGGCGTTTCCACTGCCCTGGGTGCGGGCCAAGAAGTTCTGGCC
>JBOGIQ010000040.1:0-27312 GCA_050742535.1 Vicinamibacterales bacterium | reverse complement strand
CAGCGGGGGCGTATCAGGTCATTTGACAAAGCCTTTGCGGCGTCGATGATTATCGACCGCACGAACGATTCCGTGCGTATTCGTACCGGCGGTCAGCCTCAGCGTCGAATGGATCCGGCTGTCAGCCGCGTCGCTGTAAACTGCGCCCGCGCCATCGCGTACGGGCTGGGTGCGACTCTCGGATCTCACGGCGAATGAGAGACCACGCTTGTTTGCACGGCGGCATGGTGGTTGCTGATCAGATCTCCAAACTGAAATTATTGCCGGCAATAACGAGGAAGCCACCTGGGTTCTTCCTATCACGCTCGGGGTCACCTCTATTCATGACAGCGACATTGTGACCGTTGACGCGACGGCACGCCGGGTGTTGCTCGTGGAATGCGAGCCGCCGAGACAACCGAGCGCTATTTCCGTACTGCGGCACGCAACGTATCAAATCGCTCTGGCACGCTCCTTTGGCGAGGCGAAACACCTGATTGCCTCGGTGATGCCCGACCTCGTCGTCACAGACGTTCGTCTAGGTCCCTACAACGGTCTTCAACTCCTCTGGCAGCGATTCTTCTCCGACCCTCGCACCGCCGCCATCGTGATCGACGAGGCGGAAGATCCTGTGACACGCCGAGAGGCCGAGCGCGTCGGCGCCGACTACCTCGTTCGCACACAGATTGGCGAGCAACTGCGGTCGCGCGCCGCTCGCAGGCTGGGATCCAGCACCGAGGAGTTGGCGTACGGCCTGCGGCGCCGCTGGATCCGTCACCAATTCCGCGGCGAATTGTGGGTGTCCCTCGGCTCCGGCCGGGCGCGGCTGTGCGACGTGAGCTACGGCGGCTGCCGCATAGAGGCGCCGGCCGCATCCGCGATCGCTGAGGGTGCTCATGTCCCTTTCTCGTCGGAGTCCTGGCGCGCGCCGCTGCAGGCGCAGATCCGGTGGACCCGGGACACACCCGGTGGCGTGCAGTGCGGAGCACTGCTCGTCAACACGGAATTCGAGGCGCTTTCGCTGTGGAAAGCCAGCGTCGATGCATGGGTCCGCGCCTAGACGCCCGCCTGCGAGTAATGATCGTAATAACGGTCGTAGTACTTGAACGCCGCATCGTCCATATCTGAAGGCGCCCGGTTCATCACGACGCCGATGATCCGCTCCTTGCCGACGGCCGCAATGCCGCGCCGAATGGCATCGAACGGCGTGTTGGCCGTCCAGATCACAAACAGCACTCCGTCGGCGAGACGCGCCAGGACGTTGGGATCCGGGACCAGCGCCGCGGGCGGGGAATCCACGAGCACCCAGTCATAACGCGTGCGCGCACGATCGATCAGGGCCAGGGTCTCCGGCGAGCCGAGCGTCTGCACCGGGTCGCCCTGCAGCGGCGCCGTCGCGGCCAGCACGGAGAGCGTCGGGGTGACCGCGACGAACGTCCGCGGAACGGAACCGCCGGGGACGGCGATACCGGCATCGTTGGCGCCCTCTATGGATTCCGTCCCGAAGATCTTGTGTAGCGTCGGCCGGCGCAGGTCGCCCTCGATGACGAGCACGCGCTTCTGAAGAGTACTGCCCAGCGTCATCGCAAGGTTGGCGCACGTCAGCGTCTTCCCTTCGCCGGGCAATGCGCTCGTGACGAGCAGTACGCGACCGGAGGGGCCTGTTCGCGTGTGATCCAGCGCGACGGCCAGAGCCCGATACGTTTCGAGGGCCGCGGGCATGAGTGCACGCGAATCCACCGTTCGCCCGATGAAGGCATGCTTTCCGTTTCCGTTGAAGAACCCGAACATCGCAGTATCCAATCGCCGGCCGCTACAGGCGCGGCCACAATCCGAGGTAGAACGCGACTGCTATCCCCGCGACGAGCAGCCCTGCGAGAGAGGCGCCGGCGCGCACCCAGCGGCGCCGCGACTCGAGCGGTGCCGTGATGGCCGGCACGACCGCGAGGACGGGTAGCTCGAAACCGCTGACGACCTCAGCCTCCGTCCTGAGCGTGGTGTCCCGGAACTCGCGCCACCCGACAAGGAAGAGGCCGAGCATGAGTCCGGCGGCCGCGCCGGTGGCCACGAACCGCGAACGGCGGGGTGAATACGGCCTCGTCGGGACGACGGAACGAACCCCGACGTAGAGCGTCTCGCCGACACGCCGCCGTTCGAGCTCCGCCGCCAGCTGCGCCTCTTCGCGCTTTTTCAGCAGCGTCTGGTAGCTCTCGCGGACGGTTTCGTAATCGCGCATGAGCGCCGTCAACTCCGTCTCGCGCGCCGGAATGGCCTCGACCCGCTGCTGATATCTGGTTAGCGTCGCACGCAGCCCGGTCTCATCCGCTCGACGCTCGACGATGCGCGCGTCGATCGCGCGGATCTGCGCGCGGATCGTCTCGGCGCTGCGTCGCCGTTCGGCGGCGACGTTCTTTACCGGAGGCTTCAGCGCGTCCGGACCGAGGTCCGCGATCACCCGCTGCTCGAGGGAAGTGATCACCGATTTGAGTGTGACGATGTCCGGGTGCCCGGGCTTGAGCTGCAGCTCCAGCTGCTGCAGCCTCCGGCGGACTTCCGGGAGCTGCAGCAGCGCATCGCGGCCTCTCAGCCGCATCACCTGCTCGCTGAACGGGTCGAGCGCCGGCGGCGGTTCGGTCTGCACCACCGGGGCCGGCTCCGCCGCATCGCCGTCGCTCAATGCGTCGAGGTTCTGTTCGAGTCGAATCTTCTGCTGGACGTCCGTTTGAACGGCGTCGGTCGTCGCCTGAAGCTGCTGCTGCGCGCTCGACAGGACCTGAAGATTCGCCTCGAGCTGCGACGGGAGCTGCCCGGCGTAGGTCCGCCGGTAATTCTCCAGCTGCTTCAGTTGCTCGTCGAGGCGGTCGCGCGTGGCGCGAAGCTGCTCGTCGAGGAATTGGTCCGTTTCTTCGGCAAGCCCGGTACGGCTTCGCAGATTCTCGTCCGTGAACGCCCGGGCGAGACGGTTGGCCATTCTCGCCGCAAAGGTCGGCTCACGGTCGAAGAATCCGACGGTGAAGGCGTCCCCGCGGACGATGTCGATGTCTACCCGCGCGCGCGCCGCGGCAACCAGCCGAGGCGACGGCCGTGGGTCACCACTCACAGTCAGTTCGCGGACGATGGCCGACATGGATTCGGCGGAGAGGACCCGCTCAGTGAGCGTTCGCACGAGGTCGTCGATGTCGGAGGTCACGGTCGAGCGGACGTATGCCTGAGGCACGACCTGCGGCCGCACGAGGAGCGTGGCCTGAGCACGGTAGACGTTGGGGACGCGCCAGATGTAGGCGGCCGCAGCGGATCCGCCGATGATGCCCAGCATCAGGATGACCAGACCGCGCCGCCGCAACAGTCGCATGACCGAATCGGTCGTGTACTTGCGTCCGGGAACCATTATTGGCCTCGAGGTTTGAGGAGAGGCACCCAGGCACTCAGGCCGACGCGGACGGCGTGCCGTCCGATGTCGGTCTCGAGCACACGGCCCGTGCCTGCCCCGGACGACGTCCCGGCGAAGGCGTAATAGCTGTATTCCACAGAGAGCGCGAAGCTGCGGGAAAGCGCGACCTGGCTGCGCGCTGAGCCGATCAGGCTGTGGAACGAGCGCGCGCTGCGGCCCGCGTCGAGGGTCGACGTCGCATATCCGCCCGAGAACGTCAGGCCGATCCGTCTGGCGGGCAGCCCCTGCACCGACATCAACGCCGAAGTCGTGAACGTCGGGTTGACGGTCAGCTCGCTGAACCGGAACTGACGCGAGTACGCACCGCCCAGCGACCACGTCCGGCCAAGCTGGTGCGATACCGTGGCGCTTCCCACGACCTGCGGGACATTGATCGACCTCGACGGATTGTCGCCGATGCTGTACGAGGCCATGCTCGCGCCGAAGAACGCCGCCAGGCGTGTCCGCCGCGAAAAGGACAGCGGCGCCGCGTAGCTCGCCCCGGCGTCGATGCGATGAAGCCCACCTGCCGAGCGGCCCTTCTCGGCGAGCCCCTGCTCATATCCGTAGCCGACCTGAGTCGTCCATGCGCGCGCCACTCGCCGCGCCCAGCGCGCCCCTCCACCTACGGTCGTCAGGGTCGGCGCGTCGTCGACGCCCCACAGACGCCGCCCGCTGCCATCCGCGCTGATGGTGTCGTAGCGGCCGACTGCGACGCCGAAGCTCGAGAACGCGCGGTAGTCATATGTCCGGCCCCCGGCGACGCGCGCATCGGAGCTGGGCAGAGGCAGATCCTCGACGTCGAGCGGGTTGAACAACCCGAACGGACTGAAATTGTAGTACGACGATGCCGAGAACGACTGGGCGGCTCGCCACTGCGCCCGGCGCAGCACCGGAATTCCGATGCCCATCTGCCCGGAGGTGGTGTGGCTCCGCAACGCAGCGTCAGACGTCTGCCGGTACAGGTGCATGTTCGTTGCGCCCGACGCATCGAACGACACTTTCCCAACCGGCCGGTGATACGAAAGACTCCCGTTCACTCCACCGTAGATAGCGCCGCTGTCTCTGCTCACGGTGGTGCCCATGGATGACTGGTTCGTCGTCAGAATGTCGTAGCCGCCGAACGTCGAGATGGAAGAGGTGAGCGTCGCACGGGAATCGCCGAAGAGGCCACGGTACGGACGCTCGTTGCGGCCAGCCTGGGCCAACGCGGGAGTCGCGGCAGTGGACGCAATCAGCACGAGAAGCAGGACCCGGATGAGTCCGTGTGGGGTCACGGCAATCAGGGAACGATGACCGTGTCGCCCGGCTCGAGCGCGATGTTCTCGTCGAGGCGGCCCGGCCGCATCTGGCTCATCGCCTCATAGCTGAATCGAAAGGGAACCTGATGGCCGCCCTTGTCGCGCATGATGACGATGCTGTTCTTGTCCGCGAATTCGAGGAGTCCGCCTGCCATCGCGATGAGCTGGAGCACGCGTAGACCTCCGTTCAACGGATACGGTCCTGGCTTCGCGACGAGGCCGGTGATGTACACGTTGCGACTGTTGATTTCGCCGACCACGACGGTCACCCGTGGCATCTCGAACAGTTCTTCTGCGGCCTCCTGAATGCGATCGCGCAGCTGTTCCGGCGTCAGCCCGGCTGCCACGATATCGTCGAGGAGCAGCAGCGAAATCTTGCCGTCGGGTCTGACCTTGACGTCTGCAGACACGTCGTTGAGACGCCAGAACCGGATGGCGAGCACGTCACCGGGTCCGATGCGATAGTCGGACGGCAGCGGTTTCGCCGGCCGTGCCGCCGGGGCGCGATCTGGGAGCGTCGCCTGCGGTTCCTGCGCGCGCACCGTCGCCGCGCACTCACCGAGGATCAGCGCGAGCGAGAGGATTCCTGCCCGCGCACCCAGCGACGCGCGCACTCTACCGATAATCTCTGAACGGCACATGGCAGTCATGTTTTCGCAGAAAACTGAGGAACCGCTTGTAGTCGGTGGTTTGCATGTTGAAGAGCTTGGCGACGATCTTGTAATTGCCGCGGGCCTCGAGCAGCCCCTTTCGCACGAGGTCGCGAACGCAATCCTTGGTGATCTCGCGCTCCATGTACATCGGGTACACGGCGGACCAGAAGGACTGTCCCTGCTGCGTCACCTGCTCGTAGAGTTCGTCGGCCACCGTACGGCGGCGCTCCTTCAGCACGCGCGTCCGCGACGTTCCGCCGGTCCGCATCGCGGGGGGGAGCTCTTCGACGCTGACGACCTCGCGACGCCCGGTGACGACCAGGCGCTCCACCAGGTTGGCCAGCTCGCGGACGTTGCCCGGCCACGCATATTCCGTGAGTACCTTCAGCGCTTCCGCAGAGATAGGCCGCCGATTGCCGCCTTTCCGCGACGAGAACCAGGACAGAAAGTGTTCGATGAGGACCGGGATGTCCTCCCGTCGTTCGCGAAGCGGCGGGACGACCAGGTGCACGACATTCAGGCGGTAGTACAGGTCCTCGCGGAACGTGCCCTCACTGACCTTCAAGCGCAGGTCGGCGTTCGTGGACGCGACGACGCGGACGTCGATTCCCGTCTGCACGCGATCTGCGCCAACGCGCTGCAGCTCGCCTGTCTCGAGAAACCGCAACAGGAGGCCCTGCATCCGCTGTGGCATCTCGCCCAGCTCGTCGAGAAACAACGTGCCGCCATCGGCCGCTTCCAGTTTGCCGACCTTGTCGCGATACGCGCCGGTGAAGCTGCCGCGAACGTGTCCGAACAACTCGGACTCGAGGAGCGACTCGGAGATGCCCGCGCAGTTCAATGCGACGTACGGCTGTTTGGCCCGGGGGCCGTGCCGGTGAATCAGCCTCGCGACGAGATCCTTGCCGACGCCGCTTTCGCCGGTCAGAAGGACCTTCGTATCCCACAGCGCAACGCGCTGGATTTCTTCGCGCAGTTCGCAGATCGCGCGGCTGACGCCCAGAAGTTCGGGTGTGGAATCTGATCGCATGTTCGATGGAGCCGGGCGCCGACCGGCGCCGCGGGGACCGGTGTTCTGAGGTGCAAGTAGTCCGCCATCTGAGGCGACTCTCACCGCGGCGCGGGCTTTCCCTGGATGGTGTTGTGGTGACGCGCGTTTACACGCCGCACGGCGGGTCATCGCCGTCGCAGGCGAAAGAAGTCGTCCAGCCCTCCGACAAAAGGTGCGCGCAACGCGGGATCGAGGCACATCTGGATCCCGGAGCACGCCGCGAATGGGCCGCGAACCTTCCTGTGCTAGATTGCCGGCGTGGAACCGTTCTATTTCGGTCAGCCACTCAGCGAGCGTTTCGGTGTGTACCACCACCCGCAGGCGCGTCCAGCCGGCGCGGTCGTGCTCTGCTACCCGCTTGGACTCGAGTACGTACGGGCCCACCGCGCGTACAGGAACCTGGCCCTGTCGCTCTGCCGGGCAGGTCTGGCCGTGCTTCGTTTCGACTACATTGGCTCCGGCGATTCGAACGGGGATCCGGATGACGGAGGCGTGACGCAGTGGCGCCGCGACGTCAATGCGGCGATCGACGAGATCAAACGGCGTAGCGGCGTTCATCGGGTGACGGTGATCGGCCTCCGCTTCGGGGCGGCGCTTGCTGCACTGGCCTCCTCCTGCCGCGATGATGTCGCCCGCGCCATCTTCTGGGACCCGGTGTTGTGTGGCCGTACCTATCTGGACGGGCTGCGGGACGTCCACGCCGCCTGGGTGCGCGACCGCCTTGGCGTCGATCCCGAGACGTCCGGCGTCAACGCCGAGCTGATCGGCTTGCCGGCTGCCGCCGACCGGCTACAGGAGATTGCCGACGTTACGGTCACCGCGCTGACCCTGCGTACCCAGTCGGCGGCCATTGTCGTGTCGGCGGAGCGGCCCGACTGCCAGCAGTGGCAACGGGTCCTCACGGAGCGAGGATGTTCGGTGGCGTACCATCACGTGCCGAGCGCGGGAGACTGGCTGGATGCGCGCTCGCTGCACCAGCTGCTGCTGCCGCACGACATTCTGAAGGCGCTCGTGTCGCTGGTCAGCGCGCCCTGATCCGCTCCGGCCCGGTCGTCGCGACGTCCGCGGCTCCCAGCGCCCGGGCGTAGACGCGCTTCGTGCGGCGGGCGACCTCAGTGGGATGAAAGCGGTCCCGCGCAATCTCGCGGCCCCGCGAGCCCATTCGCAGCCGAAGCCCGTCGTCGCCCAGCAATTCGGCAAGCCGGCCGGCGATCTCGGCAGAGTCATTCGGGTCGACGAGATAGCCCGTCTCTCCGTGCGACACCATGTACGGCATCCCGCATCGGTTCGAGGTCACGACGGGAACCCCCACTGCCATTGCTTCCTCTATCGACAACGGCGCGTTCTCTTCGAGCGACACGAGCGTCATGACGCTCGCGTTCGCGAGCAGATGACGGACGCCATCGACGGGGACCTCTGACAGCAGGTCGACGTGTCGCTCCAGACCGAGCCCGGCGATCCGCTGTCGAACCTGATCGGCGTACTCGCCGACAGGCGCGCCCGCCAGCCGCAGTGTGGCATCGAAGCCCTGGGCGCGCAGGCGGGCAAACGCATCCACCAGGCCGAGGGTGTTCTTGCGGGGCGAAATCGTCGCCGTCGACACGATGTCGCGGCCCGTGTCGGCGCGTGCGACGCCGAAAAAGGCCTCCGCAATCGGGTTCTCGATGTCGTGAATCATCCCGGTGGCGATTCCGCGCAGCCGCTCGCGTACATACGGGCTGATCGAGATGATGTGCGGATAGGCCGCCCACGCGGCCGTCTCGACCTGCCGCCAGATGCGCCCGCGAATGCGCGCCCACCATTCGCCGGAGACGCGCGTGTCCTCGTGGATGAACCCGTGGATGGTCAGGACCCGAGGGGTCGGGAGTGTTCGCAGCATCACGCCGTAGGTATCGTGTGCATGAACCACATCGCAGCGGAGCGCGGCCACGTAGTCGCGGACCCGGCGGCCATCACGTCCGACGGCGCCGGTCAGCATGCGCCGCGCCGTCCACGGCAAGCGGTGGATGGTGAGCGAACCGTGTGTGACAATTTCACCGACCGCCTGATCGACGGCGGCAGTGACGACATGCACGTCGAGGTCGCCGTCGCGCGCCAGCGCCTCCGCGAGGACGACGCTGACGGCCTCGACGCCGCCGCGGGGTTGGCGCGGATCGGGCGGGAACGCGGTGGCCAGCGCGATCTTCACGGCGCTTATACTAGTGGACATTCCACGACCACTCCACGCGAGACGACGCGTGCGTGTCGATCCATGCAGAGCCCGGACTGGTACTTTCATCGCCTGCGCGCGATGACCCTGCGCGAGTGCGGCTGGCGCGTCGCATCCGTCGCGCGCGATCTCACGGACCGGGTACGGATGCCGCTCGGCGGGTATCCGTCGGAACGCGAGACACAGGAGGCCGCCGAAGCGCTCTCCCGGGGGCGGCCGCCGCGGCTGTGCGACGTACACCCTGGCGAATGGCGTGACGCGCCGGCCGGCCGGCCTGAACGCCTGTGGCATGACCGGGTCGTCGGGCGGGCCGAGCGATTGATTGACCATCGCGTCGAAATTTTTGGCCGCGAGTACGACCTCGGGTCGCCGATCAACTGGAATCGGGACGTCGTGCACCAGCGGACCGCGCCCCTCCGGTTCGCGCCAGCCATCGATTATCGGAACGTCGGCACCGCCGGCGACGCGAAGATCGTCTGGGAGCCGAATCGGCACCAGCATCTCCTGGTCCTCGCGCGGGCCTACCGCGCAACGGGGGATCGCGCGTATGCCGCGGCAGTGCTCGAGCAGCTGACGTCGTGGCTGGACCAGTGTCCATTCGGCCACGGTATGAACTGGCGCAGCCCCCTCGAGCTCGCCATCCGCGTCGTCAACTGGACGTTCGCGCTCGATTTCATCCGCGACTCGGGAGTCCTCACGCGCGAGATGTGGATTCGGATCCTCCATGCCATCCATCTCCACGTCTGGGACATTGCGCGGAAGTATTCCAGAGGTTCGTCCGCCAACAACCACGTTATCGGCGAAGCCGCCGGTGTCTTCGTCGCGTCGTCCTACTTCGATGCACTGCCGCGGGCGGCGCAGTACCGCGATGAGGCGTTCGCGGTTCTGTGCCGCGAGATCCAGGCGCAAACCAACTCCGACGGCGGCTCGCGCGAGCAGGCGTTCGCGTACCACCTGTTCGCCGCCGAGCTCTGCCTCGTTGCCGCTCTGGTCGGCCGCAGCAGTGGGATCGAATTCCCGCAGGCTTACTGGCGGCGTCTCGAGTCGATGCTGTCGTTTGCCGCAGCGCTCGCGGAAGGCGGACCGCCTCCGGCGTTCGGCGACTCAGACGATGGGTACGTGCTCGATCTCGGCGGGACGTCCGCACTGGGCTGGCTGTGCGGGGCAGGGGCCGTGCTCTTCGAGCAGTCGAGTTTGAAGGCGGCCTCACCGACATTTCAAGAACCGGCACGGTGGCTGCTCGGCCGCTCCAGCGAGGCGGCGTTCGCCGCCGTTCCGACACCGGCCGCATGCGACCTGACATCGCGTGCGTTTCCGGAGTCGGGGTACTACGTGCTGCAATGCGGCGACCCGGCCACCGAGGATACCGTGAGCGCGGTCGTCGACTGCGGACCGCTGGGATTCGGGGCTCTTGCCGCACATGGACACGCCGACGCGCTCAGCGTTGTCGTTCGCGCGTTTGGCAGGGAAGTGCTCGTCGATCCCGGTACGTTCGACTACTTCAGCTATCCATCATGGCGCAGCTACTTTCGCAGCACGCGAGCGCACAACACGGTTTGTGTCGATGGCGTCGATCAATCCGTTCAGCTCGGCGGGTTTCTGTGGGGCCGGCGTGCGCACGCGCGATGCCTCGCATGGCAGCCCTCAGCAAATGGGGGGCTGGTGGTCGGCGAGCATGACGGCTATCGGCGGCTTCGCGATCCCGTCGTCCATCGGCGCAGAGTCGATCTCGATGTCGATCTCGATCGCTCGACCCGGGTGATGACGATCCGCGATGAACTGATCTGTTCCGGGGCGCACGACGTCGAAGTCCTGTTTCACGTCGGCCCGTCGTGCCGCACCATCGCCGCCGCCGCGTCCGAATGGGAGATCGACGTCGACGGACGCGTGGTCCGATTGGCGCTGGATCCGCGTCTACGCGTGTCGTCGCTGCACGGACCGGAAACACCCGCCGGCGGATGGAGGAGCCGGCATTACCACCACCGCGAGCCGATCACGACGCTCGTCGGCGCTGTCCGCGTCGACGAACAGATGTCGCTCGAAACGCGACTTACGTTTCTGAATTCAGAAACAGTTCTCCCACGACGCTGACTTTCTTCCGGCGTCGGCGATCACTAGTGACAACTTTGTTATTCATCTGGTGAAACGTTTTCGTCACAGTGCGATAAGCGCTTGACACTGCCGACAGCAGGGCAGAGGATCAACTCGGCTCGCGAACAATTTCATCAACGAACAATTTCATCAACACAGCCACGCGGCTTCATCAACACTGCCACGCGGTAAATCTTTATCTGCGGTTATGACCGTGTCTCAAATTCGGTTGCTCGGATCCAGTCCCATCATGCGTGAGTTGGAGCAGGAAGCGCTGCTCGCCGCGCGGTCTGATGCGAAAGTCTTGATCACCGGCGAAAGCGGCGTCGGTAAAGAACTCATCGCGCACTTGATCCACGAACAGAGCGCGCTTCGCTCGGTGCCGCTCGTGACGATCAACTGCGCCGGCATTCCTGAGACGTTGCTCGAGACGGAACTGTTCGGCCACACGCGCGGGAGCTTCACCGACGCATACCGCGACAAACCGGGTCGTCTGAAGGTGGCCGACAAGGGCACGATCTTCATGGACGAAATCGGCGAGATGACGGGTCGCATGCAGTCGCTGCTGCTGCGGTTCCTCGAGACGGGAGAAATCCAGCCGGTCGGCGCGTTCGCGCCGCTCTGCCGCGTGGACGTCCGCGTCATCTGCGCGACGAATCGCAACCTCGAGGAGCGGGTCAACGAAAGCGCCTTCCGTGCCGACCTGTATTACCGCCTGAATGTGATTCACCTGATCGTTCCGCCGCTGCGCGAGCGTCTCGAGGACATTCAGGTGCTGCTCCATCATTTCCGGGACCTCTACTGCGCGCGCTACCGCCGGCCGCATCTGCGATTTGCGCCGGAAACGCTGCGTCGGCTCGAGGAGTACACGTGGCCGGGGAACGTCAGGGAGCTGAAGAACATCATCGAGCGGCTCGTCGTGCGCAGCCGCAACGACCTGCTGAAGCTGTCCGATCTGCCGGGCGAAGTCCGTTACGGCGCGAAGAGCCGAGCTGCCGGCGAAGCGCCGCCGGCGCTGACGAGGGCCGACGAGCTGCTCGACCGGATGATTTCCAGCGGCGAATCGTTCTGGGCGGCCGTCTACCAGCCGTTCATCGAACGCGATATCACCCGCGACGACATTCGCCTCCTCGTGCAACGCGGCCTCGAGCGAACGCGCGGCAACTACCGCGTTCTGGTGGACCTCTTCAACATGCCGGCGCGCGATTACCGCCGCTTCCTGAACTTTCTCCGGAAACACAACTGTCATCAGCCGTTCCGGCAGTTCCGCGTGCCGGGCAGGCACGCGGCGAAGGAGCAGGAGCCCTTCTCCTCGCGCGAACCGGCGAGTCGGGCGAGCTGACGCGGCCCGCGGCGTGTCCGCAGTGATCCACGCGGAACCCAGGGCCGCTCGTCGCGCCAGGGCGTTTGCGCTGCTTCGCTGGACCGGGATCCTGGCCCTGTGGCGAACGCTCACCCGGAGACGGCTTGTCGTTCTCACCATCCATGGGGTGGCTGAGCGCTCGCCCGGTCAACTCTGGGAACCGCTGCGCGGCCGCCTCTCGCCGGGCCGACTTGAGCAGTGTCTCCGCATCCTCAGCCGCCACTACCGATTCGTCTCGCTGGAGGACGCCGCGGACATGCTGGCGGGCCGGCGGCCGATGCAGCCGCGATCGCTGGCCGTCACCCTCGACGACGGGTATCGCAATCAGCTGACGCTGGCGCTCCCCATCCTGCAGCGCCACGGTGTCCCGGCCGCAATCTTCGTGTCGACGGGGCACGTTCAGTCGCGGCGTCCGTTCTGGTTCGATCGGCTCGACTACGCGCTGCAGCAGGCGGCGATGGACGGGCGCGAGGTGTCCATCGGGTCGCGCCGCTGCCGGTTCGCCGGCAGCTCGCGCGACAGCCTGCGGCGTGGCTACCTCGAGCTGCGAACGCTGGCCAAGTCGATTGAGCGCGACGATCGCGACATGTCCGGCGAGCTCGAGGCGCTGGCCGGTACGTTGGAAGCAGAAACCGGCCGGCGTCTGCAGGACAGGAGCGAGGAAGACGTGTGGTCGGCGGTGCTGACCGCCGAGGAAATCGGCCGCGCCGCCGGCGCCGTGACGTTTGGCAGTCATACGGTCGATCACGTGAGGATTCATCGCGTCGATCGGCCGACTGCTGACGATCAGGTGCGGCGATCCAAATCGACCATTGAGGCGTGGACCGGCCGGACGTGCCGCTTTTTCTGCTACCCGGACGGCGGCTACAGCCGCGATGCGGCGGCGGCGGTTGCGGCCGCGGGCTACGCGATGGCGGTCACGACGAATCGCGGTGCGAACCGCGCCGGCGACGACATCATGGCGATTCGCCGGATAGATGTGCCGCCATCCGGTTCGGCCGCCGAGCTGCTGGCCGAAGTGTCGGGGCTGGCGGATTGGTTGCATTCGATATTCGAGGTGGTGAGATCGCCCCGCTCGCCCCATACCAGCCCCGGTTGAGCGATCAGCGTGGCGCCGCCTGCGACGGGGCCTCGAATGCGCCGGGATCGAGTCGGACTCCCGACTGCCGCGGCCGCCCGAGGACGTCGTGGAAGATATCCTCGCCGTATAGCGACCGGTAGAGCCGGAACACGCTCAAACCTGCGGCTGCCCCCCGATTGATCACTGCGGCGGCAGAGCCAAGGTCGAGCGGCCACGACCCGGTTCGCATGAAACCCGGGTCGCGAACAACCGAGTTCGACCCGAACTCCTCCTTCGTGAACGACCGGAGGGTACCGCCGGCGTTCAGGCGGTAGGTGGGCCCGAACACGTTCCCTTCCCCTTTCGTCGACGCCGCAACGGCGGGGAACTCGACGAAGACGTGATGCCCGTCCGGCCGGACCCCGAACACGATGTTGTTATGGACGTCTATCCTGCCCGTCGCCGACGGGCTGCAGATACCGGAATCGACGTCATGAATGGTGTTGTGCACGACATGACGGTTGATTCCGCCGGCAAGACTGATCGCACAGTTCTGCCATGCCGTCGCCCGATTGAAGTCGTTGTCGCTGTCGTGCACATCGTGGATGACGTTGCCGACGAAATAGCTGTCCGTGCCGATGCCCAGGTCCGCGTCGCTTGCCGCCTGGATTCCGTACTCAACGTCGTACACGTGGTTGAAGATGAACCAGACACGCGAGGGCGCGTACTGGAAGCCGAGGCCGACGCCGAGCGATGAATTGCTCGGACGGTGCGCGTAGGCGACGTTCTGCGAGAAGATGACGTCGGTCGCCTGTTTCGTCCAGAAGCCGTTCTGCTTGTTGTGGTGGGAGACGTTGCGGCCGACGTAGATGTGGTGGGTCGAGGCCTGCAGCGCGCTCCGGCGGGCGTTGATTTGAATGCCGTCTCCGCTGTTGCGCCACATCTCGTTGTCGACAATCCACACCGTATTCACCCGCTCACCGACGTGGATGCCATGACGGTCCTGGTCGAAATTTGCGCGGACGTCGCCGTTGTCGTGAATCCGGTTGTCGTACACGACAACGTTCGCCGCCGTGCTGCCGGTCCAGCCTTCGATGGCCAGCCCACCCCAACGGCGGTTGCCGCTGACGTCACTGTGTCGGATTGCCGCGTGATCGATCGGGGCCAGAAACGTGAACGAGCCGGTTGTGGTGCCGTCGCGGTCCTTGAATCGAAGATGCTCGACGACCACATAGCTGCCGCTGACTTCCCATGGCTTGACGATTTCAGCCGGGCGCGCCGAGTCACCGCGGATAAAGACCGGCTGCGAAGCGGTCCCTTCCGCCCTGAGCAGCGCCGCTCCCGTATGTTCCGTGTCGTAGCGGCCGCGCAGTTCGACGACCGACCCGGCCGGCAGCCTGCGGGGAACCGTCGCCCGCGGCATTCGTGGGGTGCCCAGAGGGTTGTCCCGATCGGTGGCGCCGGGTGTGCCCGGGCTGACGAAGTAGAAACCCGGCGTCGGGGTCACCCAATCGGCCGGCGGAATCGGCGCGCGTTCGGTGATCCCGAACGTCGGCCGCGGAATGCCGAACGGTGGATGCCACTCTTTTTCCGCTTGCGGTAGACCCGTCGCGCCGTGGAGCGTCGCCGCGAGAACGGCGCCGGCAATGGCCGCAGCAAGCCGTGCGTGGCTCACGTCCGGTCCCGCCCTTGTCGTGCGAGGTACAGCCCCGCCCCCTGGTGGAACCGGCGTCCATGCATCGCCTGGAGCCCCCGCGCAGCGAGTCGCCCGTTCAGCCACCGCGCACTCGGCCACGCGGGAGAGTGCTCGGCATGCATGCGCCCCTTGCGGCGGATACGCAGCTGGCGACCGCCCAGCTCCACGAGCGCTGTATTCAGCAGCCCGAACAATGTGAACCCGATGTTTCTGCTGTTGCGGATCCACTTGCGGGTCATCAACTCGCGGATTTGCGTTTCGAGTGGCTCGACGATCAGGACAAGGACGCCATGCGGGGCGAGGACACGCACGAACTCGTCGAGCGTCGCGTCGATGTCCGATACGTAATTCAGGACGAGACGGCTGAACACCACGTCGAAGGCGCCCGCCCGGAACGGCAGCCGCTCCGCTTTCGCCCGCGCCATCCGTGGGGCAGGAAGATCGTGATGCGCGGCGAAGGTGCGTGACAGGCGCAGGTACCGGTCCTGGAAGTCGATGCCGTACGCATTGGCGCCGTGGCGGGAGAAGCCAAGGAGGTGCCGGCCGAAGCTGCATCCCACGTCGAGCAGGCGTTTGCCTCGGACGAGGGCCGGAGTGACGCCGCCCGGGAGTTGACGGCCGCCCTCGACCCAGTTCGTGTACTCCTTGGCGACGTTCGAGACCTCGTAGCCGACATCGGTGAGCGCGAAGCTGTTGCCATCCGCGTGAGGCCGAAGCAGATGCAGCGTGACGGCACGATCGAACGCCGGCCGTTCGGCGGCCTCCGGCGCCGGCACCCGGCCCAACCGCAGTTCACTGAAGTACGCCGAGCGCATGAAGCGGCAGAAGTCCATCGCCTGGTCGCCCGTGAGCGCCGCGGCGAGATCGTCCGGCACGGCCACAGAGCCGCGGTTGGCAGTGGAAGCGTAGGCGGCCTGGTGCGCGGTCACGTCCTACGCTCCGACCGCTTCCGCACCGCCCCGAAGGTCCGCGAGCCGGCAGTCTGCCGTGGCGGCGCCGTCGATGTACATGCGATGCCATGCTTCGAGCATGACGACACTCCACAACTGGAGCGAGTAGTCCTGCCGCCCGGCCAGATGCAGGCCGATCATCTGCTCAACAGCCGAGGGATTCAGCAGGCCGGTGCGGGCCAGGTGCTCCGCCGAGAGGAATTCCTGGAGAAAGGATCGCAGCTCTCTTTTGAACCATTCGCCAATGGGAGAATCGAAGCCGACCTTGGCCCGATCGACGATTGTCGGCGGGAGCCATTCGCGGGCGACCTCCTTCAGCAGGTGCTTGCTGCGGAAGCGGCGAAGCCGATAGTGCGCGGGCAGCGACAACGCGAACTCGACGAGCGTGAAGTCGCACAGCGGCGATCGCACTTCGAGCCCGTGCGCCATGCTCATCCGATCGACATACGCGAGCTGGTACTCGGGCAGGTACCCGTCGACGTCGAGCGCCGCCGCCGCGTCGAGCACGCGATCGTCGGGCACGCCGATCAGATGGTCACGGAGGAATCGATCGCCCGCCGGATCGTCCACGCTGACCGACGCGTCCGATGTCAGCGACGCATGAAGCTCGCGTCCAAGCAGCCGCACCCATCCGAGGTACGCCTCGCCGGCCGCGGCGTCGCCGGCGCCAACGAATCGTTTCACACGCTTGGCGAAGCGGCTGCCCCGGGTGGACGCGGGCCAGCGCGCGGCGACGCGTTCGATCAGCGTCTGACGCACGGTACGCGGGAGGCGGCGGTAGTAGTCCAGGTACCGGATGCCCATATGGCGCGGGTATCCAAAGAAGATTTCGTCTCCGCCGGTTCCTCCGATTGCGACCTTGACGCGTTGCCTCGCGAACTCGGACAGCTGGTACATCAGCACGGAGGTCGGCTCCGCGTGCGGCTCGTCGTAGTGCCACAGGATCCGTGGCAGCAGGTCGATGCTGGACGACGCGCCAAGAATCAGCTGGTGGTGCCGCGTCCCCAGCCGGCGGGCGACTGCGCCGGCCGGCGCCAGCTCGTTGAACCCGGTGGCGTTCCCCTGATAGCCGACGGTGAACGTCTGCACCTCGGCCGCCTCGCGCCGCATTAACGCCACGAGGAGCGATGAATCGACGCCTCCGCTCAGAAAGGCACCGACCTCGACGTCGCTCTTCAGGCACAGACGAACCGTTTCCCCAAGACGTTGACCGAGTTCGTCTCTCGCCTCTTGCTCCGTCGGCGAGCCGGCACCGGCGCTCCGCGTCCAGTACCGCTGGATCGAGAGGCGCCGTTGTTCGAAGACGAGCAGATGCGCAGGCGGGAGCTTGGCGATGTCGGCGAACACGGTGCGCGACCCGGGGACGTATCCGATGGCGAGAAACTCCCGGATTGCCTGCGGGTCCGCCCGGCGGGCCACGCCCGCCGCCAGGATGGCTTTGATTTCGGAGCCGAAGATCAGGCGGCGGCCGTCGAACAGGTAATACAGCGGCTTTTCGCCGATTCGGTCTCTGGCCACCACCAGCCGGCGGCGTCTGGCGTCCCACAACGCGATCGCGAACATGCCGCGGAGGTGTCCGACGAAGTCCACGCCGTAATCCTCGTACAGGTGAACGAGCGTCTCGGTGTCGGTTCGGGTCGCGAATCGGTGACCTCGCGCCTCGAGGTCGGTCCGCAGCTGTTCGTAGTTGTAGATCTCCCCGTTGAAGACGACCCAGACATCGCCGGCCTCGTTCGTGATCGGCTGACGCCCGGTGGCGAGATCGATGACCGACAGTCGGCGCATCGCGAGGCCCACTCCCGGCGCCGTGTAGAAGCCGGCGTCGTCAGGACCGCGGTGCGTGAGGCTGGCGCACATGCCGCGCAGCAGCGCCTCGTTGTCCATGCCGACAAAACCTGTGATCCCGCACATGTGATTAGCGCCAGGCCTGCCGCCATGCGGCCGCCGCCCGGCTGCGCGCAAGCGGCACGCCGCTGCTTCGTCGTCCGCGCGTGATGCGCGATTCCATGGAGCAGCTCCGCAGCATGTCCTCCAACGTTCGATCCAGGGCTATGAGCGGCGTCCAGCCGGTATGCCGGCGGAGCTTCGTGCAGCTTCCAAACACGACGCTCGAATCCACCTCCCCGGGCGCCTCCGTGCGGACGCAGTGGCTGGCGCCGCTGAGTGCCGCCAGCCGATCCACCAGTTCCGCGATCATCACCGCCCGTCCGGTACAGACGTTGTAGATTTCGCCCGAGCGGCCGCAGCGGACCAGCCGCCAATACGCGTCCGCCGCATCGCGCACGTCGACGAAATCTCGAGCGGAGGCCGTGTGCGCGACCCGGACATCGCCCTGCGGCCGGGCGAACTGCTCGGCGAGACGCCCGCCGACGAAACTGGACGGAAGACCCGGCCCGAGGAGGTTGAAGGCCCGTGCCACGCAGGCGTCGAAACCCAGTGTGCGACTCAGTTGGACCGTGATCATGGTCTGGGCGAGCTTGGCCTTGCCGTAATCGCTCGCCGGTCCCAGCGGTGACCGCTCCGTGAGTCGAACTCCGGAGGCGGATGCATATTCCGCGGCGGAGCCGATCCCCAGCAGGCGGACGCGACGGCAGCCGGCCGCGGCGAGGCCAAGCAACAGCCCGGTGATGCCGCCGGCGTTGGCCTCCCAGAGATCTGCTGCTGTTGGCGCCGAGGTCGCACCGGCGAGATGGATTACCCAGCGAGGCGGCAGCCGCCGGGCGAGCGCTTCCACGGCCGACCCATCACACACGTTCACGCACGCATAGCCGTCGAGTTCGGCGTCGACACGCGTGGCGATATCGAGTCCGATGACGAGCGGCCGATCGGTGAGCGACGCCATGAACGCGGCGAGATGCCGGCCGGTGAAGCCGCCGGCCCCGGTGATCCAGAGTGTGCCGGTCATGGCATGTCGTTCAGAAACCGTTCCGGCTCCTTCGCAAACTGTTCCTGGGCGGTTCCGTAGTCCTCCATGCGGCCGATATCGATCCAGTAGCAGTCGCTGTTGAAGCAGGACACGCGTTCACCCGATTCGGCGATGCGCGTGATCAGATCGGGCATGTCCATCCGCCGTCCCGGCTCGAGGTGCTCCAGCACCCTGCGCGCGAGAACATATGCGCCCATGCTGACGTGCAGATCCATGGTCGGCTTTTCGATGTAGCGCGTGAAGCGGCCGTCGCGCGCGCTCTCGATGACGCCGAAGTCGATCTTCACCGTGCGCGTCGTCACGGCGATGGTCGCCGCCGCGCCGGTGCGAACGTGGTGGTCCAGCATCGCGCCGAAATCGAGCGTCGTCAGCAGATCGCCGTTCATCACGAAGAGCGGATCGGTCGGGTTCTGCAGAAGCGTCAGCGGTCCCGCGGTGCCGAGTTTGTTCTCCTCACGGACGTAATCAATCGAAAGCCCGTACTGGCTGCCGTTGCCGCAGACCGCCATGATCAGCTCGGCGAGATAACCAGTGCAGAGCGTCACGTTCCGGAAACGGTGAGCGGCAAGCCGGCGCAGCAGGATTTCGATGACCGGCTTATCCGCGATTGGCACCAGCGGCTTCGGAAAGACCGTGGTCAGCGGCCGCAGCCGCGTGCCTTCGCCGCCGGCGAGGATCGCCGCGGTCACGTCGGAGCAGGTTGGCGCCGCCAGCACCGAGGCCGACGCTGGTGATTCAGACGACATATTCCTTGACCTTGTAGCTGGAGAGACGGCGCTCGAGGTATTCGATGGTCCGCTCGAGCCCTGTTTGCAGTGTGACGCGTGGACGCCAGCCGAGCACCGTGCCGGCCTTCGAGTTGTCGCTGATCAGTCGATCGACCTCGCTGGTGGCGGGCCGGAGGCGCCGCGCGTCGGTGCGCACGTGCAGGCGCCGGCCGATCAGCTGTCCGACGACGTCCACCAGCTCCGCGATCGACACGCCCTGGCCCGATCCCAGGTTGACTGTCTGACCGACGCCTTCGGTCGACCCGGCCGCGGCGATGAGGCCATCGGCGGTGTCGGTCACATAGGTGAGGTCGCGTATCGGCGTCGTGCTGCCGAGGCTGATCTCGTCGCCCGCGAGCGCCTGCGTGATGATCGTCGGGACGATGGCTCGCGCGCTCTGACGCGGGCCGTAGGTGTTGAACGGGCGCACGATGCACGCGGGGAGCCCGAAGCTGTGCCAGTAGCTCTCGATCATCTTGTCGGCGGCGATCTTCGTCGCCGAATACGGTGACTGCGCCTGCAACGGGTGTCGCTCATCCATGGGCACGTACTGTGCCGACCCGTACGCTTCGCTGGTCGAGACGTGGACCAGGCGTCCGACGCCCGCGTTGAGACACGCCTGCGCAACGGTCATCGTTCCGACGACGTTCACCTGAACGTAGGAACGCGGCGCCATGTACGAGTACGGAATGCCGATCAGCGCCGCGAGATGGAAGACGGCGTCAATCCCGCTTACGGCTCGCTGCATGACGTCGGCGTCGGTGACATCGCCGGGGACGACCTCCACTTCGCGCAGGTACTCAGGATCGACCTCGTCGAGATTGAACCAGTGGTTCGCGGAGTTGTAGTGCACCAACGCGCGCACGCTGTCGCCACGGAGTACGAGTCGCTCGACAAGATGGCTCGCAATGAAGCCTCCGGCCCCCGTCACGAGTACTTTTCTGCCCATTGTTCCCTTTCTTTCCGAAGACCGCGGACCTCGCGTCCGGCCGTCGGTGTCAACGCCTCGTCCCATCGCCTTGCGATCGCCCGGCGGTCGAACCGGAGTGCCGCTGCGCGGGCGGCGGAGGACATGTCGTTCCAGCGCGCCGGGTCCTGCAACAACGGCACCGCAGCGCGTGCGAACGCCTCTGGAGATCGGTCGTCGACGAGGACCCCGTTCCGTCCGTTCGTCACCGCGTCTGCGAGGTCGCCGACGTTCGAGACGACGGGCACGGTCCCGCAAGCCATCGCTTCAATCATCGAGATCGACACGCCCTCCGTATCGGACGTGAGGAGGAACACCTTCGCGCGCCGCAGCCAGGGCGCGACCTCCGGCTCGCCGCGCCGGAACGTCACGTGGCCGGCGATGTTGAGCGCCGCCGCCTGCGCCTCCAGGCTGGCGTGAAGCGGCCCGTCGCCGATAATCACGGCGCGTACGTCCGGCACTTCGCTGACGACGAGTCGCACCACCTGCAGGAAGAGGTCGAGCCTCTTGATGGGCACCAGACGAGCGACGACGATGAGGTCGACGTCGCGCGGTTCGCGGCCGGGAAGATAGACGTCAGCGTCCACACCACTCGGGATCACCTCGCACCGTGGTTCGGCCACGCGAGTGCGGAAAAACTTCTGCGCCGAGCTGCCCATCGTGACGATCAGGTCGAACGCCCTGGTCGCCTCGAGCAGTTGGTGTTCGACGCGGGAATCGGCCGCAGCGAGCCGGCCGAAGAGGCGGTTTTCGCTGTGGATGCCGCCTCCGACGAGCTCGCTCGGACCGCCGACGCAGATGTACATGGCACGCGCGCCGGCGAGCCGCGCGGCAAGTGCCGCCGTCAACCCATTCAGCAGCAGGTGGACGCCGCCGACGACGTCCGGACGTGTTCGTACGGCAACGGCAACGAACGTCATGAGCCGCGCGACCGTGGCGCCGCACACGGCACGGAGCCACCGCGGCGGTGCAACCACTTCGAGACCGGGAACGCCCGGGTCGGGCGCGGTGGCGACGAGACGCAGCCGTCGGCATCGGAGTGAGGCGGCGAGCGGCGCGAGAAGCGCGCGGCCCCAGCCCGCCGACGCGTAGTGCGCTGTGATCAGCACGTCGTGTCCGCCGGTCGCCGCGCGGGTCCGCCGCCCGCGCACGCGTGCGATCTGCAGCGCGCGCAGATACAGATGCATACCGGCCCGAAGCGCGCCGCGCAGGGCGACTTGCTTTCCCCCCCGTGCGTTCGTGGTCATAGCGCCGGGAACTCCAGCCGCGTCCACGGCACCCCGACGCTGCCGCGTCCAGTCTGGTCAGGCCCGTTGCGTCGGATCAGCTTCAACGGCGTGCCGTCGACGGCGATCGCGGCCGATGCCGGATTCGGCACGTAGAAGGTCAGCCCGTCGAGATCGCGACGCCGCAGGACGGGCCGCGTACCTCGCGTATCGATGTCGATGCGAACGCCCCCACCGTCCGCGGTAGCCGACCACTTCACGCCGCGTACGGCGCGCCGGTACCCCAGCAGCCGCCGCGTCGTCGTGACGAGAAGCTTGCCTGCGGCCTCAAGGTCTTTGAGGCGCCGGAGCGCGGCGATCGTCCGCGGCGTGAGCGGGCGGCGCGGATCGGAGCTCTTGCCAAGATGTGTGTACAAGACTGCGCACGCGCCGCGCGCGATCAACGCGGGGGCTGTCGTGTCGAGCACATCGCCGAGTCCGGCGGCCGTGTCACCGCAGCTGATTCCGCCCCAGTGCGGATTGGAGCGCAGGAACTCTTCGACGATCCGACCGTCCCGCAGCACTGCCGTCTCGAGCACCTGATTCGGCGCATGCATCTGGTAGCGGCGGTTGCCGGCGCGCGCCAGTGCGCCCTTCGCCGCTTCCTTGCCGACGGTTCGGGCAGACGCAAATGGATGCTGAAAACGGAAGATCCGGCCCAGGCGGCGTGGAACTTCCTGTCCAATGACGCTGGTGACGCGACCCCGCCACACGTAGTGAATCCCGAACGCGCAGCTCAGGTCGGCGTGGTATGCCGCGGCGCCGGGCACGTCGCCGTACCCGCGCATGATGTCGGCGCCCAGGTTCGACGGCGCGACGGCGTGATCGATCCACACCTCGAGTCCGCACCCATGCCGATCCAGTTCCTCCAGGGCGCGGCCGGCATGGGCGCGGGTGTCGGCAAGATCCCCGAACGAATGCAGGCAGTCGATGTGACCAGATTGGATGAGCGTGCGGATCGTCGCGCGACCGCGATCGTCGCTATTCCAGTAGGACACGTGACCCGCCGGCATGTCGAAGTAGATCGAATCGCCGGTTTCGAGCCCCATTCCCTTCCCGTATCGCCGCGCGCTGGTGGTATTCAGGAACCGAAGCGTCTCCACGTATGTGTCGAGGTCGCAGGTCTCGTCGAGATCGCTGCAGATGGCAAGCATCGCCCGATATGGATAGGGCATGGACCGCGGTGCGACGCTCGGCCCGACGGACGGCTGCACCACGCCGGGCACCGCACGATCCGCGACCGCCGTGAGCGGCGTTGTCATTGCGGCCCCGCCTGTCCCGCGAGGACGTCCTGGAAGACCGTTTCCAGCCGCGGCAGCGTGGCCTCGATCGTGTGCGCGTCCCGGTAGTACCGGTACGCGTTCGTCGACGCGCGGTTCCATTCACCCGGTCCGAGCAGGCACCGCAGGCGCACCGGGAGCTCGTCGACTCCCGCGGCAATCGCGCCGAGGCCGTGGCGCTCGATGACGCCGTCCGGATCGAACGTCGAGAGCGTTGGAACGCCGCGGCTCCAGGCCTCGACGAACGTGTTCGGGAATCCCTCGATCTCCGAGGTGCAGCACAGACACAGTGTTTCGTCGAGCAGGCCGAGAACCGCCGCATGGGTGAGGCTGCCACGCACGCGCACATTCGCCATGGACGTCGCGCGCGCCAGAACACCGCGGGCATAGGACGAGCCATCGTCGGGCCCAACGAGGTCGAAGATCAGATCGCGGCAGCGGTCGGCCAGGTCGAGGAACAGATCTGGGCGCTTCACCGTGCACAGTCGCCCGATCCAGACGACACGGTGCCGGCCTGTCCGGCCGGGCAGCTCCGCGGACAGTGGACCAGGTGCCGCGCACGGCATCGGAATCGTGACGGCGTCGAGGCCGAAGCCTGCCTTGAGCAGCCGTCTCTGCGTTTCCGTCTGCACGACGATCCGGTCGGCGCGGCGGAGGCCGATTCGGTAGAGGATCCGCTCGCGCCGTGTCGCCAGGAACGGGAGGCGGGCGTCACAATCTGCATTCGACGCGGCGGAATAGACAAACTTGCGTCCGCGCGCGCGGCACCACAACGCGATCTGGCCCGTCACATATTCGGCGCAGTTGTGGTAGTAGAGCGCGGCATCCGCAGCGCGCAGCGCGCCGACGAGCGAGGTCCACCGTGGATGGACGAATCGCGCGCCCGGCCAGCCCGCGTCCTCGCGGCACAGGGGAATCGTTGCCACGCCGCCCGAGGCGATGCCGTCCGCGCCCCCTTCGTCCCACGTAATCATCGAGACGCGATGCCCGCGCGCCGCGAGCCAGCGGGCGAGCAGGGCCGTCTGTCGTTCGACGCCGCCGATGTGTCCGCCCGACTCCGTCAGCGCGCCGTACGCCTGGTGTGACACCACGCAGATGTTCAACGGCGCGGCGCTGATCGCAGCTAGGTTCATGACTGGTACCCCAGCCTGCGGTTCCAGGCGCCGGCGACCGCGTCGAACGTCTGCCGTTCGCTGACCCCCAGCTCGGTGGCCCAGCGGTCGTCCAGCCGCACACCCTCGGTTGAATCAAGGCGCATACCGTTGCCAACAACGTGGCGGCCTGCTCGCCGGAACAGCCTCCGCGGACGGCCGGCATCCACTCCGACGAACCGAAACAGTCGTGACAGCGTCTCCTCGGGCTCGCGGCACAACGTCTCGTAGCGCACGTCCATCCATCGATCGCGCGGCACGGTACGGAGAATCGCCTCGGCCTCCTCCTGCCCACGGCGCCACTGCCGGGCGGCCGCCGTCATGTCGATCCGCTCGCGGTCCCTGGCGCCGCCGAAGCCTCCGCCGCGCATCGCCGGATCGGTGGCGTCCGCGTAGCGCGCCGGATCCATGTAGGTGAGCGCGACTGCGCGGCCGTCGCGCACGAGACGGAGCACGAGGACATCGAGCAGTGGATTTCGTAGGAGGAATTTCAGCCGCAGCCCGACCTTCGAGGAGTCGACGACGACGCGGGCGTTTGATTCCGCCGCGACGCAGGCGGCCAGCGCCGCGTTTCTCGCTTGAAGTGCCGGCAACCGACGACGCCACGCCGGCGACATATGCAGGACCGCATCGCGGCACCATTCGAGCAGCGGGCCGCGATGGAGGGGTGCGAGCAACCGCCTGGTCAGGGGACCCGCGCCGGCCCGATAGTCGGTCGCGGCCTGTGTCACGTCGAACTGGAACCCGTGCCGGGCCATGCGTTCGGCGATCCGCCGCCAGAACTCGCACTCGCGGATCAGCGTTCCGCACGAGCATCGATATCGATCCGGGTCGTCGATCGCGCTCGCGTTCAGCTCCCCGATTGTGGTGACCTCCGGGTGGCTCGCCAGCAACAGCGCAAGCAGCGTCGATCCCGAATGACTCGACGCCATCACGTAGACGAGCCGCTGGCGCGCGGCACCGGTCAAGCCGCCCTCCACAAATCCGAGTCGAACGCCGGCGCCGCCGCCTGGGCGGTCGCGCGGTTGAGCGGTGGTCCGGTTTCACTGCGTGGTGGACCGGGCCAGACGATCCCGCCCGGAAACTGTGCGGCCGGCTGCGCCGCCCGTGCGCCGAGGACGCGGCTTCGCTGCACCCAGACGCGCATCAACAGGCCGATCGCGCACCACATGCCGACCGCGCCTTCTCGCGGATAGAACGTCTGGCTGCCCATCCCCGCGACGAGCAGGGCGAGGACGAACGCGGCGGCGATGCCGCCGGTGGCGACGAACACGGGACTGCGCGTGTCGGCATAAAGGCGGAGCGCGCGCCAGAGGACGAGTGCATAGAAGGGCAGAATGGCGATCGCGCCGATGACGCCGCTGTCGAGCAGCAGTTCCAGATAGGCGTTGTGCGGATGTTCGAAGGCTTCACCCAGATCTTCGGCGAGCAGCGTGACCAGACCGGTTCGCCGCATCGCCAGGAGGCCGTGGCCCGCCACGGGGGCTTCCGCGATCTTGTCCTGCACGAACGGCCAGATGCGCGTTCGCCCCGCCGTAACGGTCGCCAGCTCCGGCCCGCTGCGCTGCAGCTCGTACGAATCGCGTCCGGTGGCATAGTCGAAGGTGCTTGGATCGAATCCCTGGAGCATCCGTTCGCCGGCCGCGGGCACGGCAACGAGGAGTGCCGCAACGAGCACAGGACCGGCAGCGAGCAGTGCCCGCTCGCGGATGCAGCACAGCACGAGTCCAATCGCCGCCCACGTCACGTACCCCATGCGCCCGCCGGTGAGCACCTGCGCGTAGACCACGATCGCGGCGGCGAAGATCACCAACGCCCGCTGCCGCCAGTCGCGGAACAACGCCCGCGACGCGAAGATGGCCCAGCTCGCCGCGGCGAGCATCATCGACATGTTCACCCGGTGGTATCCGATCTCGTTGACCAGGATCTTCAGTGCGCGCCGCTCGAGCTCGTCTCCCGACGTCAGCAGCCCGAGCGGCATCCACTTGATGACATAGAGCCCGAGCAGCGCGTAGACGCCGAGCACCGCAGCGATCGCCATGTAGAAGCGCTGACGCGTGCGGCAGCCGATGAACAGCAGGAGACCTGGAATCACCCACTTGATGCGGTTGATGAAGTACTCGCTCACCAGGGACGCCGTGGTCCAGTCGTGCATGTGCGCGCGATCCACCATCATTCGTGTGAACGCTATGACGACGACGCCCAGGTAGATCAGCAGCAGCACGGTGACCCCGCGGGGCATGTCCCAGTCGAGGCCCTCGCGCTTTCGTGCCGCCAGCCATCCGGCCACGACGGCCATGAGCAGCAGATTCCAGGGATTCAAGCCCTGGATGCCGAACATCGTCTTCGGCATGTCCGGGTGCTCGACGACGGCCATCATCACGATCAGTCCGCACAGCGAGACGTACCAGTCGCGCCGCGCATAGACGGTCATCACGGCGACGAACATCCACAGCGCGGTGAGCCTGATCATGGGGCGCGGCGGACCGCATGCGACGCGAAGACCCGATCGGACGCGCCGCGGCAGAGCTCGGCGACGAGCAGGCCGAGGAACAACGAGTTCGTGACGAGGTATCGCTTCCACAGGCGCCGCGGTTCCTGGAGCACGCGATACAGCCACTCGAAACCGAGGCGCTGCCACGACTCCGGAGCCCGCCGCACTTTGCCCGCCAGCACGTCGAAGGAGCCGCCGACGCCGTGGCAGACCGGCACGTCGAGCGCAGGCCCCCAGGCGGCGAGAAACTGTTCCTTGCGTGGCGATGTCATGGCGACGAAGAGCACGTCGGCCCGCGACGCCCGGATCGCGGCCGCGATGCGCGGTTCGTCCTCAGTGGCGAAGTACCCGTGCTGCCCGCCGACCAGTTCCACGCCCGGGTAGCGCGCGGCGATGGCTCGCTCGGTCAGCGTGAGGACATCGGCGGCGGCACCCAGGCAGAACACGCGATACCGTCGCGACCGGCCGCGCTCGAGGATGGCGCACATCAGATCGATCCCGGGGACCCGTTCCGGGATCGGTCGCCCCAGTACCCGCGCGGCCGCGACCACCGCGAAGCCGTCGGCGAGAATCAGGTCCGACGACAGCACCGCGTCGCGCAGCTGCGCGTCGCGCCGCATATTGACGACCTTCGCCGCGTTCACGACGCCGATCATCAGGCGCTCTCGCCGTGCAACGG
>JBOGIQ010000039.1:0-27654 GCA_050742535.1 Vicinamibacterales bacterium | reverse complement strand
ACCACGGCAAACCGCCTGCTGCCAAGTCGTTGTCCGCCACGAGTGACATCGACCGTGACATCCCAGCGGCCGGCCATGACGACCTGGCCGGAACCGCGATAGATCCCGCCGCCCGCCGGCGGCAGCGTCGCCGAGCTCTTCATCGCCGGCATGTTCATCGTCGGCATCGCGGCCATGAAGAAGGTGACGGCCACGTCGGCGTCGCTGATTGGCTGCCCGGATGAATCACGCACGACGACCTCGAACGTGTTTTCGCCAGTTCGCGGTGGGTCCGGCTGCGGACGGAAGCTGATGTCGATGCGCTCGGCAGAGCCGCCGCTGGCCGCTTGGTCGCGGGGAGCCTGGTAGCTCTGAACCGCGGCACGAAGTTGACTCTCGGAATCGAGGAAAAACGCCGCGCCGGCGGCGACCGGCTCGCCCTCCTTCAGTCCACGGGTGATCTCGACCTCGTCACGCGTGCGCCGCCCGACTGCCACCGCTCGCGGTTCGAACCGTCCTTCGCCGAGGGAGACGAACACCAGTTGGTCTGCGCCCGTCTCGAGCACCGCATCGGTTGGTACTGTGAGCGCATTCGCGGTCTGGCCGGTGAGGGTGACGTCCGCGAACATGCCTGGCTTGAGGCGGCCGCCGCGATTGCCGAATTGAATCCGCACTTTGGCCGTGCGTGTCTGCTCCTGCACAGTCGGCAGGACCGAGATCGTTCGGCCGACGAGCGGCTGCTCCGGAAATCCCTGCAACGTGACGCGCGCGTTCTGGCCAACGCGCACGTTCGGGAGGTCCTGCTCTGGCACGTCAGCCTCGACCCATACGACGGACAGATCGGCGACGCGGAACAGCGTCTGTCCCGCGGTCACGCGCATCCCTTCGACCGCGAGTTTCTCGACGATCGTGCCGCTCACCGGCGAACGGAACGGAACCGCGTCGCTGGCGCGCCCTCGCTCCTCGAGCGCGCGAATGTCGGCGTCGGACAGATCCCAGCGCAGCAATCGCTCGCGGGCGGCCTGAACCAGCCGTTCGGCGTGATCGCGAACGGAGTCAATCTCCGCGCTTGCCGCGCTGGCGTGTCCGCGATGGGCCAGCAGGTATTCGCTCTGTGCCGCAAACAGCGCCGGGCTGTAGAGAGCGAACAGCTGCTCGCCGCGCGTGATCATCCGGCCGGTGTAATCGGCGCGGAGATCGCGGATCCACCCGTCAACTTTCGTCGTGATCTCCGCCTGACGCGTTTCATCAAAACGGACGACGCCCGGGACGCGCACGTCCCCGCTGATCGTCGTTCGTCGAACCGGTACGATGCGTACGCCGATGAGTTGCTGTCGCCGTGGATCGATAACGACCTCGCCTCGCGCCGGCACTTCAGCTTGCGCGCGCTCGGCGCCGGCCTCGCTGCTGGCGCTGCGCGCCGCCGCCGGCGTGGGGACGGTCACATCGTCGGAACGCAGTATCCGGCCTGCCGGAGTAAGCGCGAGCACCGCGACGACGACTGCGACAGCGGCGATGCCGGCAAGGAGCAGGAACAATCGTTTCGTCATAGAACACCTGCCGCAGTCTCGAGGTCCGCCCGCGCGCGCGTAACATTCGCCCGCGCCTCGAGATACTCGAGCTGTGTCGAGAGCAAGGTTCGGCGGGCGTCCAGAATCTCGCTGAACGATCCTTCCCCCGTCACATAGGCCAGCCGTGTCAGCTCGAAGGCATGCTCGATCTGCGGGAGAACCGTGGATTCGATCAGGCGCGCGTGGCGTTCTGCGGCATTCAGGCGGACCACGGCTTCACGGACCGCCTGACGAAGTTGCGCGGCAATTACAGCGCCACGAGCGTTCGCGGCGTCCACGCGCTTCGACTGCGTCTCGATTGCAGCCGTCAAACGTCCGCGCGACCATGGCGCGTTCGGCCACGTGATACCTGCTCGCGCGGTCCAGGAACCGGCTTCTCCGGGAATCAGCATGTACCCGCCGCCGAGGACGAAATCCGGCCGCCGCTCGCCACGTAAACGTTCCAGCTCTGCCTCCTCCCGCGCGACTTCCGCCGCGACCATTGCGACATCAGGGTGGCGAGCCAGCGCACGCTCTTCGACGTCATCCGGCGACACCGTCGCGACGATCGGTGCGAGCGCTTCGACGGTTTGGGATACCGGGCGTCCCAGGAGCGTGTTGAGGCGAGCTTCGGCGGCCTGCGCACGCCCTGTCGCGGCGATGCGCTCCTTCTCGAGATTGGCGACTTCGACAAGCGCCACGATGGTGTGATGCTGGACCCCTTCTCCAGCCGCGTACCGAAGCGTCGCACTCTCGGCGACGTTGTCGAGCAGCTTTGCCTGACGCGCGTACTGGGCAAACGTCTCGCGCGTGAAGAACAGATCGATGTACGCCTGGCGGAGCTCGCCAAGAATCTGGTTCGCGCGGATCGCTATCTGCTGACGTGTCAGCTCGGCGTCTCGTTCAGCCACGAGCGTTCGGGCCGCGCGCTTGCCGCGTCCCGGAATCTCCTGCTCGAGCGTGAACATGTACATGTCGGTGCGCACCGGGTTGGCTGTCGTGATTGGCCAGCCCCAGATTTGCGCCTCGAGCGTGGGCGGCCCGAGAAAACGCTCCTGCGCCGGCACGCTGCGCGCAGCTTCATACTGCTGGCGCAACGCCACCAGCTCAGGATTGCGAGCCGCTGCTTCGTCGAGAGCAGCTCGCACCGTCAGCGGCGCGCCTTGTGGGTAGGCGTTAGCGACCGGCGCGATCAGCGCCAGAACAATTCCGAGGATGTACTGCCGGGACATATTCCCTCGCCCAAGAAAACGGAGACTGTGAATCGCGAACACCCGTGGACGGACTTCCGTCGCGAGCGTTACGCGCAAACAGATGGCGAAGGAATCAGATGCGGAAGGACGAGACGAAGAGGTAGGTAGAAACGCCCGGTGGACTTGCCGAAGCGGTTTCACGCACGTCGTCGAAATGACGTGGTTCAGCGGCCATTAGCAGCGGTTGGAGGATCGCCACCAGCACGGGCGTTGTGGCGAACTCGACGACAGGTTTAGTGGCCGCGAGGCTGTGAAAGTTCTGCACCTCGCCGGTGCAGCATGATGAGGTGATTGACATATCGCAATCACCCTTCATGGCCGCGCAGCAGGCCATCTCCTCGGCTGACATGCTGCCGAGGACGCATTCGGCCGATGACACGAACGCAAACGCCAGCAACAACACGCCGGCCAGTCGCCGAACCGTCCGCTTATGCGGTCTGACCATCAACGTGACCACCATTCTCGCTTGCGCCTCCGTGAGTGTCAAAAACTCGCAATGGCGTCGTCAACCATCTGCTTGGTACACCAGCGGGCGTAATAACGAGCCAGAACTGACCCCACCCATCGCCACGGGACGGTTTCGGGCAGCGCGTAATCGATGAAAACCTGCAGCCGCGAACTGTCCTCTACCCTGGTTATCTCAAATCCCATCCGGTAATGACCGATGACCAATAATCGAGGGGCGCCGATCGTTTGCCAGATCTTCGTGAAGGGGGGATTTCGCTCTACGACGATCTCGTCGACGGCAACGCGGATGCCCAGTACGGAGCCGGCTATGGAAATCCGCGAACCGAGACGCTGGCCGCGGCCGTCATCCGTCTGGATGTCCATACGACCGCCCGCCATCATCCAGGAAGACTTGCTCATGTGAGATGAAAGGCGGGCATGGTCGTCGAGGTGCGCGAAAAGCCGCGGCGCCGACGTACGGACGACGCCGCTGCTCTCGTGGTGAAACGGATAGGTTCCTTCTGGCGATCGGCTCACGCGGCCCTGCGCACCGCGTGGGGCTTCCGGGCGCCTCGCGCGATTCGACATGGCCGACTCCTTTCTTGCGTATCGACGGCGCAAGGAACAGGCCAACGAGCAGTGATGGCTTTCGGAAGTTCGATCGTCGCGCACCCCAAGGCCGGTGCGAACTTTCAGGCACGCAACGCGAAGTTTCGCTGCGAGGCCGAGACGGGCCTCAGGATGTCCGGCGGCTGGGCGCTCAACCTCGAGTGGGAGGGCATCCAACACCTCATGAAGCGGGGCCAGTTCAAGCCGCTGCGAAAAATCACCACCCGCGAGTGCTGTGATTGATCACCTGAAGTCCAAGTAGGCTGCATGGCAGCGCCCCCTGTTGGCACTGTCGTTGCCCTTTCAACTTGTGAACGCACAAGTGGAAAGGTGGCCCGTCATGAGACGCCTCGTTGTCGTTGCGGTCGCGGTGTCCGCGCTGCTCTTGCCTACCCTCACCTTCGCGCAGGGCGTGAAGACCGTCTATCGGCCGGAGGTGCACGGGACCATCATCGTCGTGCCGGAGGCGTCGGTGACGCCGGAAACCAAGGTGGCCAACATGGCCAAGGCCGAGAAGGCGAAGCGGACGCCAGCAGATGTCATCGCCTTCAATGAGGCGATGGCCAATGCCTATCGGAACCTGACCCGCGTGAACTACTCGGCGATCGCACAGTGCGAGCGCAAAGCCGCGAAAGCGCGGGCGGAGCTGCGCAGGAACTTCTGACTGCGCTCCGGCGCGTCTCTCCGTCGCGTCCGCTGACTGCCGGCAAAGGGAAGGCGTCCCTACACGCTGCAGTCAGCGCCACCGCAGTGGCCGATCGGGACGATGCCAGGGAAACTTGCCGCTGGCAGTATTGGACAATGTCCGAATCGGGTTCGCGGCGAACCGCAGACCACGCGAAAAACGGGGTGGCGTATCCGTTTTTCAATCCACTGGACGACGTATCGGTCGACGGCGTCTTCGGCCACCAGGAAACCGAAGGCTCCCACCGGCGTGATGACGTGGTCTACCCAGCCTGTCGTTTCGGGACGCATGCCGACGTTCCCGATCGACGCCTCGCTCAGTGGACCAATCTCGAACTGCAGACTATACCCGGCGCTCCATGCCATCGCGCGCCCCCGGGACGCCCAGTATTCGGATCCGCGGCTGAACGTCTTCGGTGCGTTCGGCTCGTGATCGAGCCATGGATACCCGGCGGCAGCGCCGTGGATGGGATGTCCGATGTAGTTGACCCACCAGGAGTCAGTATCCGTCCACTGTCCGGGCATGCGCACTGACCGCCGGTAGTCATGCCAGAAGTTTCCGCCAAGCTCTCTTCGCGTCTTCTCCCGAAAGCCGACGCGAATCGCATGCTCGATCATCAGCAGCTTGAGCGAGTCGGCGAAGGCGCCGAGCACGTCGGCACCTCTGGCATCGTCTTCGACGCCGACGGCCAGATGATCCTGCGCCGCGGCGGCTGGCGCGGCGACGAGTACGGCGATGAGCGCAACAACAATCGTACGCACAGGCATGCGGGCCATTTCGCCTGGAAATGCTGCTCTCTGGAACCTGCTGTACGAAGCAACGCGACCCTCTAACCGGCAGAGATCATCTGGCGTGCGTGCGCGATCTTCTCCTGGATACGCTTCACATAGCGGGCGCTCTGTTCCGCGTCGTACCCACCGGCTCGAAACGCGTCGTGCCAGTGACGCTCTGACAGCTGCGACAACAGCTGAATCGTCCAACGCATGTCGTCGACAGCGACGCTGCCGGCCAGCGCCTTGTCGAGCCCGCGATAATCGAAATCGATCATGCCGTTCTCTACGGCGCTGACCCAGCCCTGCTTCTCGAAGTCCTCCAGGGTGTTCTTCGTCCCTTGCTTGTGCCGCATGAACGGGAGCCAGCTGAGGAGCCGCGGCTGGCGTGCTTTTCCCAACGACGCGCCGAGATCGCGGACGACGTACCGGTGTTCCACGCGACCACCCTCCGTGACGGCGTACACCTTGTTGTTCGACGTCTTCAAATCCCAGTTGTTGAGCAGCAGGTTAACCGCGATGAGGGCGGCGTAGGGACGCGTGCCGATGAACTCGTTGTCGTACCACGACCAATCGCCGACGACCTCGTGTTCGGGCATTTCGAGGCGGAACCTTCCGGCGGGCTGGTCGCCGTCACCATGTCCGGACATCCGCCACGCGTTGACGTAGTACGTTGGGGGCTGGTGAAAACCGAGGGCCCAGAGGATCCGGCCTGTCGTTACTTCACTCTGCGCCTCGTCTCCGAGCTTGACGCTCCACAGCCTCCCCTGTGGATCTCGGACGTCATAGCCGGGGTTCGTGCCGGCAGATTTGACGGCGACGAACGAGTAGGTCGCGGGCGGCGGAACGAGCCCGATGCCACCGGGTCCGTGGACCATGTCGCGCGACTCGGTATCGCGCCCGTCTCGCCAGAGTTGCCCGATGTCGGGAGCAGGACCTGGCACGGGCTGCCGGAGGTTTCTGGCGCAGCCGACGGCCACGCACAGCGCGAGGAGGAGGAACATCGACGCCACCTGCGGATGAGGTACGCAGCGACTCGTCATGGCGGCAACGACGGCAAAATGCGCGCCACGCGCCGCCAACTGATCCGAACGGCAGCACCGTCAACCGGTCGGGCGCCGCGCATGGCACCATGGAGTTCGGTGACTCATCCACAGAACCCTCGTTACTGGATCGTGCCCGTCGGCTGGATACTGGCGGTGACAGCACTCCTCGGCTCGGAATTCCTGCGGTTGCCATGGCCCTTCGTCGATCTCTACAACAGCTTCTACAAGGCCACGATGATGACGTGGCCCGAGACGTTTGATCACGCGTTCGGCGCGGGCGTCGAATACCGGCCGCTGATGATCATCGGCGTCAAGCTGTCCCATCAGCTGGTCGGCCTCCGTGCATGGTGCTACGAGCTCCTCGTGCTGCTGCACTTCGCGGCGATTCTGCTGGGGCTGGTGTGGATCTGGTCGCCCACGACTCGGGCTCGCGCGGCAGCCGCATCTGTCGCGCTGGCGTGCGTCGTCGGCCTGCACACCTCGCGTGTGCTGTTCATGTTCATGCCCGTGAACGTTCACTCGCTAGGGGTCGTGGTCCTTCTGGCCGCCATATGGCGCTCTCGCCGCAATCCCGGCTGACACAGTCGTTCGTCCTGCCGTTAACACTCATCGCGCTGTTCCTGCTGGAGTCCGGGGTCCTGGTTGTCGCGGTCACACTGGTCCTGTGGAAGATGAAGGCGCCAAACGCCGGCGGCCGCGCTGTCGTCGGAGTGCTGGTCGCGTCCGGCATATACGTAGCCGTGCGACTCGGTTTCGGCATGCAGGAGGCACCGGCGGCCTATGCAGAGACTGGCCTCGGATTCGGCGACGTCGAGGTGGCCCGATTGAGGGAAATCTTCGAACACGCACCCTGGATGCTCTGGCTGTACAACGTCGTCGCCAGCTTTTTCACCGTCATCGCGTCGGAGCCCCGTGCCGGCCGCTATCTGTTTGTCGAGGCGCTGCTGAACGGTCGAGTTCCCATCTGGATGTACATCCACGTGAGCACGTCGCTCCTCACAACAGGGATCGTCGGCTATGCACTGGCGACATCCCGCATCCACGGCAGAGACCGCCTCGTCGCCGCCGCCGGTCTGACTCTCGTTGCCGTCGGCACCGCGCTCGGGTTCCTCTATACGAGAGACAGGATTGCGCTGTCGGCAGGAATCGGCTACGCGATGCTGTTCTACGTGGCTGTGGCGGCTGTCCTGGAGCGTCTATCCGCCACTCGACCTCTCGGATGGCGGTCCGCGTTCGTCCGGGCGTGCATCGCGCTGGTCTTCGTCGGGTGGTCAATCCGAACCGCTGAGACCTACCTGCAATTGCGGGATGCCGGCTGGGAAAACTACAGGGAATGGACCGAACGATACGAGGAGCTGGGCGGAGATGCGCGATCGCAGACCGATGTGCTCATGATGCTTCGCGAGGACGTGCTGTCGCGGACGCCCCGCGATCCGCGGCGCGATCCGCCGTCGACCTACATGCTGTTTCAGCGCCGTTTCGACCGTATGGAAACCGCAGACGGTCGCTTTCTCGGCGAATGACCGCGACAGGCGTCGTGCTGCGTTTCCGCCTGGCCGCTGCCGCCCTGCTCATGGCGACAAACGCCGTGGCGCAGACTCCCGCTCCGCAACTGCGCGCCGGTACCGCGTCCGCGGACCTGAGGATCGA
The DNA here is from genome assembly GCA_050742535.1 of Vicinamibacterales bacterium. Lineage (GTDB taxonomy): Bacteria > Acidobacteriota > Vicinamibacteria > Vicinamibacterales > UBA2999 > Gp6-AA40. The sequence goes on along the minus strand of JBOGIQ010000039.1, from coordinate 19,665 downwards.
CGGCGCCCTCGATGACGCCGGCTGGCAGACGGCCGAGGCAATCGACTCGTTCACGCAAGCCGATCCCGAAGAAGGGGCGCCGGCGACGGTCCGAACCCTCGTGCGTGTGGTGGCCAATGCGCGTGGTCTGGTTATCGGGATCGTCTGCGAAGACCCGCTGCCGGACCAGATCGTAAGTTTCAGCGTCCGCCGCGATGCGCCGTTGGACGCGGAAGATCACGTGCGTGTTGTGCTCGGTCCATTCATGGACGGCCGCTCGGGATACGTGTTCGCCGTCAATCCAAGCGGTGCGCGTTACGACGGATTAATCGAGCCGGGCGGCGAGAACGACAATCCGGACTGGGACGGCATCTGGGAAGCCGCCGTGAGGAGAGTTCCTTCCGGGTGGCAGGCCGAGATTCTGATCCCGGCGCAAACGCTCAGCTTCGCGCCTGAGCTGCGGCAATGGCACTTCAACGTCCAGCGCCGGCTGCAGCGCCGCCTCGAAACCAGCCGCTGGGCCTTTGCCGCGCGGCAGTATCAGGTGACGCAGACCAGCCGCGCAGGCGTTCTGACTGGATTGCCCGCATTCGATCTTGGACTCGGGCTGTCGGTGCGCCCGGCGATCACCAGCGGCGGCGGCATTCCCGCGCCGGAAACGAGCGTCGACGGCGAGTTCCATCCCAGCCTCGACGTGTCGAAGCGGCTCGGCACCAATCTCCTCGCCTCGCTCACGGTCAACACGGACTTCGCGGAAACGGAAGTCGACACGCGCCGCACGAACCTGACGCGGTTCCCGCTGTTCTTTCCGGAGAAACGGACGTTCTTCCTCGAAGGGAGCGACATCTTCGCGTTCGGCCTCGGCCTGGGCGAGGATGTCATCCCTTTTTTCAGCCGCCGTATCGGGCTGGTCGAAGGGTCACAGGTGCCGATCACTGCGGGAGGCAAGGTCAACGGTCGCATCGCGAATACCAACGTCGGAGGCCTGGTGGCGCGGACAGGGGACGACGACGAGGCGCGGGTGCCGGATGCGGTGATGGCAGCCGGACGCGTGAAGCAGAACATCCTGGCTGAGTCATGGTTGGGTGCGATCGCTACGGTCGGCGACCCGCTTGGACGCCAGGACAGCTGGCTCGGCGGCGTGGACTTCACCTACGCCACGTCGCACTTCCGCGGCGATAAGAATTTCCTCGCCGGCGCGTGGGCGCTCGCCACGGATCGGGAGGGGCTCGGCCGAGATGCGACGGCGTTCGGCTTCAAGGTCGATTATCCGAACGACCGGTGGGACATGCAGATGACCTACAAACGGATCGGCCGCGACTTCGATCCGTCGCTCGGGTTCGTGCCGCGCCGCGGCGTCCACCTGCTGGTCGGCCAGGCGAACAACCGCACACGAATACGCAGCGGACCGCTGCAGGAGCTCTTTCACCAGTTCCAGCCGTCCGCGGCGCTGGACGTGTCCGGTCAGTGGGAGAGCTACCGCTTCTTCATCGCCCCCATCAACTGGCGCTTCCGCTCCGGCGATCGCGTCGAGTTCAACGTCAATCCGACGGGCGAACGGCTCGTCGACACGTTTTCGATCAGTGATGTGCCGATTGCGCCTGGCTCATACCACTGGCGCCGTTATCGCCTCGAAGGCGGCACGGCGGAAAAGCGGCGCTTCTTCACACAGGTGACGTGGTGGTTCGGCGGTTTTTACGACGGAGCGCTCGATCAGCTCCAGTGGACCGGCGCCTGGAATCCGACGTCACTGCTGACGGTGGAGTTCTCGGGCGAACGGAACATCGGCGACCTGTCCGCAGGCCGCTTCACGCAAACGCTCGTCGGCACCAGGCTGCGGATGAATTTCTCACCCGATTTGTCGGTGGCAAGCTACACCCAGTACGACACGGAGAGTGATTCGGTCGGTGTGAACACCCGATTACGGTGGACGTTCCGACCGGTCGGCGACCTCTTCGTCGTCTATAACCACAACGTCCGTTCGCTGCTCGATCGGTGGCAGCTCGACTCGAATCAGCTCTTGATCAAACTTCAGTACGCGTGGCGACTATAGTAGGCCTCCGCGCGTTGTGCCTCAACCGCTGCTGGCGCCTCCGGGGTGAGGCCGATAGCAGGGCCAACCCACGTCGGGATCCAACGACTGCGCCTCGCGGTCGCGGCGTGCGTACACGCGCAACACCGTGCCGTCCGTCTGCGGCATTTCACCCACCACGTCGTAGGAAGCCCTCAAGTACGCCAGCACGCGCGGATGTGAAGGCAAGTCAATCTCTTCACGGCCGGCTTCGATAATTACCAGCGTCGGCCGATCGCGCTCGAGGGATTCAATGTTGCGGCGCTGCTCCTCTTCGAGCGTGAAATAACCCTTGATGTAGAAACCCAATCGGCCGGCAAACGGACGGTCGGCGTAATAGTACAGCTCCGGCGCAAACCACAACACCAGCAGCGGTTCCTCCGGGGCCGTACACGTCCGCACGTAACGCACGACCCGGTACTGGGGACTCCCTGCGGCCTGCCAGGCATCGAACGGAGGACTCGTCGTCAGCCGCGTCCAGAGGAGAGGATCGACCAGACGCTCCAGACGAGTCGAAATGCCGCCGACGACGAAGACCGACCGCGCCATGACCAACAGCACAGCAGCGGCTGCAACGCCATTCGACACGCGCCGCCAGGGCGTACGACTTCCACCGATCCACCGAGTGATCAGCCACGAGCCTAGTATCAACGGACCAACGAGGGCGTCCCCGACCCGTGCCGCCAACGGCTCGCGCACGAGTGCGCCGACTCCGGCTACGGTCAGAAGCAGAGCGGCTGCGACCCGTAAACGCTGCGCCGGTTCGAGCTGACTGAGCTGCTGCGGACGCACGAGCACGACCAGCGTGACGGCGACGATACCGAGACAGATGAAGAAGATCAACGCGCCTGAAGCAGCGGGCGAGTCGAGCGCCGGCAGGAGACGGACGCGTCCGACCCATAACCCGGGCGGTCCTACATCACCCGTCGCCCGATCGATACCGGCGGTATCTTCGATTGCAGGATCCCTGAGAAGGGTGACGACGTTCTCGCGCGTGAGATCCTGGAGGACGAATGTACCCGACTCGAGCGAGCCGGCAGACGGCACTCGCAGACCGTAGCGGACGGCCGCAGCGCGACGCATGTCGTCCGTCGCCCCCGGATTCCACCTGACCTTGATAACGGCGCCGTCATCTTCCTTCGACGCCCAGCGCGCCACGCTGCTGAAAGAAGGAAGCGGCCATGCGGGCCACACGTACGGATTCGCCTGAAACTCGCGCCGCGCGAACTCACGAAGCGTGAGCACCCACGGCCGTATCCCGCCGTTGTCGTGCACGTAAATTACGTACGGTCCGACCGACACAACGCACACGGCCGATAAAACGGCAATACGAGCGGCCGCGGTGCGCCAGTCGCGCCAATGGCGCAGCACCAGGATCGCGCCGGCGACGAGTCCGAGATAGAGGCCGTGATCGTGCCGGAAGTAGAAGGCCACCGCTGCTGTCAGGCCCAGGTGGCTCGCCCGCCAAGGCGAGGGACGCTCGATGTACCGCCACAGCATCAGAATGCCTGCGGCGTACGCCACGATCTTGGGATAGCTGTAGGTGGGCGGCGTGATGGCGATCTGCAGAGCCGTCACATACACCGCAATCCACGTACGGCCCGACAGACGCCGCGCAAGGACGAACGTGAGAAGCGCGCCCAATGCGAAGGCGGTGCTGACGACGATCGCCTCGGAAAGGAGCCGATAGCCGAGCAGCTGTTCCGCCCATCCAGAGACGGCCGCCTGCAAGGGCATTCCGAGCGTGACGGTATCCCGTACTGGAGCCCGCCCCATAATCCACTGGCGGCCCCAGACGACATGCATGAAATGGTCGTTGACGAATTTCGAGCTGTTGCCGAAGCGATACACAAAGGCGACCGCAAACAGGGCGACCGCCACAAGGACCTGCGTCCACCGGGCGCTGACAGTTGTGCATGAAGCCCGTTTGAAGCGACTCGAAAGGATTCGAAAGAACTCTGCAGACAATAAGGCAGAGTTTAGTGCATTCTGGGAGAGTGCGCGCGGCCCTAGGGGCGGAAGAACGTCAGTAAACGGCCCGCCGACATCACGCCGACCCACGCCCCGAGCGACACCCCGCCGACGAGCCGCGCCGCAATCGGCGGCGCATGATGTTCGGCGGTGAACGATTCCAGCCGGCGGAAGACGCGCGTGTAGAAGAACAGCACGTTCAGGCCGGCGATGGTGATGAAGATCACCTTCCAGCGGAACGCCGCGTTCAACAGATACTGATCCGGTGTCGCGCAGATGAAGCAGATGCCGGTGGACATGTTCAGCAGAAACCCGAAGATGCCGAACGGGATCAGCCGGTGCATCGCCTGCACCGGCACCGCGCGGGCGAACCCGAGCAGCCGGAGATCGAACATCACGATCGTGCCGGCGAGCAGCGACATTCCCATGAAGTGCAGCGACTCGAAGACCGGCCAGGCCCACGTGGAGTTGCGCAGGAACTCGCCCATCGGCGTGTAGTACAGCGTGTTTAGGACGGCACGCAGATGGTCGTTCAGCCAGTCCCACCGCATGACGCTCATCCACAGGGCGTAGGCCCACTCGTTGATCGTCGTCCACACGTCGAGAAGCCCTATCCGCATGTCGTATCCACCGTCAGACGGCTGCAGGTATAGGCGAGCAGACGGCCCGTCGTGATGCTCACGGCCCAGATCAGCAGCGATGCCGCCGCGAGGAGGCGCAGGCGCGGCGGCGCCGCGACGTTGGCTCCAACGTCACCGCTCATCAGATAGCCGCGGATGACCTTCGCGACGACCAGACCGACGGCAATAAACATCAACTTCACGTAGAAGAGCGGATTCGTCAGCGCCTTGGTCGGGTACGCAAGCAGCAACAGCACGCCGGAGAAGGCGTTGACCCAGAAGCCGGCCCACATCCAGCGGTAGTAGCGCCGCAGCGTGATCAGCGGTACTCCAGGCATGCCGCCCAGCGCCCGAATGTCGATGGCAACGTTGGCGCCGACGAGGAATGCCAGTCCGACGGTGTGCAGGATGAGAACAAAGGGGAACGCCCAGAGCGTGGTCGCCTCGCGCATCCAGACGCTCACCGACGAGCCCTCAATCCAGAGAAAGAACGGGTCCATGCGCGACCGATGTTACCCGGATGAGCAGGCAGAAACGCCGGGCTGGCGAAAAAGGACGAAGCCGTAACACAAACATCTGACGGTTTGTTCAGGGATTCTTCAGAACGTCGCCCCGCGCCGGTCGGTTACGATTAGGGCCCCGAACCAAGTGACCCTCACTTATCACGCACTCTGGATGTTGTGCGCCCTCGGAACCGTGGTCTTTGCCACGGCTGCGGCGGCGCATGTCCGCCCGATCGCGGCGCTTGCCACCGGACTGATCGCCGGGGTCGTGTGGTGGTCGCCGGGACGCGTTCCCGACGCGGCAGCGACCGGGATGCTCACTTCCCTGGCCGCCGCGCTGTACCTGTTCCGCCCGAGGCTTCGGCTCGTGATCGCCGCGTTCGGCGGCGTGCTTGCCGGCATGCTGGCCGCGCTCGTCGAGATGTACGGCGTATCGCCACAGGTCTCGCCGGTGGCGGGAATCGCGCTCGTCGCGGTGTCGATATGGCTCGCACGGACGAGAGCGTCATTCGCGCCCGAACCGCTGCGTGATGAAGCGATGCTGATGATCGGCCTCGTTGGCCTCGGCGTCGCAATTCTTCCCGGCGTGATGGACGGCTGGCAGGCCGCGACGAATCTTGCCGCCGCGACGGAGCGGGTCGCGACCACCTCATTGCCGATGTGGACCCTGTTCCTCCTGGTCATGACCTCGTCGTGCGGAGCCTTCTATTCCGTCTGGAGCCGACGATGACCGTTCTCGCCGCGCTCGAGAATGGTCTGTTCGCCCTCGGCCAGGTTCTGCGCTTCCCGGTCTTCGCGCTGCTCTGGTTGTGTGTCCTGGCCTCTGTCTTCATGGCCGGGTCGTGTGTCGTCGACGCTGTCGCCCGCCGGCGCGAGCGCCGGGGCTTCGACATCAAGGCGTGGCTGCGCGGTGGTGGTGTCCTCGACGCGCCCTCGGCGCGCGTCGGCACGCTCCCGGCGGCGCTGCGGCAGCTGCTCGTACGCATTCACGAAGCTCGTGCCGAAGGCGCCCTGGGCGACGGAGGGCTGGCGCACCTGCTCATGGAACAGGAAGGCCGGGCGCGCAAGCGGCTCGACGCTGCCCGGACGATGGTGCGGGTCGGGCCGAGCCTCGGCCTGATGGGCACGCTGATCCCGATGGGATCGTCGCTCGCCTCGATGGCAACCGGGAACCTGGAAGCCATGGCCGGTCAGATGGTGGTCGCGTTCACGAGCACCATCATCGGCCTTGCCACAGGGACGCTCGCCTACGTCGTCGCTGCTGTCCGGCATCACTGGGTCAACGAAACGGTGCGCGACGAACGCTATCTCGCGGAGCATGTCGCGCGCGAGCTCGATCAGCCGCACGTCGCGGAGGCGGCCTCCTGATGGCGAGATTCCTTCATCTGCCGTCGCCCGATGAAATCGCCGAAGAGGATCCCCTGGCCGGTGTCGCCAATCTCTTCGACGTCTCGGTGGTCTTCATCGTCGGTCTGATGCTGACGCTGTTTTCCGTCTATCGCATGGGCGACCTGATGGACAAGAACAGCGAGGTGACGATGGTCAAGACGAACGCTCAGGGCGAGCGCGAGATCATCGTGAAGAAGGGAACGCAGATCACTGCATACAAGGTGACCGGCAAGACAGCCGCCGGCGAAGGCGAGCGGCTCGGCACCGCCTATCGGCTCGCAAATGGCCAGATCATCTACGTGCCGGAGGCACCTGATGAGACGGCTCGTTAGCTTCGTCCTTGCCGTCGCGCTCGCCGCGGTGGCCGCACCGTCCGCGCAGCGGTCGGGTCCGCCTGAAGGCGGACACTACGAAAAGTCCTCCGGCGTGCCGCGCGTGCGCGTCGCCTATCTGTTTTCCGATGGAAACATCAGCGGCACCCTGAAGGCCTACAAGGCACTGCTGCGCGAACGGCCGGATTTGCGCGATCGCGTCGCCATCAGCTTCCTCACCGAGTCGATGCTCGCGGATGCGAACGTCGCCGAGGTGTCCGCGGCGCAGGTGCTCGTGCTCGACATCATGAATCAGCAGATGCTCGAGCGATTCAACGCCGAGAAGAAACTGGATCTGATTGCCGCGGTGCGCCGGCGCGGGACCGTGCTGGCGGTTGGCGAGGGGCTGCTGCCAAAGGAGCACTACATCAAACAGGGCGTGCTGTGGGACGACCGTGCCCGCACGTATTGGGGGCACGGCGGCCAGAGCAACCAGGTCGGACTGTTGAAGTACGCGCTGACGCAGGCCGGTATCCGGGGGCTCACTCTTCCGGCACCTCAGCGCAGCATGGACTTCGGCTACTACTACCCCGTCGCCGACGCGAAGTCCGGCGGCTACCGCGGCGAAGGACAGGCATTCGCCTCGTGGGAGGAATTCACCGCCTGGAAGCAGAAGGCGGGCAAGAGCAAGCCGGGTGCGCCGCGGGTGGCGGTCGGTTTCTACAAGTCGAACTTCTACGGCGGCGAAACAGAACTGATTGACGCGGTCATCGCCGAGATCGAGCGCCGGGGCGGCGACGCCGTTCCGATCTTCGGCTACCCCGGAGAGATTGCCGCCGAGCGCCTGCTGCTGGATGGCCAGGGCAACGCGCGCGCGGACATACTGCTCGGCTTCTTTTTCAACTTCTCAGGACCGGACGCGGCGAAATCGCTCGGCAAGGTCGATATTCCGGTTCTCAACCTTGTGAGCTTGTACGGGCGCAGCGAGAAGGACTGGCGCGAGTCGGCGATGGGCCTGTCGTTTTTCGAAGGCACCTTCAACGTGGCCGTCCCGGAAGTGGCCGGGACCATCGCACCAACAGTTGTCGGCAGCCAGGAGAAGATCACGGACATCGACACCGGCATGCGCGTCATCGTGCGCAGGCCGATCATGCCGCAGGTCCAGCTGGCCGTGTCTCGCGCACTGCGTCAGGCGGCGCTGCGCAGTACGGCAAATCGTGACAAACGGCTCGCTGTCCTCTTCTACAACTACCCTGCCGGCAAGGCCAACATCGGCGCCAGTTACCTGAATGTCGCCGAATCGCTGTCGAACATCCTCCAGCGTCTGCGCCAGGACGGCTACGACGTCGGAACGGCCGATCTCTCCGCCGCCAGCGTGCTGCAAACGCTCCTGGCTCGATCGCGTAACGTCGCCGGGTATGCGCCCGGCGAGCTGCAGGCACTCGTCAACGAAGGCGGCGCCGTCAGGGTCGGCATCCCCGAGTACAGCAAGTGGCTGAACGCGCTCTCGCCAGTGCTCAAGGCCAAGATCGTCAAGGACTGGGGCGACCCGGCGAAGTCAAAGGTGATGACGCTGAACGGCAGCTTCATCATTCCGGCGGTGCAGTACGGAAAGGTCGCGCTGCTGCCGCAGCCGGCGCGCGGCTGGGGCGAGGATGCGGAGAAGATGTACCACGCGAAGGACCTCGCGCCGCATCATCAGTACGTGGCCACCTACGCGTGGCTGCGCCAAGGCTTCAAGGCGCATGCGGTCGTGCACGTCGGCACGCATGGAACGCTCGAATGGCTCGACGGCAAGGACGCCGGCCTGTCCCCGGATGACGCCTCCGACGCGCTGATTGGCGACCTGCCGCACCTCTACATCTACAACGTCGACGTCGTCGGCGAAGGACTCGTCGCGCGGCGCCGGAGCGCGGCAGCGCTGGTTGACCATATGGTCCCGCCGTTCCGGAAGGGTGGCCTGTATCCGGAGCTCGCCGCCCTTGGCGAAGCGATCAACGATTTCGACACGGCGCTCCACAAGAACCCGGAGCTGGCCCGCGCCGTTGGCGAGCAGATCCGCACGCAGGTGAGCGCCCTCGGCCTGGCGAAGGATCTTGGCCTCGACCTGTCCAAACCGAACAGCCTCGACGATGCGACGGTGCACAAGATTCAGGACCACATCCTGAAGCTCAAGGGTCAGAACATTCCCTACGGGCTCCACACGTTCGGCCGGACGCCGGACAAGGCGATGCGCGACAGCACCGTCGATGCGATTGTCAGCATCGATCGGCGTCTCCTGCCGAACGACGCCAAGGTCCTCGCGTCGGACATGGACGCGCGAATCGTCGCTTCCGGTCCGCGGGAGATGGACAGCCTGATGCGCGGCCTGCGTGGCCGGTACATCACCACGGGCAGCGGAGGCGAACCGCTGCGCAACCCTGACTCGTATCCGACCGGCAAGAATTTCTACGGCATCGATCCGGACAAGGTACCGAAGCCGGCGTCGTACCAGATGGGCATCAAGCTCGCCGACCAGATGCTGGCCGACCACGTCAAGCAGCACGGGCGATATCCGGAAAAAGTGTCGTTCGTCATCTGGGGCGACGAGACGATGCGCCACGAGGGGGTACTCGAGTCGCAGATCTTCCATCTGCTCGGCACCAAGCCGGTATGGGACGCGCGCGGCAAGGTGGTGGACGTCGAGGTCATCCCGCGGGCACGGCTCGGCCGGCCGCGCGTGGACATCGTCATCGCCTCGGCAGCCGAAGGCATGTTCAACAACGTGACGCAGTTGATGGACAAGGCCGTGCAGAAAGTGAAGGCGCTGGACGAGGCGGAAAACTACGTGCGCACGCACTACCTCTCGACGAAGGCAATCCTCGTGCAGCGCGGCTACACCGACGACGAGGCGGATCGCCGTGCCGGCGTGCGCATCTTCGACGAACCGCCCGGCACGTTCAACCTGAACACCTCGACCATCGTCGCCGCGAGCGGTACGTGGGAATCGGACAAGGGCTTCGCCAACGACTACCTGAAGAAGCTCGGGCATGGCTACGGGAACGGGTTCTGGGGCGAGTCGATGGAAGACGTCTTCCGTCTGGCGCTCTCGGGGACCGAGAAGATCGTGCACAGTTCGTCGACGATGCTCTATGGCGCGCTCGATAACGACGACATGTTCATGTACATGGGCGGGCTGGCCAGCGCCATCCGCAGCGTGGACGGCACCGACAAGAGTCCCGAGCTCGTCATCACGAACACGCGCGATCCCGGCAAGCCGGAGATGACCTCGATCGACAAGTTCATCGGCACCGAGTTCCGTTCGCGCTACATCAATCCCACCTGGATCGAGGGGATGAAGAAGGAGGGGTACGCCGGCGCGGGTGAAATGCGGCAGTTCGTCGAGTACCTGTGGGGCTGGGACGCGACCGTCAGCGAAACAGTCGATGACCGCATGTGGCAGGAAACCTTCGGCGTCTACGTCGAGGACAAGCACAACCTCGGCATGCAGCAGTTCTTCGAGAAGAGCTCACCGTTTGCGTATCAGGACATCACGGCGCGCATGCTCGAGACCGTTCGCAAGGGGAACTGGAAGGCCGACGCGGCGACGCAGAAGAAGCTGATCGAGGAGTACGTCGGCAGCGTCAACCGCCACGGCGTCGGCTGCGCCGAGCACACGTGCGGCAACGCGAAGCTGCAGAAATTCGTGATGGACCAGGGCCGCAGGATGGGCGTGCCGGTCCCGGCGCTCGAAGGTTTCCAGAAGGCGATGGAACGGGCGACGGGCGAAGGGATCGATGCCGGCGCCGAACGCCTCGACTCCTTCGTCCGCAGCAACGACGCGCAAGTTACTGCGCGCCTTCAGGCAGTGCCCGCGCCGAGCCGCAACGTGCGGCAGATCGAGGGTCAGGTCATGGAGGCACGGCAGACGTCCACCGCTCCGCGCAACGAGGCCCGGCGCGATGCCGTCCCATCGGAGTGGCAGGCTGCGGCGGCTGCCCTGCCGATCCTCGGCCTGCTCGTCGCGTGGCGTTTCGGCCGGCGGCGCAAATCCGCATAGGTCGGTACGCGTTTCGTAGGCCACCGCTTTAGCGGTGCGTTGCGCTATTCAGCGGACGGGGTGCGCCGTCGTACCGGTTCCGCGCAACGTCGCTGACATCGACGCTAGGCGAATGAGATACCGATCGGCGGACGCGTAAGCTAGCGCCACGTACTGCGAAGCGGGAAATCGGGTGGAGCGAGGCTTCCGCGGCGAGTTCCGTCAACGCGTTCTCGTTGCGGCGAGGTACTACCGGCGTTTGAGCCGTGCGATGGATGCGGCGGCGAATCAGCAACTACTCGCCGCGCCAGCGTGAGAGTTCGAGCGGAAACCGATTTCCGCCCTTCGACGATGCTCAGGGCGCCCGAGCCCAGTCGAGGGGCGGCGCGCAGCGCCCGCGGCCGCCGATCGTGTATCTCGTTCGCCCCTCTTGCTGCGATCGTTGATTATTCAAAGACGTGGCCGGACGACGCGCGTCCACCACATCGTGAACCCGGTGGCGAAGAGGAGCGGCGGCGCCAGGCCGAGCAGGAACCAGGCGACGCGGACGCCGTTGCCGCCGAACCCGCCGACGTGCAGCCAGCCGGCCCAGTCCACCACCACGTCGCCGGCGCTGCGCCGGACGTCGGGCGATTTCAGCACGGCTCCCGTGTACTGATCGACGTACACCGGCGTGAGGTCTGCGCGCCCGCCGGGCAGCGGCATCTCATTCGAAAACATCACGACGAACGCCGCCTTCTCGTCCGCCGGTGGAACCATTCGCGCCACATGCTCGTCGGGCCGCTGCCGCTGTGCGCGAGCCACCAGCTCCCGCCAGCTCGGGCGACGCACGCTCGACGCCGAGGGCGCTGAGGCAGGCGGCACGACCATCGTCAGCGGAGAGATCCAGTTGACGGTGTCGCGGAACTGCGCCGGAAAGGCAAAGTAGATCCCGGTGACGGCCCACATGGCGATCAGCACGACGGTCCAGAAGCCGGTCGCGCTGTGCAGATCCCACGACACGCGCCGCCAGTTCCGCATCCACCGCACTTTCAGCGACCGGCGCCAGTTCGCCACGCCGGGCCACCAGATCACAACGCCTGTCAGGCTCAAGATCAGGAGCAACACGGCGCCGAGGCCGTTCGCGATGCGTCCCTTCCGGCCGGCGAGCAGGTCGAAGTGCAGCTCCTGCAGCGTGCGGATCGCCGAATGCTGCGGCACCTCGCCCAGTACTCGCCCGCTCGACGGATCCACCAGGATGGCTGGGAAATCATTCCCCCGTCTCAGATACGCGAGGTAGACCGGACGGAGGCGTGAGGGCGCTTCCACGAAGGACACCTCGTCGGCGGGAAAGGCGTCGCGCACCTGCTCGAGCACCGTCGCCGGGTGAGCGGATGGCCCGGCTCCCGGAGTGAACAGCGCCGGATGCGCCGCCCGCTGCATGTCGATGCGGAACATCAGCGCCGCCCCCGTCACGCACACCACGAAGAGGTACAGGCCGGCGACGATACCGGTCCACAGGTGTATCTGGAACAGGGCGCGACGGAAGAAGACGGTCTGTGGCCTGTAGAGGAAGGCACGCATCGGCGGCACAGTGTAGCGGCACAGTGTAGCGCCCGGGCACGACACGGCTTTCTGAAGTTTTCGTTAGGCGGACGTCGATTCGTACCTGACAAAGAGTTCAGGAACTCTTCAGGCACGGCGCGTTTGGCCGGCCGCTACAATCCGCCCCTGAGTTGTTGACTGGAGTCGTGATGATTCAACTGCGTGGGTGGATGACGTTCGTGCTGGCGATCGCAATCTGTGTGCTGCCGGCGATCGCGGCTGCACAGCAGCCGCGAGGAACAGCTGCGCAGCAGCAGGGAATACTGACCGGAGCGGTCGTCGACTCGCTGGGCGGACGCGTCGCCGGCGCGGCGGTGACGCTCATCGGTGAACAACCGAAGGCGGGAGAAACCCGGACCAACGCCGAAGGCGTGTATACCTTTCAGAACCTGGCACCGGGCCGGTATCAGGTCGTCGTGACCGCGTCAGGCTTCGAAGCCGTGACGTCCGACCCGGTATTCGTCGGAGCCGGAGAGCGCGCGACGGCGGATATCAGGGTGCGGGTCGGCGCAATCGAGCAGGCGGTCCTGGTCACGGCATCGGCAACCGAGATCTCGCAGGCACAGAGCGGCGCACCGGTGACGGTCATCGACGAGGAGACGCTCGAAGCGCTGAACAAAACGGAGCTGTCGGAGACCTTACGCCTCGTCCCGGGATCGCACGTCGTCCCCACGGGCGGGCGCGGCGGCACGACCGCCATGTTCATCCGCGGCGGCAACGCCAACTTCAACAAGGTGCTCGTCGACGGGATCCCGGTGAACGACATCGGCGGTGCGTTCGACTTCGGGCAGATGGCGACCGGCGGCGTCGAACGGGTCGAGGTACTCCGGCAGACCAACAGCGTCATGTACGGCAGCGACGCGTTGGCCGGAGTCATCAACATCACGACGAAGCGCGGACGCACTCGCGTCCCCGAGGTCGAATACTCGATCGACGGCGGCAACCTGGACACGTTCGCCACGACGTTCTCGGTGGGCGGCGTCGCGCGCCGGTTCGACTACTTCTCGAGCTATTCGCGGTTCGACACGAACAACGACGTGCCGAACAACGCGTATGAGAACGGCACCTATGCCGGCCGGTTCGGGGCGGCAATTGCGGGCAACACCGACCTGAGCGTCAGCGTTCGCCGCATCGACAGCGAGTATGAGAGCAGCAACGCCTTCCTCAACTACGGGATCGCGGACGATTCGTCGCAGGACAAGCAACAGACGTACTTCACGGCCTCCGCGCGCACGCAATGGTCGGACCGGCTGCAAAGCACGATCAGGTTCGGCTGGACCGACGAACAGTTCGCGTACGTGAACCCGACGCCAACGGGGGAACCGTTCGATCCGTTTGGCTTCGGCCCCAACTATCTGGGCAACACCGTCACCATCAGGGGTGCGAACGGGCGCAGCGTGACCGGCCGCGCCATCCTCGACTTTGGCGGAAGGTATCCGTCGATATTCGCGACGCGCACCGACCGTCGGCTCATCGCCGGAGACACGACGTTCCAGCTGCACGAGATGTTTGCCGTGTCGGCTGGCGCCCGCTTCGAACAGGAGCGCGGCTATGAAGATCGGGACCTCGACGGCGAGCCGGACCCGGAGCCGACGGCGACACGCAACAACGGCGGCGTCTTCGTCGAGGGGCGCGGTTCGTTCAGGAATCGTCACTACATCAGCGCCGGTCTCGGCTACGAACACAACGAGGTCTTCGAATCAGAGGTCACCCCGCGTCTGTCCGTCGCCTCGTATCTGCGGCTTCCGAGCGCATCGGCCATCGGCGACACGAAGATCACCCTGAACGCAGGCACCGGAATCAAGGCACCGAGCGTGTTCCAGTCCAACAACTCGTTGTTCGCGCTGGTGCAGGGGACACCCGTCGCCGCGAATGTGTCCCCTGTCGGCCCCGAGCGCAGCAAGAGCTTCGACATCGGCGTCGAACAGGGCTTCTGGAACGGCAACGCGCGCGTCCGCGTCGCCTACTTCCACAACACCTTTGACGATCTGCTGGAGTTCCTGGGACGTCAGCAGCTGATTCTCGCCGGCGTCCCGGCCGACGTCGCTGCGGCAACACAGTTCGGTGCCTATTTCAACGCGGCGTCGTACCGGGCGGACGGCGTCGAGACGTCGGGCGAGGTGGCGGTCCGCGACACGCTCCGCTTGGGAGCGTCCTACACCTATCTCGACGCGGAAGTCACCGACGCGCTGAGCGCGTCGGCGTCCATCAACCCGGCCTTCCCCGGCATCGAGATCGGCCAGTTCTCGCCGCTGGTCGGCGAGCGGCCATTCCGCCGGCCCACGCATTCGGGAACGCTCTTCGTGTCGTACGCGAACGGCCCTGCGCAGGTGGCGTTGTCGGCGTTCTTCTCCGGCCGGCGCGACGACAGTACGTTCCTCAGCGACGGGTTCTTCGACACCAGCATGCTGCTGCCGAACCAGGACCTCGCGCCCGGCTACCAGAAGGTCGACCTCAGCGCCGCCTACCAGGTGCATCGCCGGCTGAGCGGCTACCTGGTCATCGAGAATCTGTTCGATCAGGCATACCAGCCGTCGTTCGGCTTTCCGGGATTGCCGCTGACCGCCCGCGCCGGCGTGCGCGTCACCTTCGGCGGCGCGCCGCGGCCGTAGGAGCCGTGCGCCGCGGCTACGAGTTTCGCCCGCTCCGAACAGCGAGTGTTCTCGTAGCCGCGTCGCTCTCAGTTCACTGCGGGTCTCCTCCCGTCACGCCGCGCCAGGTCAGTCACAGCTCCGCCAGCGCATACGAGGCGGCGCTTGCCGCGACTGGCACCGGCTTCATCGCGTCGTGGTACGACATCCGCGACGGCAACGGAGAAATCTACGTCCGCGCCCTTGACGGGGACGGCCAGCCGCACGGAAAGGAGGTGCGGCTGACAAGCAACCCGGCCCAGTCGTACGAACCGAGCATCGCCGCCGTCCCCGGCGGACGGGTTGCGGTTGGTTGGTACGACAAAGCCGCCGACGGGGCTCTCACGGCGCGAATCGGCCTCTGGACGGCCGCGGGCGTGAACATCTGGACGAACACCCTGCCCGGCGCGGGCCGCAACCCTGTTCTCGCCGCCGATCGTGGACAGATCGTCGTCGCCTGGATCCGCCCCGCATCTTCCGGTAACGGCGAAGAAGTGTGGTCGGCACGATGGAACGAGGCGGGCGAGCCGATTGGTGAGCCACGAAGCCTCGGCGCCGCGCATCGGACCACCTGGAACGTGAATCTGGACATCGATGACGAGAGCATCGCCTGGGTCGTCTGGGATGCCGTCTGGCAGACCCGTGCCAGCGAGCTGTTCCTGGCGCGTGTCACGCCGGACGGTGCACCGGTGACCCGCCTCACCAGCGACGACGGGAAGGAATCGAAGTATCCGGACGTCGCCGTGCACGGCGGCGATGCGGCGCTGACCTGGTTCGACGCCAGGGATGGCAATACCGAGGTCTATCTCTTTGCCGGGCCACCCGGCGAATTGACCTCGGGGATTGACGGCCGCGCGCAGCGGGTGACCGATACGCGCGGGGAATCCATCGGCGCTTATATCGCCTGGAACGGGGTGCGCATAGGTCTTGCCTGGTGCGACGACACGGTCGGGCAGCACGAAATCTATTTCCAGGCGTTCGACCGGCGCGGACGCGCCCTGGCGGAGTCCCGGCGCGTCACCGACAACAGCATGTCATCGCTGATCCCCGCCATCGTGCCGTGGCGCGACGGCTTCGCCCTCGCCTGGAGCGAGTTCGTTCCCGCCACACCGGGTGGGCACGGCGGCCGATCGGAAATAGCGTTTGCGCTGGTGAACTAGGTGCGCCTGAAGGCGGACACTACGATCCCACGATTGCGCGAACGGTGTGGGCCAGCCGCGGCGGCAGGTATCTCGTTGGAGCCGGCCGGCTCGGTCGCCGAGGGCACACGCCACGAACCGCACACTGGCAAAGCCGTTCGGACACCAGCAAAACGTGATATCTCGAACGTCACGCGTCCTCACAATGTCAGTCGAGCCTGAGTAGGCGTACCGAGCGGCCGGCGGAAACGAGATGCCTGCTGACGCGGGCGGCGAGGCCGGTCCGCCTAAAGGCGGACACTACGCCGGATTGGTCCGCCTGAAGGCGGACACTACGTCCTAATCGGGAATCTCCGCCTCGACCAGCTTCGCCAGCAGCGCGAGCGATTCCTGCCAGCCAAGCGTGCACGCCTCCGGCGGGATGACGTCCGGCAGCCCCGCCTGCACGATGTTCACCTCGGTTCCGACAATGACTTTCTTCAGCGTGACGGTCACCACCATCTCGCCCGCCAGGTTCGGGTCGTCGAACCGGTCCGTCCAGCGAATCCGTTCGTTTGGAACGAGCTCCAGGTATTCACCGCCGAAGGAGTGGCTTTTGCCCGAGGTGAAATTTGTAAACGACATCTTGTAGGTGCCACCGACCCGCACGTCCGAATGGTGGACTCTGCCGGTGAATCCATTCGGCGGCAGCCACTTGGCCATGGCGTCCGCGTCGAGAAAGGCCCGGTAGACGCGCTCGGGCGTCGCTCGCAGAACTCGATGAAACTGAACGGTTGAAGGCATGTCCCCTGCTCCTGTCCGGCACGACGGTACCGTCTGTTATCTGATAGTTAGACCACGATTCGTGATCGAAATCATCGGAGGAGATAGGAGATAGGAGGTAGGAGAGGAGGAACTGGCGGAGCCACGCAGACTCCGCCAATTCCGTAATCCGCTTTCACCTCACCTGTCAGAGCCCGGCGTCGGCGGTTGCTCGACGATGAGCATGAGCCGTACCGGATCCGCTCTGAAGAAATCCCCCATGTTTTCAGGCGATACGATCACATCAAGACGGTCTCATCCGGCTCTTTGAATCGCGCCGATCCGAAGATCCGGATTACACCGCCTGCGGAACCAGCGGAATGAAGGGCGTGTGCTTCGGCGGCGGAGGTATCTCGCCGTCGGGCATGTCGCCTGTGTCGGGCCTGAGGTGCTGCCGCATAGACGGCTTCACCGACGCCAGCAGTTCCTTGCGCGTCTTCACGTACATCGGTTTTCCGATGTAGATCTTACCCATCCGCGCCATCAGCGACTCCGGAATGGCATTCGCGAACATGAAGAGCGGCCACGTGAAGCCGGGGCCGTTCAGCTTCCGAAGCTTCCACGCCCAGAGCCCGAGCGCGCCGACACGCCAAGCGGTCGGCCCCCACCAGCTGTTCTGACCCGGCCGCAGATTCATCTTCCAGCACTTCATCATCAGCTGCCATTGCAGCGGGCTCAGTTCGGCGGTCTCGGCCACACCCTTCTTCTTTTCCATCCGCGTGTCGTGGAGAGGCGTGAAGATGGAGGGGATGAAGAACGCGAACAGGCCGCGGCGCTCGACCTCGTAGATCAAATCCAGCGTCGCACGGCTGTCGTCGTCGGTTTCACCGGGATTGCCGATGATCAGCGTCATCGCCGGGAACCAGTTGTATTGGTTGAGGATCTCCAGCCCGCGGATGACGACGCTGGGCCATTCGTCGATTGGGAACGGCACCCCCTTGCTCGGCATCACCTGCTTGGCCATCCTCACCGACCCGGTCTCGAGCCCGATGAGCGGTACGAGCGCCTTGCGCTTCGGGTGCGAGCTCAGAACCGGCAGATGAATCGGGCTCTTGTCCAGCAGCCTGGCCGACAGTTCGCGTATCAAGACGGGATCGACGACAGCCGGAGCGATCGTGGCGTGGCTGAGCACGTGCTGCTCGACGCCGGGGGTGTCGACCACCTGGGAGTAAAGATCCAGCAGCGCCTCGCGATTCGGGAAATAGAACGGCGTATTCGTGTGCACCTGGCCCCAGATGAACATGTCTTCCGTCGCCAGCGAGATCTGCTTGTTGCCCTCGCGCACGTTCGCGCGCACGGCGGCAAGAATCTTGTCCTTCGGCAGATCGATCTGCGGATTGAGATCCGGCACGCAGAACTGACAGCGGCGCCCGCATCCTGTCGTCATCTCCACGACGCCGAAGGTCGTGCGCTTGTCCGGAAACAGAATCTCGTCGCGCGTCGTCGGATGCGCCACATCAATCTGCCGCGGCAGCGCCTGTCCGGCCAGCGCCTGGTCGAACAACGCCAGCGTCTGTTCCGATTCGCTGCGGCCTTCGACGACGCAGTCCACGCTCAGCTCGTCGAACATGTCGTTCTGCGTGATCTGCCAGCCGCCCGATCCTCCGACGATGACCTTGAAGCTCGCCCGCCACGGGTTCGCCTTGATGGTGGCGAACATCTGCCGCGCGTAGTGGGAGTTGATTGGCTGCTTTGCCGATCCGAAGATCGAGGTGTACACGCCGGCGGCGAACGTCACGCCGAGCGGATTGTGCGTCGAGACCGCGACGACGCGCGTGTTCGGGCCGATGAACGCGTCGAGGTCCTGCGGGTAGCAGCAGACGATGCTGGCGGCGTCGAACCGGCGCAGCAGCGATTTCTCGAGCACGCGGACGCCCGCCGGCATGTATCGCGCCGACCCGTCCTCGTTGTATTCGACCTTGCGCCACTCCGGATACTTCTTGTTGAGGATGCCTTCCAGCCACATCGGCAGCGAGGCCATGCTCATCTGGATGAAGTAGCCGGCGTGGTCGATGATTTCGGTCAGCGGCGCCGTAAGGACGATGCGCGCACCGCCCTCGACGCGTGGGCCGTCCGCCTTCGCGCTGTGCCCCGCGTCACCGCTTCGGCGGGACAGGCCCGCCTGGACAGGGTTGTCCACTGAGTTTTGCCTCCGATCAACGATTATTGACCAGCTCATGCGGATTGGCGCACTGGTAGAGGCCGACCTTCAGGTCGGCCTTTCACGTCCAGTAAGCTAATGGGTCGGCTCGGCCATGGAACCCCAACACCTCGCTCTTCTCGGCATCACGTTCGTCGCGGCCATTGTCAATGGCGCGCTTGGCTACGGCTTTTCCTCGATTACGGTCCCGCTCGCGCTGCTCTTCCTGACCAACCGGGTCCTGAACCCGGCCCTGGTCCCGATCGAGGTCGCGCTCAACGCCTACGTCCTCTGGGTGAACCGCGAATCGCTGCCGAACGTCTGGCGCCGGGTGTTTCCCATCGTTGTCGGCCTGCTGCCAGGCGTCATCGCCGGCACGATGCTGGTGTCGCGAGTGAGCCCGGGCTGGCTGAAGTTCGGCACCTTCATCGCGCTGCTGCCGCTCATCCTGCTACAGGCGGCCGGTTATCGCCGTCCCCTGAAGTCGGAGCGGTCGATCGGTCTGGGGT